>NZ_JABXKI010000076.1:44699-54546 GCF_017115095.1 Nostoc sp. NMS4 | reverse complement strand
ACAGACGAGAAGCCATTTTTGATAAACTGCAAAAAGACTATCTAGCAGCCAAAACCCGACCATCGGATCAGGTTCCGGCAGCAGTTGCTGAAAGTGCTTCACAGCAAACAGCGACTTATCCCTGTGGGCGGTTGATTCCGAATTCTCATTAGGGAAGAGGCAGAGGGCTTGGGGGCAGGGGAGGCAGGGGAGGCAGGGGAGGCAGGGGAGGCAGGGGAGACAAGGGAGACAAGGGAGACAAGGGAGACAAGGGAGACAAGGAGATAAACAAAACTCCTAACTCCTAACTCAGCACTCCTAACGCACTCAGCACTCCTAACGCCCCTTATCCATTCCGTCCAATCAACAAATAAGTTGTCATCTTCCCTTTACCTTTAACTTCGATTTCGCCTCGTTTTTCAAATAAAAACTCATCACACAAGCACTTATAAGCATCTTCTGTAACCTGGATTTTACCAGCAATCCCAAGGGATTCCATGCAGCTAGCAATGTTTACTATGTCTCCCCAAAGATCGTAAGTAAACTTGTTGAGATCGATTACTCCTGCTAATACTGAACCGCTATGGATGCCGATACGGATGCTGAAATTCTGGTTATTCTCAGTATTAAATAGAGCGATCGCAGTTTGCATATCCAGTGCCATGAGAGCGATCGCTTGAGGACGATCGGGGCGATGTGTGGGCAAGCCAGCAACTACCATATAAGCATCGGTAATAGTCTTGATTTTCTCTAAACCATATCCTTGGGTGAGGCGATCGAAAGCTGAGAAAATTGAGTTGAGTAGGTTCAGCAGTCGAATTGCACTCATAGAAGTAGCAATTTCGGTCAAGCCAACGATATCTGCAAATAAAACTGTGATATCAGCAAAGTCTTCGGCAATATTAACTGGTTGTTCTTTCAGTTCTTTAGAGATTGTATCTGGCAAAATATTCAGCAATAAACGTTCGGTTTCTTGCTGCTGATGGCGAAGTGCTTCTTCTGCTGCTAGTCGCTGGGTGACATTGCGAAAAATGCCGCGAATCGCAACTGGATGTCCTTCGATAAATTTGCAATTAATATTACCTTCGACAAAGATTGTTTGACCGTCTTTCGTAACGAATGTGGCTGTTACTTCCCCAAGTTTTTCTCCTGATAGCACGCGATAAAATCTTTGCAAACAGTGTTGCTTAAACTCTGGATGGATAATATCAAAAACACTCATATTTGCAATTTCCGCTTCGTCATATCCCAAAGTTTCTCGCCATGCACGATTGACATATAAAAAACGACCGGATGGATTGACAGATTGAATTAAATCATTAGCATTTTCAAATAAATCTCGATATCGTTCTTCACTTTCTACAAGAGCATCTTCTGCTTGTTTGCGTTTGATAAATTGGGCGATTTGGCTACCAATAGAACTCATCATCTGTAATAGGTCTTTATCTTTTGGTAGTAACTCCTGGCTAAAGAAAACCATCACTCCTAAGATTTCGCTATCATCTAAAATGGGGAAGCCAAAAGCTGTGTGCAATCCAGCCTCAGCAGCAGCTTGCGATCGCCTTTGATCTCCATCGACTGTGATATCTTTAATCCACAACGGCAAACGTCTGATCCAAATTCGACCAGGTAAGCCAACACCATCTGTATAGGTAGCTTGCCAGGTAATTGCTTTAAACTCTCGCACAGAAACTAATCGACTTGACCAAATTTCCACACATCTTAGTACTGCATTGAGGTTATCTCCTTGTACCGAAGTGGCAATATATTGGCTTGGTGTCCAAAGTTCGCCTAAATCCCATCCTAAGTTTTGACAAATCGACTGCAAAATTTGCGGAATCCCCTGCTTGATGCTGCGTGATTCTGATAATATGCGAGTAATAGAATACTGGGCGCTTGTACGCTGTTCCCGGCGTTGCCAAGCAGTAATATCCCGACCAATGTAGACAATATCTTCTAGTCCTTCTGTTTTTTTTGCAATTACTGAGCAAGAAAAAGCAATCAACAGCTTTTCTCTAGTTTTTGTTCGACAAACTACTTCTAGATTCTGGGAATTACGCTTGAAATAAGAATTTTGATAGATATCTTTAATTAAGAGTTGATTATCATCAAGGATTAGTGATATTGGTTGATTGATTAATTCTTCTTCCCGAAAACCAAATAATTTTTTAGCGGCACGGTTAACCTTTTTTATTTTTCCTGAATTACTGGTTACTAACAAAGCATCTGCCATTGAAGCAATTACTTGTTCCATGTAATTTCTGTATGAGATTAAAGCACTTGATAGCAGATTCGTTTTTTTGGCTTGCTGTGCTAATTTTTGTTTTAAAACAAGTCTATCAGTAACATCTTCAATTAAGACTATTAATTTATTTTCCTGCTGTTCGCCGATAATATATATATCTATATATAGATATAGTTTATCCTCTAAACATCGTTCAATCGCTTGTAATTCAAACAGTTCTTGCTCCCCTTTGAGGATAGTTTTCAGAATATCTTCAAGTCCGATCAACTCAGGAAAACCTAGTCGGACATCTTTTCCCCGGATCGCTTCATCAGGAAATTTTGCAAACCGTTGTACTTGGGCGGATGTATCTATGATGCAGAAATTATCATCCAGTTCCAAACGTTCAAATTTAAGGGGAAAAGAAGGTTTATTAAAAATCCGATCTAGTACTTGGTCTTTCATTATGGTATTGAAACAAGCTTTAGACTTATCTTTAAAATTAAGATTCTGAGAAAGAAAATATTTTAATAGTTGCCTTCATCTTTAATTTTAATCCTATGTGGTATTTTACAAAATTGTGAATTAGGTTAATATTGCTGTAAAGGCCTTTCATTCATTTCGCTATCTTGAAAGTTCATTTTGCAAGATAGTGCGTGCGATCGCCACTAGAAAATTTGAAACCCGTCACTCTGTAAGAGAGTGGCGAGTCTGTAATAAGGTTCCCTCCACTCTCTTATTCTTCAATTCCATCAACAAGGTTTATGATTGGGTGCTGGCTACGATTTGATTCCAGGCTTTGACTGCCGTTTGTAAATTTTTTGGTAGGTTATTTTGAGAAATATCATTGTACTGAACCGTACCTTCTTGGCTGGTGAGGGTGTAGGTGATATAATCAGCAGCACCACTGGGGGCTGGGTAACTCAAATTCCGAAATTTACTAAACCTAGAGCGTTTTAGCGATCGCACAAATTGTTCTACCTGTTGCCCAGAAACGCGGCGAACACTACGTTCAGAATCATTAGCATCACCAATCCGCACCCGAATCAGTCGCCCATCTTTGAGTAAAACAGTCTCATAAGTTCTGCCAGCAAAACCCCCACTGGAGATTTGGCGAAATACTATATCTCGATCTAACGGTGGTGGTAACTCGCTGGCTGGAATTTGCACAGGGGCTAGTGTATTTTCGTTTGCCTTTTCATTCAGTCTGAGTGCGGAACCTGTTTGATTAGTATGATAAACCCAGTTTTCTTTGCCATTAGATACCACAATCCGCCAACCAGGAACTAACGCTTCGGTGCAAATTTCATCAGCTTGAGGCAGTTCCAAGCAACCATTACGCCAAGTCTGTTGATTGTAGTCAACAATTTGTAATTGTCTGATAGAAATTCCCTGTCTGCGGGCTAAATCTCGCAGTACCGCATTAGCTAATGGACGTGGCAAGCGGTTTGGTTTAATATTCTCTTTAAGAACTTCATTTTTCCTTTCTAGAGAGAAATTTGCAGAAGCACCCGTAGCGTCTTTGACAAGTGTTAAACCGCCAGCAACAGACAAAATCCCAGTCAAAATCAAAGCAGTGAAAACTCGCGCTTGATTGGTGTTAAAGTAGTTTTTCAACATGATTCTCATACTAAAATAGAACAAATAAATAGTATCCAGATACTAATAGACAATAAAGAATATAATTCCAGAACTTCATCAGTTGGAATTAGCTTAGTATTTGTGTTCTGAAACAGATATAGAGACAGACGCTGATGTACTGATTGTTTGTTCCTTATACAAATTCTGCGAAAAATGCACTCAATCAAAACACTTTATAGTTCTACAGCAATGAACTAAGAACTCAGAAGCTCAAGCTTCATTAAGTAGGTGGATTGTGCAATTCACTCTAAATTCTGACACCTGACTCCTGAATTCTGTTTGATAAATCCATCAAATTTGCCAGCTTGTAAACTACCCGCGCTCCAACATTACCATCCCACTCCGCATCACCGACTTCGCAGATATCAAAGCCAATAATTTTTCTGCCACTATTGACCAATTCTCGGAATAGACAAAATGTTTGCTCTAATTCCAACCCACCTGGAACAGGAGTACCCGTACTCGGACAGAGTTTTGGATCTAAACCATCGACATCAAAACTAATATAAACATACTCAGGTAAATGGCTGATAATTTCTCGGCATAAATCAATCCAAGTTGTGCCAGAATAAAGCTTTTGCTTAATAGCTGGGTCGTAATAAGCAATAATGCGACTATCAGATTGGTTAATCATTTGTACTTCATCATGACTAATATCACGCAAACCTACCTGCACTAACTTAGAAATTTGCGGTATTTTCATCGCATTAAACATAATCGACGCATGAGAAAACTCGAATCCCTCATAAGCATCGCGTAAATCTGCGTGGGCATCAATATGCAAAATGCCATAGTTTGGGTATTTAGCTGCTAATGCTTGGAAATAACCTAAAGGCGAACTGTGATCTCCACCGATGACAGCAACTCGCTTACCATTATTGATTGCGGCTTGACAATTTTCAAATAGCCATTGATTAACTTGTTGACCGGCTTGATTAATTTCTGTCAGCACAGATGTTAAATCTGGTGTATCGGAGAGTTGTTTACCTTGGGCTAATCGTTCGATAATTTTTGCTGCCAAGGTGCGGTAGTATGCGTTCTTCTCTAAAATATCTTGGGAAATTTCTTGCATAAAAATTCCCTGCTTCCAACCATCAGGGTGATCGAAATCGAACAAATCTAATTGAGTCGAAGCATCTAGAATTCGCTGCGGGCCATTAGCAGTACCAGCACCATAGGAAACAGTGACTTCCCACGGTACACCAAAGACAATCAAGTTTGCAGACTCATAATCGCAGGGCAAACCTAAGAGGTTGCCATTTATTTCACCTACACCGCTAGGATTGTAGTCTTTTAATTGATTACTCATTGAATATCTTCTGGATTTACGTGGATAGACAGCACGCCGCCTAGTGGACATCTGCATTCTAATCAAAATTTTTCACAGGCGGTAAACTAGCATTGTTAACAAAAGTCCTCAGTTCTCTTTTAGCGTACTCAGTGCAAGCGATCGCAAAGCAAATATAAATTGAACTCTGTCTCCGACACGCTGTTCGCGTTCGTAGAGAAGTATTACGAATTACGAATTAGTCAACCCGTTTAACTTCAAATCCCCGCAACCCTTCTGGTTCTTCATATTCAACCACAACATCTTTAACCACAGCAGCAGGTGGCCCAGAGTGACACCAGCGAACCATATTATCTACAACCTCTCGCGCCCCTTCAAAAACTGCCTCTACTCGATTATCAGGGAGATTCCGCACCCAACCGGTTAATCCCAATTGCCTAGCTGTATCCACAGTGGAATAACGATAGCCCACTCCTTGGACTCGGCCAGAAATAAATACATGGGCGCGGATGATCTTTGGCAGTGCTGTGGAATTCTGCATAAACTGGTCTAATCCTTACGATTCCAGTTTACCTAGTTTGTTTTAATCCTGGTTAACACAAGCTTATATTCCTTCAGGACTTACCCAAAATACCTCTCAAACTCTGATTTCTTTACGTTCTCTGTGTCTCTGTGGTTCGATTTTCCGGTAAGTCCTAGTGGTCTGTCAAATCTATTTTGACGGTTGGAGAGACGCGATAAATCGCCGTCTCTACAAAAAATTTATTCGTCAATTATTTCTTGACAGACTACTAGTTAAGATTTGACGATCGCCCAACAGCATTTGGTTTGTTCAGAACGGATCACACTGATACTGTTCACTCTCAATCTGAAGCGGGAATCATATTTAAGAAACCCCGATCTTTAAGATGCAAAATTTAGCTTCTCGCCTGTGCCAGTTTGGTAGTGTCCTGCTTACCTTTCTGATTTCCACTCCCGTCCGCGCTCAAATTGTTCCCGACCGTACACTCCCAGTAAATTCTCAGGTAACACCTGGCTGCACAATTTGCACAATTGATGCAGGTACAGTCCGGGGTGTGAATTTGTTTCACAGTTTCCAAGAGTTTTCTGTTCCCACAGGCGGCGAGGCGTTTTTCAATAATCCGGTTGCAATTCAAAACATCCTCACGCGGGTGACTGGAAGCAATTTTTCTAGTATTGATGGGCTGATTCGTGTCAATGGTATTGCCAATCTGTTTTTAATCAATCCCAACGGAATTATTTTTGGTGCTAATGCTCAGTTAAACATCGGTGGTTCCTTTGTTGCTAGCACCGCCAGCAGTTTGAAGTTTCCTGATGGTGGTGAGTTCAGCGCCATCAATCCCCAAGCACCACCGCTACTAAGTGTCAACGTGCCATTAGGACTGCAAAGGGGTAGCATTTCAACTGATTCTGCGATCGCTAATCGGGGTAATCTCGCCGTTGGAAAAGACCTGACTCTGGAAGGGAACCACCTCGATTTGCAAGGACAACTGGTAGCGGGCAGAGATATCACTCTGAACGCTCAAGGGACGGTACAAATTCGGGATAGCGTCACAACTCCATTTATCGCTAGTGCAGGTAGAGATTTAATGATTCAAGGGAATCAGGGCATTGATATTTTTACCCTGAACCATCCCCAATCGCAGTTTCAGAGTCTCGGCAAATTGAGTCTGGTTAGCGATCGCACCATTTCAGGTGATGCCCATTTTTTCAGTGGTGGTGAGTTCCAAATCCGCAGTCAATCAGGACAACCCGCCACCTTTGTTAGCCTGTATGACCCCATTATTAGTAGTGCAGGGGATGTGGATATTGCAGGTAGCTACACAGGTGCATCCCTGCTAATTGAGTCATTAGGCAGTGTGCAGATTCAGGGTGGCATTAAAATTACCGGCCCCGATACCGTTTCGACCTTTGTGGGTAGCGATGGGATTTTAAGTACCCGTCCGGGGTTAATCATCCGGTCTGGGCAGACGAATCTGATTTATGGCGGCAGCAATCAAAACAATCCACCTGCTTACACAGGGGGCACAGTTCCAAGTGGAATTACGCTGACGGGCAATGTGCTGGTGCAACCTTTTAATAACGTTGGGGGAGTCGTCAGCCTAATCGCTGGTAGTGGAGATATTAACGTTGCTAGTATCGATGTGTCCAATGAAACTGGTGGAGATGGAGGGACGATCGCTCTCTCTACCAACAATGGCAACCTCACCACCAATGGCTTATTCTACTCAGCCTCAACCTCAGATAGTGGCAACAGTGGCAATGGTGGGTCGATCGCTCTCTCTACCAACAATGGCACTCTCACTATTAATGGCCTGTTGTACTCAGCTTCAAGCTCAAATGCTGGCAACAGTGGCGATGGTGGGGCGATCGCCCTTTCTACCAACAATGGCAATCTCACTATTAATGGCGCGTTGTACTCAGCCTCAACCTCAAATGGTGGCAACAGTGGCAATGGTGGGGCGATCGCTCTCTCTACCAACAATGGCGACCTGATCGCCAATGGCTTGTTCTACTCACTCTCAAGCTCAAATGGTGGCAACAGTGGCAACGGCGGCGCGATCGTCCTTTCTACCAACAATGGCAACCTCACCAACAATAACTTGTTGTACTCGGCATCAGGCTCAAGTGGTGGCAACAGTGGCAATGGCGGCGCGATCGCCCTTTCTACCAACAATGGCACTCTCACCAATAATGGCTCATTGTACTCATTCTCCAGCTCAGATATTGGCAATAGTGGCAATGGCGGCACGATCGCCCTTTCTGCTACCAATGGCGACCTAACTAACAGTGGTTATTTGTCCTCAAACTCTATCGCAACGAGTGGCACGAGTGGTAATGGCGGTGCGATCGCCCTCTCTACCAACAATGGCACTCTTACCAACAATGGCGTGTTGGACTCAAGCTCAAATGGTCGCACGAGTGGTAATGGCGGTGAGATCGTCCTCTCGACAACCGAGGGCGATCTCACCAACAATGGTTACTTGTCTTCATACTCATTATCAAGCACTGGCAATAGTGGTAATGGCGGGGCGATCGCCTTTACCAGCACCAACGGCAACCTCACCAACAATAGCTTATTGTACTCATTCTCGTACTCAAGCACTGGCAATAGTGGCAATGGCGGCGCGATCGCTTTTAGCAGTACCAACGGCAACCTCACCAACAATAATTACAGTTACTTGTCCTCATTCTCGTTATCTGACACCGGCAATAGTGGCAATGGCGGTGCGATCGCCCTCACTGCTCACAATGGCAACCTTGCTACCAATAGCGATTTGTCCTCATTCTCGTATTCAATAGCTGGCAATAGTAGCAATGGCGGCGCGATCGCTCTCAGCGCCGAGAATGGGAATATTACTGGAGGAGGAAGTAGCCTGAATGCCTTTTCAGTTGCGCCCCAAGGAACTGCAAACGCTGGCGGAAATGTCACATTAGACGCGAAAAACCAGGTGTCTGGACTGCAAATACTGACGGCATCCTCTTCAGCACAGGCGGGGGCAGTTACGGTGAATAGTCAAGGAGATTTAGCGATCGCAGATACCGTAATTTTAACTGGAAAACAAGTGACAATAGACACTGCTTTTACAGGAAAAATCACAATTCCGGTCACTGGAACGGGGCGATCGGGCGATGTCAACATTACCAGCACCGGGAATCTCACCCTCACTAACAGCCGGATTGAAAGCGACACCAAAGGCAGCGACCCTGCCGGAAATATCACCTTCATCAGTCCTGGTCTAGCAACGTTCAACCAGAGTCAAATTCTCAGCAGCACCAGCAATAGCGGCAATGCCGGGAATATCACCGTTACCACTGGGCAGGGTATCAGCCTGACCAATGGTAGCAGCCTTGCTGCCACCACCAGCAGTACTGGCAAAGCGGGTGACATTACCCTCAACAGCCCCACTGTTGTTATTGCTGGAGACGCACAAATTACCGCCGCCACTCAGAGCAGTGGACAGGGTGGTACTATCACTATAAACGCGCCTACAGCCGTGAACATTGCACAGGTGGAAGGCGCTGCGCCCGTCCTTTCGGTAGCAGCCACCGATGCAGGTAAAGCCGGGGATATCATAATTAATACCCCCAGTCTTAATTTGTCCGATAACGCCCGTATTGTTGCCACGGCAACCGCCACAGCAACTAATGCCGGGGGTGGTGGTAGCATTACCCTCAATGCTTCCCAAATGAATCTGGCGGGTATCGTGGGAGTATTTGCTGATACTCAAGGACAAGCTCCCGCAGGTACGCTGCGGCTCAATCCCTACGCCAATGACACCACTTTAGATGTATTCCTCGCGCCCCAATCCCAAATCTCTGCATCCACCAATGGTAACGGCAAGGGTGGCGACCTGATTCTCACTGCTCCAGACACGATTACCCTCACAGGGGCAGGTAAGTTAACTGCCGAAACCAACAGCAGTGGCAATGCTGGAAATATTAGCGTGACGACTCGGCAATTTAATCACAATGGGGTGGAATTATCTGCTTCCACTTCTGGTAGTGGCAACGCCGGAAACCTGACGATTACTGCCGATCGCGTCAACTTAAGCCAGGGAGCGCGAGTATCTTCTAATACGAATAACAGTGGAGCCGCAGGGGATATTACATTTAAAACTGACCAACTAACCCTTACTGGTGCTGGTACTGGACTATTTGCCACGACAACTGCGGGTTCTACGGGCAAGGGT
>NZ_JABXKI010000076.1:0-44689 GCF_017115095.1 Nostoc sp. NMS4 | reverse complement strand
TGGTGCTGGTACTGGACTATTTGCCACGACAACTGCGGGTTCTACGGGCAAGGGTGGTAACATCACCGTGGCAGCAAAAACGGCTTTATTTCAGGATGATGCTGCGATCGCAGTGGGGAGTTTAGGTAGTGGTGCAGGTGGGAATATCAACCTTACCACTGGGCAACTAACCCTTAACAATGGGGTGGAACTATCTGCTTCCACCTCTGGCAGTGGCAACGCCGGCAACCTCACCATTGCTGCCAATAGCGTCAACTTGAGCCAGGGAGCGCGGGTATCTTCTAATACTTCTAGCAGTGGAGCCGCAGGGGATATTACATTTCGGACTGACCAACTCACTCTTAATGGTGCTGGTACTGGACTATTTGCCACGACAACTGCGGGTTCTACGGGCAAGGGTGGTAACATCACCGTGGCAGCAAAAACGGCTTTATTTCAGGATGATGCTGCGATCGCAGTGGGGAGTTTAGGTAGTGGTGCAGGTGGGAATATCTCGGTTACAGCTAATCAAGTCACCCTCGATCGGAGCGCGTCATTTACTGCCGAAACTGCCAGCACTCAAGGGGGCAATATTAACCTAGATGTAAGCGATCTCTTGTTGCTACGGCATAATAGCTTGATTTCGACTACCGCAGGTACGGCTCAAGCGGGAGGCGATGGTGGCAACATTACGATTAATATCCCCAATGGGTTCATCATTGGCGTGCTGTCAGAGGACAGTGATATTCGCGCCAATGCGTTTACCGGGAACGGCGGTAAGATCCGCATTACTTCTCAGGGTATCTTTGGACTCCAGTTTCAGCCCCAAAACACGCCCAACAGTGACATTACCGCCAGTTCAAAATTTGGGATGAATGGGACAGTGCAGATTAATAATCTCGGTGTCGATCCCAGTTCTGGAGTCGTGCAACTACCTGTAAATTTCGTAGATCCTAGCCAACAAATTGCTACAGGGTGCAATGCTCAAGGCAGTAGTTTTGTGGCAACAGGACGAGGAGGGTTGCCGTTGAACCCAAATGAATCGGTAGCAAGTGATAGCCCCTGGAACGACATTCGTGATATCTCTGAATTTAAACGGCAAGGTAAACCCATCGCCCAGAACCCAAATCCCCCCATCATCGAAGCAACCGGATTTATTCGCACAGCAACCGGAAAAATTGAACTCATAGCCCAGTCTACATCTAGCAATACTGGGGTTGGTGATGCCTCCGTTACGTGTGCGATCGCAAAACCATAGAAAATTTGTCAGGCGATCGCAATAAAATTGCTAACAGTTGTCCACAAAACTGCTGTATTTTAATCAGTAATCAGTTTTTCAACTTGTAATTTTGAATTATTTATGTCTAACCTGCCACCACTTAATACAGAAACAATTTGGTCAATTATTGACGAAAAACTTGATGATGCCACAGTTAATCAATTGCTATGGCATTATTTAGGCTATCGCTATGACTCCTCAACTGCACAATGGGATACTAGCCAAGTTGCACCAGAATGGCAGAATGAATACCCAGAACCACCAAATTTCATTGAATCTCGCCCTGCAACAGTCAAGTTAACTCGTTCTATTCCGACTGAAAATAAACAAATGCTCAAAGAGAAGCTCGGTTTCAAAGGTTACAAAATTGGTGAATTTGGACCTCGACAAACTCGCAGAGCGACGGCGGCAAATTGGTTGTTAAGTTATCTTCAACAAACTAACGGCAAAATAGAGTAATTGTATCAGCATGTATTTGGTAAAAATATCCTATTTTTTACCGAAAATAACAATTTGCAAAGCTTTAAGTGTTTAAGTTTTTCGTCATGAGTACCTAAGTCCTTATTTAATAAAAAACTATCGATTTCTCGAAACATAATTCAGGTTTCATAAATCATTCAAAAATTATTCCTGAAGATAGAAGCACTACCGATCTAATTATTTCTCTAGAGCTATTTGCAAATTCAATTGAGCATTAGAGAATATTTCTATCAACCCTTGAGATTACAAACACTTCTATGGCGAAGCCAATTGAATTTAATTTATTTGCACCTTACAACAAAGGAGCCGCATTAATTGGTTCTTTTTCTGATTGGCAAGAAATTCCAATGCAAAGAGGTGATGATGGTTATTTTCGCACAAGTGTTGAATTAGAAGACGGCGTTTATAAATATAAATTCCGCGTTCAATCAAATTCATGGTTTTTTGAACCAGAACAATGGGTTGATGTTACAGACCCTTATGCAACTGATATAGATGAACAAAGTGGAAAAGATGATGGTGTGATCCGAATCAAAGATGGGCAAAGGATTACCGATACTTATATTTGGCAACATGATGATAAACCTTTACCTGCTGACCACGAATTAGTAATTTATGAATTACACGTTGGAGACTTTTCTGGTGGTGAGGACGATCCTTATGCACGAGGTAAGTACAAACACGTCATTGAAAAGTTAGATTATTTGTGTGAACTAGGAATCAACGCTATTGAGTTGATGCCACTTAAAGAATATCCTGGTGATTATAGTTGGGGTTATAATCCCCGCCATTTCTTCGCAACAGAATCTAGTTATGGTTCCACTGCTGAGTTAAAAAAATTGATTGATGAGTGTCACGGTAGAGGCATTCGTGTAATTCTTGACGGTATTTATAACCACTCAGAAGCATCTGCCCCTTTAACACAAATTGACCACGATTATTGGTATCACCACGAACCCCGCGATCCTGATAATAACTGGGGGCCTGAGTTTAATTACGAACATTATGATGAAAAATTAGATATTAAGCCAGCCTGGAAATTTATTAGTGAGGCAATCCGTTTTTGGATATCAGAATATCATCTTGATGGTATTCGCTATGATGCAGCGCGGCAAATTGCCAACTACGATTTCATGCACTGGATTGTTCAGGAAGCCAAAAGAACTGCTAGCATGAAACCTTTTTACAATGTTGCCGAACACATTCCTGAAACTACCAGTATTACCAATGTAGACGGGCCAATGGATGGTTGCTGGCATGACAGTTTTTATCACTGTATTTTAGAACACATTTGCGGTGATACATTTGATTTAGAGCGTCTCAAAGATGTAATTGACTGCAAGCGCCAAGGCTTTTTAGGTGCTACCAATGTGGTAAATTATCTCACCAACCACGACCATAATCATGTCATGGTTGAACTAGGAAACCGTGAGATTTTTAACGAAGAAGCCTTTCGGCGGGCTAAATTAGGAGTAGCGATTCTCATGACTGCTGTTGGTGTGCCTTTGATTTGGATGGGAGAAGAATTTGGCGAGTATAAACCTAAACAACCTGAATCATCCAAAATCGATTGGACGCTGTTAGGGAATGATTTAAATCGTAGTTTATTTGATTCATACAAAGGCTTAACCAATCTGCGTAAAAGTAATCATGCTCTCTACACGGAAAATATTGATTTTATCCACGAAAATGCAGAGGCAAAAGTATTAGCTTATACTCGTTGGAATGATGAAGGTTCTCGTGTAGTTGTAATTGCAAATTTCTCAGAAAACTTCCTAGAAGGTTATCATGTTCCTAACTTTCCTAGTGCTGGTACATGGCACGAGTGGACAGGCAATTATGATGTTGAATCTGGTGACGATGGCATCATAATTGACTTGGGTCCATACGAAGCCAAAGTGTTTGTATGGCAGTAATGATACAGCAAAATACAGAATACAGAATTCAGAATTCAGGAGTAAAACACGCTTTATACCTGGGTAACAGACTTAGCTTTTATACCTCGCTTTCCTTGAATCTGCTATATGCACCAATACAGTTTGATTAAGAAAAATTGTAGTTTGGGTTAAGCAAAGCGCAACCCAACAAAGCCCCGGAAATGTTTGGTTTAGTTCCTCAACCAAACCTACAGAGTTTAATGTTTTTGGCGCTAACTGAACTGTATTGTGATATAGACTACTGATAATTCAGTAGTCCAATAGCAAAGAAAAGGGGAGAAATATTTTCCCCTTTTTCAATTATTATCTTACTCATCTACAGTCTAATTAGAAATTTGTCAAGCATAAAATAAGCTATTTTAAAATATCATAGGTTTGTGTTACACTTTTGAGTTGAAGTGCGTCTATAAAATTGCCAGAGCATCCCCATGCACAACAAATTATTTAATGGTGATATCGACAACGCTAACATTGAGAACGATCGCATTTTATTAACTCCCAATGAAGTCAAATCAAAATTACCTTTAACACAATTAACCGAACAAAGAGTTTTAGCATATAGACAGGAAATAGAAGATATCCTTGATTTTAAGGATCGCAGGAAATTTATAGTAGTTGGCCCATGCTCAATCCATGACCCAAAAGCGGCGCTCGAATATTCTGAGAGATTGAAAATATTGTCCGAGCGAGTCAAGGATAACCTACTACTAATTATGCGAGTGTATTTTGAAAAACCAAGAACAACCGTAGGCTGGAAAGGGTTAATTAACGATCCAGAGATGGATGATTCTTTCCATGTCGAGAATGGTTTATTAATTGCACGGGATCTACTATTAAAAATTACAGAGTTGGGATTACCTGCTGGCACAGAAGCTCTAGATCCAATCATCCCTCAATATATCAGTGAACTGATTACATGGTCTGCTATTGGAGCGCGGACAACCGAATCACAAACTCACCGCGAAATGGCAAGTGGGCTTTCGATGCCTGTAGGTTTTAAAAACGGTACTGATGGCAATATTCAAGTAGCTTTGAATGCCCTACAATCAGCTAGAAACCCACATAATTTTCTGGGAATTAATCAAAACGGACAAGTCAGCGTCTTTCAAACTAAAGGTAATGGCTACGGTCACGTAATTTTAAGGGGTGGTAGTCAACCCAACTTCGATCCAGCAAATGTCAAACTGGTAGAAGAAAAATTAAAACAGACAAATTTACCACCGAGAATTGTAATTGACTGTAGCCACGGCAATACTAATAAAGATTACAAATTACAAGGTGCTGTCTTAGAAAATATTATTGAGCAAATAGTTGATGGTAATACATCAATTGTTGGCATGATGCTGGAATCAAATTTGTATGAAGGTAGTCAACCAATTACTGGTAAAAAAGAAGAACTAAAATATGGTGTTTCTGTAACTGATAAATGTATTAACTGGGAAGAAACCGAAAAAATTATTTTGGCTGCTCACGAAAAACTTAAATGAGAAGTCAGAAGTCAGAATTCAGAAGTCAAAATTCAAAATTCAAACATTTTAGACATTTCAGACAGGGATTTAAACCCTGGCTGAAAATGTCTTTAATTTTGGATTGTTAATTCTCCTGCTTTCACAAAAATAATTTGCGAGGACTTCAACCACTGGGAATCAAAAGAACCCAAGTGAGTGGTAGTAATTAGGGTTTGAAAGCGGTCTTGAATGGCATCAAGCAATTGATTTTGACGGGATAAATCTAGTTCGGCAAGAACATCATCAAGTAATAGTAATGGTGACTCTTTGACAACTTCTTCAATTAATTGTAATTCGGCTAATTTTAAAGCTAAAACTAGCGTTCGTTGTTGACCTTGAGAACCGTATTGACGAGCGGGTGTCTGATTAATAGTCAATTCTATTTCGTCTCGATGGGGACCGACCAGGGTAGTACCTTGGTGCATTTCAGCAATGGCTCGCTGCTGAATTTTTGCTAAAAAAGCTTGCTGTACTTCTTCTGGCTGGTTATCCTCTAAAGGAATATTAGATACATATTTAATTTGTAGAACTTCTGTACTGCCGCTAATACTGGCGTGCCAAGCACTAGCAATAGGAGCTAATCTTTGAATGGCGCGATCGCGTCTTCTAATTACTCTAGTTCCTGTTGTAGCTAGCTGTGCATCCCACACCGCCAGTTCTGAGTGTAAAGATGTTGCATCTAACGTCTCAACATGGCGTTTTAAAAAGGCATTGCGCTGGCGTAACACATGGTTATACTGCTGCAAAATGTGAGCATAAACTGGTTCAAGTTGAATTAATAGTGTATCTAACCAGTTGCGGCGACCTTCCGGGCCGCCGCGTACTAGTTCTAAATCTAAGCTAGAAAATTGGACTGCATTGAGAACGCCGAGAAAGTCCATTTGACGGCGGATAGATTCACCGTTGAGAGCAACACTGCGGCGACCATTGCGGCGCAGGGTTAAGGTGAGATCGCTAACACCTGTTTGTCGCTCAAGGGTGGCATTAATTTGGGCTATGGCTGACCCTTCTTGAACTAAATCGCGATCGCGGGTCATACGGTGCGATCGCAATGTCGCCAACAACTCCACCGCCTCCAACAAATTTGACTTTCCCTGAGCGTTATTACCAACCAAAATTGTTTTGGCAGCAGTAAATTCAACATTTTGGTCTTGATAATTCCGAAATTGTCGGAGGTTTAGAGTTTTCAGGTACATGGTGATAATTGGGCATTGGGAATTGGGGATTGGGCATTGGAGAGATAAGGGAGACAAGGGAGAGGGGGAAGACAAGGGAGAAAGATTGCTACCTTGTCCCCCTTGTCCCCTTGTCCTCTTCCCAATGCCCCATGCCCTATGCCCAATTTAGACAGCCTTCTTGCCCATAATCCGCAGAAATATTTTCTCCGCTTCAATCCAGATAAACATTAAGGCACTGAAGCCAATACAAACCCCTAATTCCTGCATATTCAGGTAGTGAGTACCAAAGAAATCTCGCAGGGGTGGGACGTAAACTAGCATCAACTGCAAAATCGTGGTGACGACAACAGCCGCTAATACAAAGATATTGGAGAAGGGATTCATCTCAATGGTCAGTCGGTTATTGGAGCGAATAGCGATCGCATGACCCATTTGGGCAATACACAAGGTTGTAAATACCATTGTTTTCCAAGTTTCAGGATCGCCTTGATACCCAGCAGCATGGGTATGTTGATAAGCCCACCACATTAAGGCAATGGTGATAATCGCAAATATTATCCCAATACGAATCATATAAGAACCCAATCCTCTAGCGAAAATACTTTCGCGGGGACTAAAGGGCGGACGTTGCATGACATCGGGTTCTGGAGGTTCCACAGCTAACGCTAAGGCTGGTAAACCGTCTGTAACTAAGTTCATCCACAAAATTTGTAATGGAGTCAGGGGAACGCCTCCCAAGCCAATTATCGGTGCGGCGGCAATTGTCAGAACTTCACCAATGTTACTGCCGAGGATGTATTTAATAAAGCGGCGGATATTGGTGTAAACCACTCTACCCTCCTTGGTGGCGCTGACAATGGTGGCAAAGTTATCATCAAGTAACACCATGTCACTGGCTTCTTTACTAACATCAGTGCCAGTAATGCCCATTGCAATACCGATATCAGCTTGTTTCAGGGCTGGGGCATCGTTGACACCATCGCCTGTCATTGCCACAAATCGACCCCGGCGTTGCAGTGCTTGGACAATTCGCAGTTTGTGTTCTGGGGAAACTCTGGCATAGATGCTCACGAGGTCAACGTTTTGCTCTAATTCCTGGTCAGTCATTCGTTGCAATTCTTGACCTGTGAGAACGCGATCGCCTTCTTGAGCAATTCCCAAATCGGTAGCGATCGCTCGTGCTGTTAATTGGTGGTCGCCAGTAATCATCACTGGGCGAATACCTGCTTCTCGGCATTCTTGCACAGCTGCCCTGACTTCTGGGCGTGGTGCATCTAGCATTCCCACCAATCCCAGCCAGACTAAATTTTGCTCGGATGTCTCATCTGAACCTTCCGGTGGAATCTCTAACAAAGGTTTGTAGGCAAAACCTAGCACCCTTAGACCTTTACTTGCCATTTGGTCATTTTCTGCCAAAATTTTCTGGCGTTGTTCTTCGGTCAAATTCCCTGTATAATTACCCAAATGAATTTGAGTGCAACGTGCCAAGGTTAACTCTGGAGAACCTTTGGTAAACATTAAATAAGGTTCCGATTCGAGAAAACCCGCGATCGCCGGGTCAATACCTCTCGAAGATGCTTCACCCGTGGCGACTCCCTGCACCTGAGAAATCACGCTCATCCGCTTCCGTTCTGAGGAAAAGGGGAACTCTGCAACGCGAGGTAACTTACTGTTCCACTGGTCTTTTTCGATTCCGGCTTTCCCCGCCAGTGTTAACAATGCTCCCTCTGTCGGATCTCCCAAAATTGCCCATTCACCTTGTTCTTTTTGTAATACTGAATCATTACAAACAGCACAGGCGACAGATAACGCCAAGATTTCTGGAGACTCCTCTAGGGAAATTTTTTGACCATTTAACTGAAAGTCTCCTGTGGGAACATAACCTTCGCCAGTGACGCGAAAAGTTTTGTTATTGGTGGAAATCGATTGCACCACCATTTTATTTTGAGTCAGTGTCCCGGTTTTATCAGAACAGATGGTAGTTACAGAACCCAAGGTTTCCACTGCTGGCAATTTACGAATCAAGGCATTTTGGCGTACCATGCGCTGGGTTCCCAGTGCCAAGGTGACGGTAATTACAGCTGGTAAACCTTCTGGAACCACAGCAACAGCCATACTCAAGGAGACTTCCAAGAGTTCTTGGATGTTTTTAAAACCTCCGTCTTTAATTACACCGCCGATCACAACGATCGCAACCAGAATTAAAGAACCCGTAACTAGGACATTACCCAGTTGCGTCATGCGCTGCTGTAAAGGCGTAGGTTCACTTTCCACCGCCTGTAACATTGCCGCAATTTTACCCAGTTCTGTAGTCATGCCGGTGTTAGTCACCAGAACCTTGCCTCGTCCTTGGACTACTTCAGTTCCTTGAAAGACGACATTGAGGCGATCGCCTAATGATGTGTCCTCCGGCAATTTTAGTGATGCCTGTTTATTCACCGCTTCGGCTTCACCAGTCAATGCCGACTCACGCACTTGTAAATTCGACTGTTCCAGCAAGCGTCCATCTGCGGCTATCTGCATTCCAGCTTCCAGCAGCATTACATCCCCTGGAACTAGTTCCTTAGCTGCTATCTCCACCTGTCTACCGTCGCGGATCGCCCGCACTAAGGGAGAAGTCATTTTTTTCAAAGCTGCCAAGGCTTTTTCGGCACGGCTTTCTTGGACGTAGCCGAGTATGCCATTGAGGATGACAATTGCTAAAATTGCGATCGTATCTTTAAATGGCACTTCACCGGGCTTTAATCTACCCTCCCGCAAAGCCATCAGGTCTAAAAACCCGGAAATGAGAGCCACGCCAATCAGCATCAACAACATAATGTTCTTGAACTGATCCAGCAGAATTTCCCAAGCACTACGGCCAGCAGTTTCTTCAAGTTCGTTAGGGCCGTATTTTTGTAATCTCTGTTCAATTTCTTGGGGTGTTAAGCCGCTCTCTGCGTTACTATCAAGCAGGTCTAGCGCTTTATCAACTTCTAAACTATGCCAAACGGCGGCACCTTCAGGCAGAGAATTAGCAGACATCGTGTAGGTCACAGCAAATGGTTACAAAATTCGATCATAATTGAGTGATGCCAGGAATTCCATCTTCTAAAGATACATTAAGGCGATCGCCCAGTCGTATGAGTGTATACGTAATTCTTAACATTTGTAAATTCCCCCTGTTTTGACATAGTATTATTTCTCACGAAAGAGTTTTTCGGAACACATTGTACCGATAATTATTAGTATCTCGCCGTAAACGTGGCGATCGAGAACCACTAAGTTGATGTACTTGGTAAGAGCAATGCCCATTGTGGGCAGTCTTTTAACTCAGCACTCTTTATCCACCCCGATGGGGGGAGCCATTGCTCGACTAGGATTTTCCATATCAAGCGATTGGTGTGACGGCGGTAAAACCGCTTGCGTCATGTTTCACTCCCCTACCTAAAGGTGAGGGTTTTTTACACTTACCACAAGGTTTTATGAGTTTTGCACTCCCCACTTTGACCGTTAGCCAGATGTTTGGGCAAAAAACAATTCGACCGCTTACTGCTGCTACCCTGTGTGGCATTACTTTCATTAAAGATAGACTGATTGCTATTGACAGTATTAAAGGGCATCTACTGGAAATCGATCCCATCTCTGACAACAGTAAAATTCTCAATCCCCATCAAGTTGAAGAATTTACCGATGTCACTGGTTTAGCGGCGTGGGATGATACCCTGTGGGTGAGCCGAGAAAATAGTGTTTACTTGTGCAAGCTGAATGCTTTGGGTCTGGAACATTTTGTAACATTGCCTTATCCGGCTGATGGCGTTGCTGTTTGTGAAACAACAGTTTATGTCAGCTGTCAAAGGCTGGGCTACATTCTGGTTTTTGACCGCGAAACGCGAAAAGAGATTACCAGATTTTATGCCCCCGGAGTTGGCATAGAGAATTTGGCAGTCAACCAAGAAATGCTATGGATTTGCGATCGCACTGAACAATCAGTTTATGCGATGGATAGAGCCACGGGAGAACTGCAATTTAGCGTCCTGACACCCTTTGAATGTCCTACAGGCATCGCAATCCATAAAAATGACGAAACAGGCAAAGAAAGTATTTATGTCGCCTACGCCTCAGAGGAGCCTTATATCCGGGATAATCCCAATGCCGATCCGAGTCATGAGCTAACATTCCGCGATCGCACTTTTATTCATCCTCTGTATTATCATTACGATCCAGATAAGCGTTACGCCCTCTCTAACGGCTATCTCATTGAAATGTCTTATGCTGAGGAAATTGCCCCCTTAGACGAGGTTTATTTACCTGATGTGGAATGGCGCATCGCCCTACCATCGGAAACTGAGCGTCAAAAGGTGAAACACGTTGAACCCATTGGTATGCCTTTTACCGAAGAAGTGATAGAGGGGCAACGTGTAGCAGTCTTTAAATTTGATTCTCTTGCACCAGGAGAACGGCATATATTTGGCTGGAAAGCACTTTTGGAAGTTCGAGGCATTAAGTATCGCATCACACCCAGAGATGTGGAAAATATACCTGAACTTTCCCCAGAATTACAAACACGCTACCTAGTGGACGACGACGATTTAGCAATGGATACTACCATTGTTCGCCGTGCCGCCAGAGAAGCGATTGGTTCTGAAACCAATGTGTTACGGAAAATGCACAGCATCCGCAACTACGTTTATGATGAGTTATCCTACGGTATTAAACCTTACATTGACACACCAGATACAGTTTTAGAGCGGGGCGTTGGTTCCTGTGGCGAATATGTGGGCGTTTTACTTGCCCTATCTCGTTTAAATGGCATCCCCTGCCGCACCGTAGGCAGGTACAAATGTCCTCCCCATAGTGACTTCATAGGAGTACCGCTACAACCCGACTTTAATCATGTTTGGTTGGAATTCTACGTCCCAAATTTTGGCTGGTTGCCAATGGAATCAAATCCTGATGATATAGGTGAAGGTGGGCCTTATCCGACGCGCTTTTTTATGGGCTTATGCTGGTATCACATTGAAATTGGCAAAGGCATAACCTTTGAAACTGTGACAAGTCAAGGTGCGCGGCTAACCAAAGAAGATATTCCCATCGGTGATTTAGCGATAAATCATATCCGGTTCACAATTCTTAAAGAACTACCGGACTTTTGAATTTCTTCCATTTATTTACCCAAATTATGCTTTTTAATTAGCTCCTGGTTTTCAGGTTTATTGAGCCAGTCTTCTAGAGCCTCAGCGATCGTATCGCTGAGGTTTTTATCTTTGAGAGCTACCACAGCCCGAAACAATCGGTTTAACTCTGGAGAAACATAGCCTCGTAATTCCTTCTTTTCACTCATCAACCTTGCACAGCTTACAACCGCTTAATTTTTGCACAGCTTTTTAGGCTATGTTGATTTAGTGGTTTATCCTATTATCCGATTGTCCTATTTAGGCAGTATGATTGTGAGTGTTGGAATGCGATCGCTCTGTGGCTGGACACCAAATAAAGCGATCGCTGACGTTTACCCCCATATTGGGAGATTAATAAATTTATTGCAACATTTTAGTCTTGTCACGCCAGTAGGGTGTGTTATGCCGTAGGCTAACGCACCTTAATACGTCTGCTTAACGACTATTCTTATCACGAGTGGATGAATTATCTGGTATTGTATCAGCACGAACTATATCGCTAATCCATTCTCCCTCAACATTATTGTTAGAAGAATTTGCATAATCATCCCATGTCATAGTGTCGCCAGTTGAGTATTCATAAACGACTCCACGAGTTTGATTATTACCATCGCCATCATTTAAACGAATCCACGTTACATAATCACCAGTGGGAGGATAACCACCACCAAAATTACGACCTGGAGATTTATTAGCTAAACTTCTAATTGCCCCCGGTGCAGGTCGCCAACTTCGATAATGATGAGTTACAAATTTGTCGGGATAACCAGACCTCCTGTAATGTACTATTTGGTGAAACTTGTAATTATAAAGAACTGAAGATTGACCTTGCGGGCCACAAACCAAATTGAGTGGATAAAAAGAACAATATCTTTCCTTAGCTTTATTTGGAACCTGCTTATTTTGAGCTTTGCTAATTGCGATCGCTCCGCCAGCCTCAGCTAATTCCAAGCCTATAACAGGGGTACATTCAGGTTGAGGTAAAATCCCTTTACAAATTAGAAGTAAAAGAAATGTCCAAATTCCTACTAATCTAAATACAGATTTATTTGTGGTTAATCGCACTAGTCTTAACTCCTTACAACCATTGAAGTCGTCAGCACTAATTGGAGGGATGATTATGCATCCAAGCTGGTTGACTAAGAAACTTTTGGCGTTCCTGAATATTGGATTGTTGACTATTTAGCTTTGGGGGGTAGAAGGTATATAGGTAATCCCAAACAACCGACTATTTCCGTTTACTATTTGGTGGATGGTGAGTATCAAGTTAACCTGTTTCGGGGAAGCGATGCCTACGGCGGTAAACAACGCATCATATCCCCTACATTCCCAGAATTAAACTTGACTGCTGAACAAATTTTTCAAGCTGGGCGTTCAGAAAATCAATTATGACCGCAGTGCTGACACTCCCATAGGACCACGAGTTACGCCCAATTGATTTTGCAGTTTCAACTCGCGCCATAGTTGAGAACCTGTAATTTCACCTTGCAATAATTGACTATAACAATGTATTGTTTTACTCACTTGCTCTGGGGTTTCATTGATAAACTCGATGCGAAACTGACGTAATCCCAGTTCTATAAGGCGCTGTACGTACTCGGCTCCGGTTTGAGCAGTGCCGTTAAATACAGTATTGCGACAAGCTACATCAGCTTTGAGGACGTGTTCGCTACCAACGCGATCGCGCAATTTAACTTCCTGCTTTTCACAAGGTCGTCCACAGTTAGTATAATTTGTACCCGTGGATAAAAAGGCACAAAATACACAATGCTCCATGTGGAACATCGGTATATGCTGATGAATTGTCACCTCAAACCACTGGGGTGGGCAACTGGTGAGCAGGTCTTGCAGTTGGATAATATTTAGGTCATAAGATGCCGTCAGCCGTTCTAAATTAAAGTGTTGCTGAAAGTAATCTGCTGTTAAGGGATTAGCAACGTTGAGCGAAAAATCTCCAATACAACGGTCTGCTGCAAAGAATTGCAATTGGTCATAGTTCCGTATCAGATAGCCATCTGCTTCACAGGCACGGACTTGCTGCAAAATCCAATTTTCCCCCGGTTTAGTAATTCGGGGTGGTGCAACCCAAATTGTGGGAAGTTGGGAGTTAGGAGTTAAAAGCGAAAAATTATCTGATTTGTTTTTTTGCTGTTGCTGGCGCACCATTTGCACCGCTTCTCGATAGGCGCGGGGGTCTTCAAATTCACAGTAAAGTGTTTGGATTCCCGCTTGGAGTGCTGCTTGAAGTTGCTTGAGATTTCGTACTAGAACGATGAGTGAGGGGGATGTAGCTTTAGCTTCCCGCAGGGTGGGGGATGAGGAGGGAAGTAAGTCTTGGAAAGAAGCATCAGAATGTAATTGCCAACGTTTGGGTTGACTCCGCAATTCTTCCAACTGTGCAACTATTTCCCGTCGCATCCGGTTTAATTCACTTACGGGTAACACGATCGCACCGATGAGATGGTTGATTAGCGTTCCCAGACAGAAAGGTGTGTTACCTAGACGACCGAATTGTTCTTGTAAACGCTCTGTATCTAAGGGTTTGGTGTGCGCCTCCACCAGTGAAATTGCAGATTCTACCTGTACAATATTACCGAGTTGATCGCGGGCGATCGCAATTAATGCCTGACCAACCTCTCCATAAATTTCTACATCAATCGGACGTTGAAATTTGGGGGTTTCACCAGCAAAACTCTGACGTAGTTGCTTATCGAGTTCTGGATCGCTGGTTTTCCAAATGCGATCGCCTATATGCACTCGGCGCAAGTTCAGGTCATTTCTACCAAAGGTCAGCACACTTTCCTTACCTCTGGAAACCACCCCATAAACTCGCCCGCCTTCTTCCTTCGCCTCTGGATGACCGCAGTCAAATACAATTCCATCCCCTGGCTTTACAGGTGCTTCCAATTTGACTGTTATCTCTTCGTTGTGGATGCGGGTAACTTCACCTAAATAAACCCCACGTTTTTTACCAAAGCGGGCGTGAACTAGTTCTTGATTATTAATCCCGCCAAACCAGCCCGTGTACAGTCCGCGAGAAAATGCCATTTCTAGGTTGTAATGTTCTTGGTCTTTTGTCGGTTGTTGATTAAGTGGAAGATCCCCCCAACCCCCCTTCAAAAGGGGGGCTATGTTCCCTCCTTTTGAAGGGGGGCTAGGGGGGATCTCCGTCATTACACTATCCAAAGCTTGCCGATAAACACGGGTAACATTAGCAACATACTCTGGAGCTTTCAGGCGACCTTCAATTTTGAGACAGGTTACTCCTGATTTCACCAAATCGGGCAAAACATCTAATCCTGCTAGGTCTTGAGGACTGAGTAAATATTTGCGCTCTTTTAAATTTACAACTTTCCCATCAGCGATTAAATCGTAGGGCATCCGGCAAGCTTGGGCACATTCACCTCGGTTAGCAGAACGTCCGCCTAAAGCCTCACTAGTCAAACACTGACCGGAATATGCCACGCACAAAGCACCGTGAACAAAAACTTCCAAGGGCAGCGACGTTTCTTGTAGGGCAATCTGCTGCTGTATTTTATTGATTTCTTTGAGAGAACATTCACGCGCCAGTACCACCAATTGACAGCCAAGAGATTTGGCAAATTCCACCCCAGCCGCACTGGTAATTGTCATTTGCGTAGAAGCATGAATGGGAAAATCGGGGGAAAGTTGACGGATGAGACGGCATATACCAATATCTTGAACGATCGCTGCATCCACACCAGCTGCAATAATTGTGCGGAGATATTGTTGCGCTTCTGCCAGTTCTTTGGGAAATATTAGTGTGTTGACGGTGACATAACCTTTTACGCCCCGAAGGTGCAGGAATGTCATCAATTGGGGTAAGTCCGCCTCAGTAAAATTTTCTGCCCGCATTCTGGCGTTAAACCGATCCAAACCGAAGTAAATCGCATCTGCCCCATTTTCCACAGCAGCTTTAGCACAGTCCCAATTACCTGCCGGCGCGAGTAGTTCAGGACGTTGAGGGGAAAGTTGGGAAAGGGAGATATCGCTTTTCATTAGATTTCGGGAGGTTTAACTAGCACCATAGTGATTTTATCGAAGTTGGTGGGGGATGGTGCGATCGCTCTTTCATCTGCGGTTCATTCAATCCTCTTTTCCTCTGCATCTGGAATAATTAGACAGGCGAGAAGAAACAGAACTATATTAAATTTAGTTAAAAAAAGTTTCGCTAGGTTGTTAATGTATTAACAAAATGGAAATTCTTAAATCAAGCACCGCCATAAATTGGAATTAAACCTGTGTCTGCTAAAGATGCTTTTCATACAGTTGTCAAAACAGCACTTGAGAAAGATGGCTGGTTAATCACTCACGATCCTTATACCATCCAGGCGGGAACACTTGAGCTATATATTGATTTAGGAGCAGAAAAAGTTATTGCAGCCGAAAAACAAGGACAAAAAATAGCTGTTGAAATTAAAAGTTTTCTAAGTCCGTCAAAAATCACAGAGCTTTATGCTGCATTAGGACAATTTATCATTTACCGAATTGCTTTACAAAAAAAAGAAGCTAATCGGACTTTATATTTAGCGGTTCCTAGTACTGTTTACAATGAGTTTTTTATACTTCCATTGATCCAATCTGTTATTCAAATTAATCAACTCTGTTTACTAATTTATAATATTGAACAGGAGGCAATAGACCAATGGCAAAGCTAGACGAATATCGGCAATATATTAAGAATTTACTTCAACAACACGCTAGTATTGTTTGGGATAATCGCATTCAAGCACAGACAATTTTTGATACAGAACACGATCATTATCAATTAGTTTATGTAGGTTGGCACGAGCAAGACCGCATATATGGACCTGTTCTGCATCTAGATATTATTGGCGAGAAAATCTGGATTCAGCAAGATGGGACAGAGGTAGGAATTGCTAATGAATTGGTTGAATTAGGTGTCCCCAAAGAAGATATTGTTTTGGGTTTTCAGTTACCCTCTGTGCGTAAATATACAGATTTCGCTATTAGTTGATTTAATTTCTTAAAAATAGCGATCGCCTTAACTAAAACAATATCCATAACTCAATCACCTTTATTATTAAAAATGATATTTACAAGTCAAAATAATCAAGATTCTTTAATTTTATAAGTTTGTGGCTCAAAGACATTTTTTTCATATTCATCTAAATTAACAAAAATTAAGTTTCCCTTTTCTACATTCTCTAAAGCTTTTAGTAGATGTTTTTTGTTAGTTTCTGATTTGAGAAGATAGGTAGTTTCGTCTTCTTCAGATGGTGGTTCAACTAGCATAATGACTTGTACGAAAGTTTTCGCATCTTTACCAGCATATTGTAACTGTATCTGGCATAGATGAGATTTGGGCGATCGCTCTTTCATCTGCGGTTTGTTCAATCTTCTGGAGGATGCCAACCCGCAAGTACCCAATAACTGCGAACTTCTAGTGCATCTGCATCATCGCTCAAATGTAAAACTGCAACAGTTGCTCTACCAGTCGGTGTTTTGCCAACAATACGTAGACCATCTTCACTCCAGCAAAAATGCTCAAACCAGACTTGAGTACGAGGGTTAAATAGCTTTACTGTTTCGCTCATCTCTGGATCAACTCCTGTAGTTTTATCACTTTTTTAGCGATTACATAAGGGACAAGCTAGCCACAAGTTTGATTCATCATTGCTACCATTTTTAGATATGGGAATAATGTGTTCAATTTCCAAACGTGCCATTACTAAACGCTGAGGACTTAAACAATAGCCACATCGGTTTCGAGCATCGGTGCGGACACGACGTTCTATTTCTACAGAAATGTAAAAGCGTGCCATTGCTGTTAATTGAGGGCTGGTTTCAAGCCGCGTTCAACAGCCACTTTAAAGGCTCTTGCTTTACTTATTAAGCCACGTCGGTAGACCTGCATTAGTTCATCTAGTTGACGAACTTCTGCATCATTTAGCTGTCCCTCTCGGTGACGCGCTTGCAAGTCACTGAAAACCTCTTGCTGCTGAGTTTCCATCTGCATATCGCACATAGCCAAAACCTGATCATCTGGTAGAGACTCCAGAGGTAGTTCGGTAATGGCGCGGTCAATCCATTCTAGTAATACATCTTCAAGTCGCCGATGTGTGAAAGCCGCGATTTCCTTTGCTTTTTGTGCCAGTGTTTCAGGGAGTTCAAGGGTGACAATTTCAGCCATTTTCTACCTGTTTGCTTTTACTTATGATTGTATCTGCGATCGCTCTGCATTTTTTGGTTTAAAAATAGCGATCGCTATTAGACAGAATAGAACTCAAATTGGGAATACTGAGTAAAGCGTGGTTATTTGCTGCGGAGAATCGAAGTGACTAGCTAGCAGACATCACGCTGTTGAAATTTTAGCAAATGAGAGAAAATTATGGAAACGGTTACAGCAACATTTTTAATTCCTGACTGGATTAATGAAGGCTTGAAAACTAAAGCTTACGAACGTGTTGGAGGTGTTATTCGTGATTTTCGGACAAAGCAGATAGTTGCTATGTTACGTGAAACAGTACCTTATTTAACTCAAGCATCAACAATACTTTCTCAATTTGGTTCAGCAGCAAGTATTCTTAATTTGGGTGTTTCAGTAATAGGATTTGTCGTTGTAATTAAACGCTTAGGGGATATTGAACAGCGCCTTAAAATTGTACAACAAGATGTCAAGAAACTGAATCTTAAATTTGACCTTTCTGTCTATGCTAATTTTCGTGCTGCTCTTGATTTAGCGCGTGATGGTTTTACAATGACTAAACATGAAAATCGTGTCAATATGGCGAATTTAGCTATTAATCGGTTTTTAGAGGCTCAACATACTTATACTGGCTACTTTGATACAGCATTAGAAGAAGATATTGAAGTAGCTGATGAATATTTATCATCGATATTTTTAACCTACGTAGCTAGAGTAAGTTGCTACTTGGAATTAAAAGAAATTTCAACTGCATGTCTTTGTCTGCAAGAAGGTACAGAATTTCTTAATAAGTGCGTTAACAAATATTTTGATAAAGTATTTTCTTATCTTGATGACGAAGAACAGGAAAAGTTTTACAAAAACTACCCTCTGTTACTTTCTGCTTCTTACATTACTGTCAATGGCGTGATTACTGGAATATTTGGTTATTTAGGTTATTTTGGTTATTGTAGGAAACCATTACTAATAGCATCTCCGGTATTGCACGGCAATTTACTAGAAGAAGTATTATTATGGGTAACATCTAAAAAAGAAGAAGAAACAGTATTAGATAAAGCATTAGAAAAGCTTGAAGCTATTATTGAAACCAATCGACGTTTTCAATCTTACCAAACAGAACTACAAGCCATAGCCCAACTAGGAATTAGCTTCGATGACTGGCTTAAATTAACTCCGTCTACAGAAATTAAACCAGACGGCGCAGAATTAATGTACATCATTCCATCTAAACTTTTAGAGTTACAGCCTTCCATCTGAACTAATTACAGGATTAAAGATGAATTAATCAAGGTCAAGAAAGTCTCTGAGAGTAATAATCTGGTTTTGATATTCGGCTAGGGTCTTGAGTGATAAAAGGTCTTGATCTCCTGTGATTAAAAATTCTGCATTGGCATCTTTAGCAAGTTCTAAAAATTTGTTGTCATCTGGATCTCTACAGGTGTTTATTTGAGATTTTATTTCTATAAATTGACTGTATTTTTTAACTATATCCAAAAAATATTGTCGGTCTTCATCTGAGATATATTTATCGAACTTAGGTTTATAAATTCGTGTATTTAATTCTTGATAAGTTTCATCACTTTGAGCAATTTTAAATTCTTTTTAGACTTTATCTAGGGCTTTACGGGCTGTTCCATTAGGACTTAGAGCAGCACTAAGTAAAACATTTGTGTCAATGACAATTAGTTTATGATTCATCGGCGAGTAATTCTTCTAGAGTTTCTTCGGTTAATCCTTTGGCTTGAGCATTTCTGCCGATTCTGTCAAAAACACTAAGTAAATCTTCATCTTTATTATTTGAAGAGGTTTTCTTTATTTCTTGAATAAGTTTTTCTTGTTCTTGTGCGGGAAGTTGTAGGACAAGATTAAGAATTTGCTCGAAGGTTAGGGGGAGTTGATAGGTTTTTTGAGTCATGGTGAGTTCTGGAGTTAGGGAATAGAAACTTGTTAGCTTTTTTAATCAGGTTTGAGCCAGTTTTCTACTTTTAAATCACGATTCCTCTACACCTTGGCGAATTGCATTATCCATATCCTCAAGAGTTTTAGGTTTTCCTGCATATTTTAAGCAACCTGCTACATCATCTAATTTAGTTGCTGAAACAAAATTACTAGGCTTTAATAAATCACCAACTTCTGGAATTGCTTCTATTTTAACTCCAACTTTTTTCATATTCTTCCAGATTTCTATATGTAGGAATAGATTGGTTAGTAACCACAGAATAAAGAACATCCGGGTCTAAATCTGCGCCATTATCCCAGTGAATTGTTCCCCATTCAGCGTTAATTTTAACAGTTTTAAAATAGGCTAAATCTTTTAAAGGTGCAAAAATTCCTGTAAATTCGATTAACTGGTTAACATCAACAATACCTTCCTTTCCGTCTTCAAACTTCAAATAGAGTTGATAGTTATCGTGAGGAATAACTTCTATAATGTCTTTAAGCATAATTCACTCTAATGGTTGAATTTTTTCTAAGGGATTATTTTGTCTTGCCAGTTCCCAGTTTTCTTTAAGAGGATGTTTTAAAAGTCCTCTCGTCGGTAGTAAAACGTTTTAGATCCCCCTAAATCCCCCTTAAAAAGGGGGACTTTGATTCCGGTTCCCCCCTTTTTAAGGGGGGCTAGGGGGGATCTAGAAGTGCCTAAAATTACAGCCAACCACTTTTAAAACATCCTTTATTCCTCTGTGTTCTCTGCGCCTCTGCGGTTCGTAAAAAAAAAGGCAAACCCAAAAGTTCGCCCGTTACATACTATTATGCTGTTGCTAAATCCAAACTCAAATCTAAATCTTCGCTTCTTCTCTCACCAACTTATCCCAACCCAAATCTTTCAAATTATTATTCCGACGTAGCGGACGAGTCACCAACTCCAACATGTCACGCGCATTCGTAAAGCCGTGAATTTGAGCAAAAGTGAACTCCACCGACCACTTTGTATTAATACCGCGTGCTTCCAACGGATTAGCGTGAGCCATACCAGTAATTACCAAATCTGGTTTCAACGCATAAATTCGCTGAAGTTGATTGTAATTATCCGGCTTCTCTACAATCCTTGGCAGAGGTGAATTCATTTCCTGGCAAGTTTTCTCCAAAAGTGCCAATTCAGCAGCTTGATAGCGCTTATCCATGTAAGGAATGCCGATTTCGTGAACTGTCATCCCACAACGGATTAAGAATCTGGCTTGGGAAACTTCCAGCAAGTTATCACCCATGAAGAATACAGACTTACCGCGAATCAGTTTGACGTAATCTTCCAAACCTGCCCAAATTTGTGCTTCCCGTTCATCCAAACCCTTGGGAGTAATACCGAATACCGAGCAGATTTTCTCAATCCAAGCGCGGGTACCATCGGGGCCAATGGGGAAGGGTGCGCCAATGAGTTTACACTTGCGGCGGCGCATTAAGGTGGTAGCTGTGCGGCTGAGGAAGGGGTTGACACCAGCGACATAATACCCTTCCTCCAGTACTGGCAATTCTGTGAAGCGCTTCGCGGGTAGCCAGCCGGAAACTTTAATGCCTTGTTTCTTCAGTTCCAAGGTTAACTGAGTAACTACGGGGTCTGGAAGAGAACCAAAGAGAACTAAGGGTGGATGATCTACGTACTCAGACTCATCTTGGGCGACATCTTCTTTCTTTTTACCAAAGTTGAGTAATTTAGCGATCGCATTGCGTTCAATTTTCTCAGTTTCCGCCACCGGAGCCTTATCAGGACAACGGTTAGCCATAGCAGCTAATACTGTGTCTTCCCCTTGGGTGAAGGCGTAATCTAGACCATTTGCCCGCGCTACAACGATGGGAATCCCGATTTCAGATTCCAACTTCGGTGCCAAGCCTTCCAAATCTGTTTTGATAATTTCGGTGGTGCAAGTGCCAATCCAGACAATTACACTAGGATTGCGATCGCGTTTAATTTGCAAACACAACCGCTTTAACTCTTCATAATCATTCAACTGTGCCGAAATATCGCCCTCTTCCAACTCTGCCATTGCATAGCGGGGTTCAGCAAAAATCATCACCCCCATCGCATTTTGCAGGAAGTAGCCGCAAGTTTTTGTCCCAATCACCAAAAAGAAACTATCTTCAATTTTTTGGTATAACCACGCCACGCAGCTAATTGGACAAAAGGTATGGTAATTCCCGGTTTCACATTCAAAGCTTAAAGCTTCTGGTTGTTGAGCGACAGTCATTTTGGTTTTTTCTCCCCTTGATATTTAATGGCAGTTCAACCAATTTCAGATTTTAGATTGATAATTTTGGATTGAAGACTGGGACTACAAAAGTATCCTTTGTCTAACGACAATTTCCCTAATTCCTCATCCAAAACCCCAAATCTAAAACTTAAAATTGCCAAGAACAGCAATAATTAAGCGTTGGGGAAGAGGCGGGCAATTTCTGATTCATCAAAAACACCTGCTGGCAGTTCTTCCCCCAAAAAATCATTATTTTCTTCAGCCTTTTGCAAAGCTGTTTCATCACCCCAGACATCTGATAACACGTCTTTAAACGCATTCTCATCTACTGGACTTTCTTCTAGCCCCTCGTCTTCATCCAGCTTTACTTCTGTTGCGGCTGTTGAATCGAAGGCAATTTCCCCAAACTCATCTGCTTCTAAACTAGAGATTTGGAAGGACTCATCTTTTAAGTTGTGTCCGTTGGTTAAGGAAATATCGCCAAAGCCATTTTCCGTTTCTTCCAACTCGCTGATTCCCAAGCTTTCATCCTCAGAATCCACCATTGTGAACTCTTCAACTACCGCCACTGACGCAAAGCCATTTGTATGAGCGTGTGTCAATGTTTCATCTTCGGGCTTTTCGTCAACGATAGCTGCTGCTTCTTCTACGTATTTCTCTACATCTGGGTTGATGACGAAGCGATTACCGAGAGCTAAATCTGGGTCAAAATGCAAATCCAGCACCTCAATCAGCGTATCGGCATCAGGATTAAGTTTGGCGAAGGGCAACATTAACTGCGCTAGTTTTGGCTCTAGGGCGTTAAGAACTCCCAGGATGAGGTAGGAAGGTGGTCGCTTCCCGCCATCAGGGGTGTAGACCGATTCCACTTCCATGTGAAGGGTAATCCAGTCTCGATTATTCTGGAAAAATTGCAACCACTTTTGCTTTATTGAATCTGTAAAGCTGTGAAAGAATGCCATGTTATTGTCCCCCATCCTGAGAACTTGGTGATTTATACAATCATCAAGTCTAGTTCCTCTTCTGAATTAGGAACCTGGGGTTTACCCGGATTTAGATAAAAATCGGATAACAAAGAGAACAACTCCCGATCTGGTGTGTCGTTAGGCACAACACCTTCGGGACGCGCCAAGATTTGATCGGCGATGTTGAGATAGTAGTCGCAAACGTAGTCTAGGGAAGGATCTTGCTCTGCCATTTCAAACAAAGTTTTGCCTTTCACACGGGAAACACGGATATCTTCAATCAAAGGCAAAACTTCTAGAACTGGCATGGGGACAGCTTCTATATATTTTTCAATCAAGTCGCGTTTGGAGGTGCGGTTGCCAATTAACCCAGCTAAACGCAGTGGGTGAGTTCTGGCTTTTTCGCGGACTGAAGCAGCAATGCGATTGGCAGCAAATAAAGCGTCAAAGCCGTTGTCTGTAACAATCAGGCAGTAATCTGCATAGTTGAGTGGTGCTGCAAAACCACCACAAACTACGTCACCGAGAACGTCAAAAAGAATTACATCGTACTCATCAAAGGCGTTGAGTTCTTTAAGTAATTTCACGGTTTCGCCAACTACGTAGCCGCCGCATCCAGCACCCGCAGGCGGGCCACCAGCTTCTACGCAATCCACACCACCGTAGCCTTTATAAATTACATCTTCCGGCCAGACATCTTCGTAGTGATAGTCCTTTTCTTGGAGGGTGTCGATAATTGTCGGAATCAAAAATCCAGTCAGGGTAAAGGTACTGTCATGTTTGGGGTCGCAACCAATTTGCAGCACTTTTTTGCCACGTTTAGCTAGGGCGACGGATATATTACAGCTAGTTGTGGATTTACCGATACCACCTTTTCCGTAGACTGCTAGTTTCACTGTTGTTTCCCTCTTATAGCTTTTTGTCAAACTTGTGGCTCAAACATTTGCCTTTACCTCTGCTGAGATGGCGATGCGTGAGGTCTGTTGATGTCATTATTGGGCAAATTACCTAGAAAAGAAAGTGGCTCCTAATTTGTAAAACGGTTTTATCCGATGAATTAGAACTTAATTAAGTCTATTTTGGTTTTAATTAGCTTAAAAGTCGTATTTAGCTAAAAAAATACTCTATAAAAAGTTTTTATTACTTATTTTTATAAAAATAGTTACAAAATACAAAAATATTAAATAGCCTTTTTTGAATGCGTTTCATAGAATTAGCTGATGGCAATACAACGAGTTTTCAAGGCATTGGGGTGCAGAGTCAGGGGTAAAGAGAGGTATGTGCAGTCTGATGCTGGAAATATTACTGGAGTTTGCGTTAGCGTAGCTCACCGTACCCCTACGGGAAGCAAGCTACGCGTAGCGTCTCGTAGAGAAGGTATCGCAGAGAAATTGCCAGTTTTCAGTCGGTTGCCAAAACCGTTTAATTGCTGCTTGAGAGTAAGTTAATCTGATTTTGTAAAAAATTATTAAATTACCAAATATTAGGAGGCGGAGCCTCAATGAGGGGCATTCCCAGTCGGAGACTGGGAACGAGATAAATTAGGATACCTCAGTTTCAAGTCCGTGGATTTCTTGTAATGTTTGCCAGCCGGCTTGCCACTGGGAGTTATCTTGTAATAATTTGGCATTCATCCAAAAACGGACTTTCGGATCGCAAGCAGCAACCATTTCGGCATAAACCCACTTAGCCTGATTTTTACGATTGACTACTTGGAAGTGCCGCCAGCCATCAACTTTTTGCTGTGCCGTCCACTTAGAACCAACTAGGTAAGGAAATTTTTGTTTTTTTGTCATTTTTTATTAGTCATTTGTCATTTGTCATTGGTCATTAGTCATTGGGAAAACACTTTCTTTATTCCCAGTCCCCAGTCCCCTAAACCAAGTCACCATTACGGGTAAACTTCTGGCAATGCAACTCACTATCTTGCTGGACACATAGCGAAAACCATCTAATATGGCTCCAGCAGGTGTTGATGTTGTTGGTAATTTTGCGCTTTTTCTTGCAGAGGCGTTGCCTTACGACTTCATTAGGGCAAAGAATTTCTAACGTACCCGTACCATCTTCATAATTGACGATGCGAAATAGACAGTCTTGTAACATAGCACGGCTACTGCTGTCGAAGAACCGCTTAAACTTCTGTAGCTTTTCCCCTTCAGTCATTTGGCTGGTGGGTTTTATTTTCAAGAAATCTTCATCCTCAAAGTCAAAGTCATCATCTTCAAAGTCGTAGGGGTAAATCATTTTCAGCATCCACTAGGCGACCTGAGATTATGTTAACTCTGTGTGGCGGCAGGGGAATTACGAATTACGTTAGCGACGCAGGAGCGTCATTACGAATTACGAATTATTTTAACAACACCTTGCACTGCTGAGAATTAAAAATGATATTTGCGATCGCGTATCCACATATTTATAGGTATAGCTTTACCTTGTGCATTCACTTTCACTTCCACTACTATCGGTTGCGGCTGTCCTGGTTTGCTGGATCGGGCTTTGGAGATATCGTTGTTAATATCGTTCCGTTGATCCTCTGGGATGTAGTAAGTTTCTAAGCCATAAGTAATCGAATTATAGGCACTATATTGACCTTTTAAGGCTATCTGATTTGCAGCTAGAGAAGTTGGGAGTTGTCCACTTACACCCACAGGTTTCCAAGCTTGAGGGGTTCCACCAGAGGATTTTTGCTCTTCCAAAATTATATACAAGTTGGTTCCCTGTGCCAAAGGCTCGCCTCGTTTGTCAGGAACAGGATTTTGCTTTACCAAATCTCCCCAACCAGGAAGTTTTTTTAAATTATCTATGCGAGAAATTTGATAATTTAGCGTCACAGAGTAACCGCGCAGCAAATCGTAAGGATCTACAGGTAGAGTTTGCAAAATAGCCGTTTTACCTGTAACAAATGTGTAAACTGATTGGGCTGGTACTGCCAAGATGATCGCTGTTTGAATCAGCAGGGGAACCACAAAACGCCAAATAGCTATAGGCTTTTTTGAAGGTCCATTTTCTAAAAGTAATGCTTGATTAGTTTCCATAGGAGAAAATCAGAAAAAGGAGTTTTGAGTATTACCGATTATTATCAGAAGTTGATAAAACCGGTAAAGACGATAAATAACGTTCAAACCACAATCCGGCAAAAATTACAGCAATGCCGCACAAAACAAAAACTAAAGATTTGAAGAGTAAGGCGGTGTCATACTCTAGCGTTCGGCTGATAATTTGTAGTGTTAATAATACTAGTCCACCCCAAAAAGCACGTCGTTGTCCTAACTCCAGAGCTTCCCAAATTAGTCCAAACCCTAACACTGCTAAAAGGAGATTAAAAGCAAATATGGGAATGGCTGGAATCGGAGTGATAGCTTGATGAACGAAGATTAATAAGGCTGTTATGACAATCAAGCAGCCAATAAAGATTGTTTTGATATCTATTACCTGGCGTTCCCGATCCCATGTTGAACGTAGTAAATGCCACCATTGCCACAGAGCTAAAACTGTGAAAATTGCCACATCAATAAAGGGTAGCGAAGTTGCTAAGTTACTATTTTTAAATTCAGTGTAGTAAGCAACAGATGGAGCTGACCATAACCAACGAAAAGACAGGTAGTAAAATGTGATGCTGAAGAATACCCTAGCTAGAGTCCTAGAAAAGGGCTGAAATAGCCTGGAAGAAACTCGCCAAAATAGTAAGTCATCATAACTCCACAATAATGCAGGTGGGAGGGCAAAGGCGGCGATCGCAATCCAGGGTGGAGCATCTCTGTATGTCAGAACTTGCAGCGACTGGAGATGAAATTGCCAGGATGTAACAAATGCGATCGCCGCAATTCTGAAAATCCAACGAGAACGACACCAGTAAGCTAGAGGTACAAATAGTACACTTAAGAGTAGGGGTGTATGTTGTATTACCAGCCGCGCCCATGTAAGCTGATTTTGTGAAAAGTACCCATCGAACCATCCTATGGAATACCCAATTAGCACTAGGATCAGGGCAAGCATCCCCAAGGAAGTCAAGCGCAGACTGTAAGCCATTAGCAAAACAGCCAACCCCCAAATTAAGAACAGTTCGTAACTTGAACCGCTAATATGGAACATTTGCGCCGACAGCGCTATATTTGCGCCGATCGTCAACGCACCTAAAAGTAGCAAGCCTTCTCCGAATACCTGTTGGCGGCGTTTTCCACCTCTTGGGGAAATATTATTGCTTGCAGGTTGTCTCCACAAAATAAAACCAGCAATATTAGTTGTCAGGAATAAACTTAACAGTAGTGTTAACTTGGCTTCTCTATTCAAAGCTTGCCAGTTGGCAGCTACAAAAGTAATTACACCTAAGCCTAACAATGTTGCACCCACAGCGATCAAGATAAAAACGAAGCGATCGCGAGCGGCAGTTTCTAGATTATTAAATTGATACCTTTGTGCGAGTATTTGGTAAAAATCGGCATTAATAAGTCCTTCATCCTGCCATAGCTGCGCTTCTTGACGCAACTGGCGGCGAAAATTATCAAGTAGCATGATCTTTCTCCGAGGCGGTATGCAAATGGAATGTGGAACGAGAACTATGCTCGTCATATCAATGAAGCTAATTATACTTACACTGTTGATAGACTGTTTTATGCAATACAGGCGGGCGTGAAAGTAAAGATGGGCTTGACACCATTTAAGGCGATCGCCCACCTAATTCATTGCCTCAAACATCTCACGAGTGCCTAAAAAGTAGAAATAATGAATTTTTTCTCTACGAGCGGTAATACTACTACTCTATAAAGATGTAAAGACCGATCCAGCTAGTCGCCTCTATGTTTTTACAATGACGATATCAGAATAAAATTGATTCTTGTTCTGTATGCGACGGACACTTCGCCCAAAAAGTGTTCCCCAAAGTTCTGATATCTGAAGACTGGCGGCGATGATGTCGGAAGTCGGCACTCAGACAACTCTGGGCAGCTTTGTCTCCTGCTTGGGCGTTTACGTTCCTCAAAAAAGCCTATGCAACCTACTAATCCAAACCAATTTACAGAAAAAGCCTGGGAAGCGATCGCTCATACCCCGGATATTGTTAAACAATATCAACAACAGCAAATTGAAAGCGAACACCTGATGAAAGCTTTGCTAGAACAAGATGGTCTAGCAACTGGGATTCTTACTAAGGCGGGTGTTAACCTCCAAAAACTGCGCGATCGCACTGAACAATTTTTTCAACGTCAACCGAAAGTATCGGGTAATAGTACCTCAGTATACTTAGGACGCAGCTTAGATACACTTCTAGATCGAGCAGACGGATATCGCAAAGAGTTTCAAGATGAATATATTTCAATTGAACACTTATTGCTGGCTTATGCTAAAGACGATCGCTTTGGCAAAGCTTTATTCCAAGAGTTTGGTTTAGACGAAGGCAAACTCAAAGATATTATTAAACAAGTTCGTGGGAGCCAAAAAGTGACCGACCAAAATCCAGAAGGCAAATATGAAGCACTGGAAAAATACGGACGTGACCTCACCGAAGCCGCCCGCAAAGGTCAACTTGACCCAGTGATTGGGCGGGATGATGAGATTCGCCGGACTGTGCAAATTCTCTCTCGTCGCACCAAGAATAACCCTGTGCTAATTGGTGAACCGGGTGTTGGTAAAACTGCGATCGCTGAAGGATTAGCACAACGGATTATCGCAGGTGATGTCCCTCAATCTCTCAAAGACTGCAAGCTAATCGCTTTAGATATGGGTGCTTTGATTGCCGGGGCAAAATTCCGGGGTGAATTTGAAGAACGTCTGAAAGCGGTATTAAAGGAAGTTACTGAATCTGCTGGCAAGATTGTTTTATTTATTGATGAAATTCACACCGTTGTCGGCGCTGGTGCAACCCAAGGCGCGATGGATGCTAGTAACTTGTTAAAACCAATGTTGGCGCGGGGCGAATTGCGTTGTATTGGGGCGACAACTCTAGATGAATACCGCAAACATATCGAAAAAGATGCCGCACTAGAAAGACGTTTTCAGCAAGTTTATGTCGATCAGCCCAGCGTAGAAGATAGTATTTCGATTTTGCGCGGCTTGAGAGAACGTTATGAAAACCACCACGGGGTAAAGATTTCTGATAGTGCTTTAGTTGCCGCCGCCGTATTATCGAGTCGATATATTAGCGATCGCTTCCTCCCTGATAAAGCCATTGACTTGGTAGATGAAGCCGCCGCTAGACTCAAAATGGAGATTACCTCTAAACCAGAAGAACTCGACGAAATCGATCGTAAAATTCTGCAATTGGAAATGGAGAAGCTATCGCTGAAAAAGGAAAGCGATGCAGCTTCTCGTGAACGTCTAGAAAGACTGGAAAAAGAAATTGCCGATCTCAAAGAAGAACAAAAAACGCTGAATACTCAATGGCAGTCTGAAAAAGATATTATTGACAAAATTCAGTCTGTGAAAAAAGAGATTGAACGGGTTAATTTAGAGATTCAGCAAGCAGAACGCGACTACGATCTTAACCGGGCAGCTGAGTTGAAATACGGCAATTTAACCAGTTTGCATCGTCAATTGGAAGCAGTAGAAGCGGAATTGGCAAGCACTCAAAGAAGTGGTAAATCACTATTACGGGAAGAAGTCACCGAAGCTGATATTGCCGAAATTATTTCTAAATGGACAGGGATTCCCATTAGTAAATTGGTGGAATCTGAGAAAGAGAAACTGCTTAACTTAGAAGATGAACTGCATCACCGCGTCATTGGACAAGAAGAAGCAGTCACAGCCGTAGCCGATGCAATTCAGCGATCGCGCGCTGGATTGGCCGATCCGAATCGTCCCATTGCTAGCTTTATTTTCCTTGGGCCTACAGGTGTGGGTAAAACTGAGTTGGCGAAAGCGCTGGCTTCCTATATGTTCGATAGCGAAGATGCGCTGGTGCGAATCGATATGTCGGAATACATGGAGAAACACGCCGTCTCCCGCTTAATCGGTGCGCCTCCAGGATACGTGGGTTACGAAGAAGGCGGACAACTTACAGAAGCGATTCGCCGCCGTCCTTACTCAGTAATTCTCTTCGACGAAATTGAAAAAGCACACCCCGATGTCTTCAATATCTTCTTACAAATTCTCGATGATGGTCGCGTTACTGATGCCCAAGGTCATAAGGTGGACTTCAAAAACGCTATTATCATCATGACCAGCAACATCGGTTCCCAATACATTCTGGATGTCGCCGGAGATAACGCCCACTACGACGAAATGCGCCGCCGAGTCATGGAAGCAATGCGAAATAGCTTCCGTCCAGAATTCCTGAACCGGATTGATGAAATTATCATCTTCCACGGTTTGGATAAGAAGGAATTGCGGCAAATTGTGCTATTGCAAGTTGAGAGGTTGCGTCAAAGATTAGGCGATCGCAAAATATCCCTGAAGCTATCGGATACTGCACTTGACTTTTTAGCCGAAGTAGGGTATGACCCCGTATATGGGGCGCGTCCACTGAAACGGGCGATTCAGCGAGAGTTAGAAACTCAAATTGCCAAATCCATTTTGCGCGGTGAATTCAACGACGGTAACACCATCTTTGTTGATGTGCAGAATGAAAGGTTGTCCTTTAGCCGTTTACCAGTTGAGGTATTTACCGGATAATTACACCTCACAAATCACATCCAAAAACCCGTTTTCTCATAGAGATCGGGTTTTTGAATTATCTTAGAGGGAAAGTGGGAATCCTAAATTAGGGAACTCGGAACTTTGAGGAATCAATAACTGTCCTAAAATATCTGACTACGGCTATATATTCATCAAAAGAATTGGGAATTAGGAAACTCTTTACCAATCCCCAATCCCCAGTCCCCAATCCCCAATCCCCAATCCCCATTGATAACTAATGATTAGTATAATTACACCAGTTTATAACGGTGAGAAATTTATAGAATCCTGCCTTCAAGTTGTCATTAACCAAAATTTTGCAGAAGTCGAGCATATCATTGTCGATGGCGGTTCAACTGACACAACAATAGATATTATCAAACATTACGCCAATCAATATTCCCACATCCACTGGATTTCTGAAAAAGACCAGGGACAATCAGATGCGATGAATAAAGGCATTGCTATGGCGCAAGGAGCGATTATCGGCATTTTAAACGTTGATGATTTCTATGAGCAAAACGTTCTTAGCCGCATCTCAGAAATCTTTAAAAATCTACCAGAACCTAGCTTTATTGTTGGTAATTGTAATAAGTGGGATCAGCGAGACAACTTAATTCAGATTAATAAACCTAAACGACTACGGACAGTTGATTTACTGATGGAAAAGCAAATTAATGATGACGGAATGATTGATACTGCTTTTCCTTTGAATCCATCGGCTTACTTCTACCACAAATCCTTGCATCAACAAATTGGACTCTACAAAGTTGAAGAGCATTATGCAATGGATGTAGATTTCTTACTGAAAGCAGTCAGAGTAGCTCATGTCAAATATTTTAATGAAACTTGGGGAAATTTTAGATATTATCCAGGCACGAAAACTTTTGATGATTCTACAAATGGAACAAGTCAAACGCGAGTCCAACAGTTGTTTAAGGAGTATGCTAAAACACTCCCATTAATTGAGCAATGGGAAATATATTTGAATCGAATCATACTTTTTATTACATTAAGAATTTTCTATTTTTCTAAGTATCCACAACGATTACCTCAATCGATTAAGAATCGATTCACGAAATCAATTTCGTATTTAAATAGTAAATAAGAAGTGGTGGTGACGATGTATCAAATATTCTTTTACCCCACCCTAACCCTCCCCTTGCAAAGGGGAGGGTTAGGGTGGGGTAAAACCCTGGTTAATCAGCTATTTCAGACTTGTGTGTACACCGTAGCCTTATAAAAGGGGATTAAGGGGGGTAATCATTCAATTAGTATGACAACATAGAACTTTTCAAACAACCTCTTAAAGCAAGTAGCGTTTGAGGAACAAACCCAATATTTTCAGTGCTTTACTGATAGTGTAGCTGCTTAGTCCTGCAAAGAAGAAAGCTACGCGCAGCGTCTCTGAAAGAGCGTCTTGTTCGCGTAGCCAGCAAATTCATCCTTCAAATCAGCAACACCTGAGTTTTTTATTGAATCTTGCACATAACTTGTCGCATTTTACGCATATTTGCAGGTAACTCTAAATTCATCGCTTGTTGAATAAAAATAGATGGAATTGGAATCAGAGGTGTCGCTTGCACAGTATAAGCAAGTATTGTGCCATTACCACAATCTTTTAGTTCTAAATTGGCGTTAAAGTCCTCAAAAGTCCCTTTTACCATGCGAAATTGGATTTGTTGTCCCAGCACTTCTACAACATTGAGGTAAATTTCCACTTGAGCCGTGAAAAAGAAGAAGGCTTTTTGTGCTGCTTGATACAGACGTTTGACTTCACCTTTTTGTACTACCTCACTTTTGGTGATATCGGGAAAATATTGCACCCAACGGGGATAATCAGTTAATTGCTGCCAAACGTGCGATCGCACCATCGGCAAATACATCCAAGCTGTCACTGAACCACCCGATATCTTGTGCGATCGCGTTTCTACTAAAATTTCACCCTCTACCAGCAACTTTTGCTTGTCTTGACTCCAAGCCATATCGTAACCTGCAATAATTGAATTTGATATATAAGACGCAGACATAATGATTAAGTTACTCCTCAACTCATCCACCTAAATACAGTTGAAACTACAAGCCATAAAACTTGATTTAGATCCAACCTATTAAATTAGCTCCAGTCTAATACTTATCTTTTCCAGAAAGGGTGATTTTTTGCTAATTATTTCAGTCACTTCACAGTAAAAACTGTGTTTATTATCACAATTAACATCATTAATACTTCAGTGAGTTTTATCAAAGTAATACTTGTAGATGAAAAACTGCGTTGTTAACAGCTAGAATGGCACAAACACGACTTAACATCAAGTACCTTACCCCAAGTTTGGATACTATCTTTCAGCTTTTACGTGTTATTTCTGATGAAATTGCAACTTCATCGTAACTTCATATCTTAATTATCAATATTAAGTGTAATCTCTGTTGAGTAGAGAGGAAAATTAGATGAGTCAATCTTCTTTAAATCGTAGATTAATCCAGATTTTTGGTATCTTGCTCGGCATTAGCGTTGCCGTCTGGGTATTGAGAGGTATTGGCATTCTGACTTTTATTCCAGGTGGAATTATTTGGTTATTGCTACTTGGAGCGATCGCCATCGGGATTATCAGTTACGCCCAAAGGACATGGTGGCGTTTTTAATAAACAGAATTCAGGAGTCAGAATTCAGGAGTCAGAATTCAGAAGCCAGAATTCAGAATTAAATTATGTACGACTGGCGGATAGCGCCGACGGCAAGCGAGTCCGTGAGCGTCTGAATAAATGGATATCAAATATTTGGGATGCTCCCTCGTTTAAGAATTGTATCGTTCCAATTTTCACTTACTGTCAGAAGTATTTAATAGTGAAGTAATGCCGAAAATTTACCAGGGGAATGGAAAATGCAAAAGTATAAATGTAATATTTGTAGTCATATCTACGATCCAGCAGAAGGCGATCCAGATAACGACATAGCACCGGGAACAGCCTTTGAAGATATACCAGAAAGTTGGGTGTGTCCAACATGCGGTGCGACAAAATCAGACTTTGAACCTTTTGAAGAGTGAAAATAACAGCTAGCCTAGAGAGTAGGTTGCTGTAAAAGAGATATTTTTAAAATTGTTACCGTTACAAATTGTAGTTATTGGGGGTGGGGCAGCAGGATTTTTTGGCGCGATCGCTTGTGCTAAAGCCAATCCTGCTGCCCAAGTTACATTACTCGAAGCCAGTCGTCAACCCCTAGCGAAAGTGCTAATTTCTGGTGGCGGACGCTGCAACGTCACTCATGCTTGCTTTGATGCCGAGGAATTGGTGCAAAATTACCCCAGAGGTGCAAAAGCTTTGCGGGGTGCTTTGACTCGGTTTGGGCCTCAAGACACAGTAGCTTGGTTTGCTGCTAGTGGAGTCTATCTTAAAACTGAAGCTGATAACCGGATGTTCCCTGTCACCAATACTTCAGAAACCATTGTGGAATGTTTGATTAAAGCGGTGGCGACATCTGGGGTAAAACTCCGTATCGGTACACACGTAACTTCAGTGAAACGAACCGCAGCCGATGGGGGGTTTGATATTCTGCTGAAGTCGGGAGAGACAATTAAATGCGATCGCCTACTTTTAGCGACCGGTAGCAGCCTTGCAGGTTATAAAATAGTCCGAGAGTTAGGCCATCAAATTGAACCGCCAGTACCCTCGTTATTTACCTTCAACATTGTCGATCAAAAATTGCGAGAATTAGCTGGAGTTAGCGTTAACCCTGCCCAATTGCGGTTATCTGCGGGCGGAAAATCCCAATTACAACAAACTGGGCCATTGCTAATTACCCACTGGGGTTTGAGTGGTCCGGCTGTTTTGAAGCTTTCGGCTTGGGGTGCGAGAGTTCTGCACGAAAGCCGCTATCAAGCCACATTATTGATTAATTGGCTACCTGATTTGCACCAAGAACAAGTGCGAGAAAAAGTTTTAGCAGTTAAGGATGAATGGGGAAAGAAAGCGATCGCACTGCATCGTGGCGCTGATCTACCCCATCGTCTCTGGCAATATATCATTACTCGTGCAGGTATTACCACAGACGATCGTTGGGCAGAAATATCTAGTAAAACCTTAAATCAATTGGTGCAAGAACTTACTCAAGGACAATACTTAATCAACGGTAAAGGAGCCTTCAAAGAAGAATTTGTTACCTGTGGCGGCGTTAACCTTAAAGAAGTCAACTTCAAGACAATGGAAAGTAGGTTAGTTCCCGGTCTTTATTTTGCCGGAGAAATCTTAGATATTGATGGCGTTACTGGTGGGTTTAACTTCCAAAGTGCTTGGACAACCGGGTATTTAGCAGGGATAGCAATGGCGAATAATTCGTAATTCGTAATTCGTAATTCGTATTAAGAGAGTTCGTAGTAAGCACTTTAGTGCTTAGAAAATAAAGACTAAAGTGCTTACTACAAACTTATCAAAATTAATTTGGCAGAATTAAGACCGTCTCCGTATTAACCTCAATCTATTTACCAGTTCTTTAAGAACAAGCGATCGCTACTTAACTATGTTTACCTACAATAATTAACACTAATGCTCTAGCATTTTCCACCTTGTCACTGCACATTCACAGCAGTCACCCTAGAGAAGGCAAATTGTTCAGGGTGTATTAGTTTTTTCCTAAATAATATATGAACACTGATAACAATACTGGGTCTGAAATTACGTTGCAGAGTAGCCAGTATATGCTGCATGGCTTTCCAGTGCTTGGTGTTCCTGATGAGGGGCGTGCTGTTAAATACTTCAGTCTCAATCCATTTCTACCAAATGCTCAGAATCGCTGTCCGATTGAATGTGCCTATTGTGTTTGTCATCAAGACCGTGACTGGCATCATTATCCACAAAACTTTCAGGATGTCTCAGCACCGGTTGACCTACTCGATCTTTTGCTAGACCGCATTTTTGCTACCCAGGAGGGACAAAAAGGCTTTCCGATTTCACTATGCGACTACTCTGACCCCTTTATTCCAGCCCATCGAGAACGTGTACTATCAATTTTGGATGCACTGATTGACCGGAAAGCTGCCAATATGGTCTATATCACTACCAAAGTCCATCCTGGTCAATCTTTTTTAGAGCGCCTTAAAACAACTCTAGAGCGACCTCATTCACTTCGAGTCACTGTCTTTGTAAGTCTACCACCCTTGAAACCAGGCTATGAGCAAGCCTCAATTGAGAGCCGGGTACAGTTGCTGCAAGATTTAGTAAACCTTGGCATTCCCTGTTGTTGGTATCTGCGTCCACTAGTTGAAGAGTGGTTTGATGAAACCTTAATGTGGCAATTAGCACGTACATTATTGCCTCATGTTTCCCGTCACGTTATTCTATCTGGGCTTGTGATGTCTGAAGAGATTGAAGCGAGTCTGTTAAAACAAGAATTAATTGTTCCAGAATGGGATCGTACACAACCAGGACGTAAGCAATACTTGTCATTAGAGTTCGAGTCAAAACTGCGCTCAATTCTCAGTAGTGTAGCTAGCGAGCAAAATATTTCTCTGGGACCAGTGATGGGACATCGGCTATGTGGTACTAACGGCAATCATGCCTATGGCTGCTTGATTTGCGCCAAACAAAATCGTTATTGCCAGCTTTTTCAACTTCATCACTATGGTGAAGCGATCGCTGCCGAAGATAATCAACGTCTCAAGACGCTACTGAGACAAGATTCAGTAAAATTAGGCTTATCTTTACAACCTGAGCCATCAACAGAAGAATGTCAGTAAAGTACTTTCAGCAGAAGCGAAGTTAGGAACAGTCTGATTGGCTCACCGCTACGGATCTAGAAAATTATTGTATTGGGGCATAAAGAGGGAAAATTATCTTGCAATTGTAGATCAATTTTGAACCCACCCAACAATGAAATTCAGCGAAATCCTCCGTCAATTTGGTGACGCGGCCACCAATCATAGCCTGACTAGCAACCCAGACCAAGACCCAGAAATTGCCGGAGTAGCAGCTATTGATGAAGCTACTAACGGTACGATCAGTTACGTAGAAGGTGCAAAATTTGGGTCTTTTGTCGGCAATACCAATGCTAGTGCTTTAATTTTGCCCCAAAACGAAAAATTACAGGCGCTTGCACAAGAAAGGGGTATTGTCTGGCTATCAACTCCAGATCCGCGACTGTTGTTTGCCAAAGCGATCGCACTTTTTTATCAACCATATCGCCCTACGCCAGAAATTCATCCCACCTCTGTGATTCACTCCACCGCAAAAGTTGGTAGTGATGTTTATATTGGCCCCCATGCTGTGATTCAACAAGGGGTGGAAATCGGCAATGGTGCAATAATTCATCCCAATGTAGTGATTTATCCAGATGCCAAAATCGGCGATCGCACCACCTTACATGCCAACTGTACCATCCACGAACGTACCCGTATCGGTGCAGATTGCGTTATTCACAGTGGTGCTGTCATTGGTGCAGAAGGCTTTGGTTTTGTTCCTACCCGGACTGGTTGGTTCAAAATGGAACAATCTGGCTATACAGTCTTAGAAGATGGTGTGGAAGTTGGCTGCAACAGTGGCATTGACCGCCCATCTGTCGGAGAAACACGGGTAGGTCGAAATACAGTGATTGATAGCTTAGTGCAAATCGGTCATGGTTGCCAAATCGGTTCTGGTTGTGCGATCGCAGGTCAAGTTGGCATGGCAGGAGGGGTTAAACTAGGAAATCGCGTTATTTTAGCTGGACAAACAGGAATAGTCAATCAAGTGAAGATGGGAGATGGAGCGATGACATCTGCTCAAACTGGAATTCACAGCGATGTTGCACCAGGAGAAATTGTCTGCGGAACTCCAGCCCTTCCTTACAAACTATATCTCAAGGTATGTGCTGTTTATGGTCGTCTGCCAGATATGTATCAATCGCTAAAACAATTGCAACGTCAACTTAAAAATAGCAATGATTAAGGTGAAAGTTATCTAAGTTTAATTAAAGTTATCCAAAATTACCAGTCTTACATATCGTAAGTTGGTTAATTTTGGATTTGTTTTATCAAAACACAATTTTAGAAATGTTTACACATTTGGGATGCTCCCAACATTTAAATTATTGGACTTTGGACAAAGAAAAGTATACAAATACTGTTAATCGTCCAAAATCTAATCAATTAATTAGACAAGGGACTTAAGACCGAATGGCACTAAGTTAAGATACAGGCCTTGCCCTGACTGGTTCCCAGCCTGGAGGCTGGGAACCCATTCTGGGAGGCTCCGCCTCCTATTTCTTGACCAGAGGCGGAGCCTCTCGGAATACATTCCCAGCCTCCAGGCTGGGAACTAGGCTAGACAAGCTTTTGGGCTTTTCTTAGTGCCATTCGGACTTAAGACCCTTGTACTCCATAAACTAAAATCCTAATTTTTCCAACACTGGCTTTGTGGAAACAATGTGACGGTCTAAACCCAGTTCTTTTGGACTAACCCCAAGTGCTAAAGCAATCAACTGGGGTAAATGCAATACTGGTAAACCTAGCTTCTGTTCAATCACCTTTTCTACCTCTGGTTGACGCGAATCCAAATTTAAGTGGCACAGAGGACAAGGTGTAACTATACAGTCAGCACCAGATGCTAAAGCGTCTTGAATATGCATCCCAGCCATCTTAAAAGATTCGGTAGTGGCATAACTAGAAAGCGGCCAACCACAACATTGTGTCCGTCCTCGGTAATAAATTGGTGTTGCACCTACCGCCCGAAACATATTTTCCATCGCTTCCGGTTGGAAAGGGTCGTCATAAGGCATCGATTTTTGGGCGCGCAGGAGATAACAGCCATAAAAAGCCGCACATTTTAATCCAGTTAACTTATGGGTGACACGTTTGGTAATTTCCTCTAAACCGTAATCTGTCACTAAGGCGTAAAGAAGATGTTTAACCTCAGTACTACCGCGATAAGGCGAACAGCCTTCTTTATGCAGCAAACCATTAACCTGTTCAATATAAACAGGGTTAGAAGTCTTACATTCCTTCAGGTGGTCATTGACGTGACCGATAACACCTTGACAAGTGCTGCAATGGGTAAGTAAGGGCAGATTTAATTCTTCTGCTAGGGCAATATTTCTGGCGTTGACTGTATCTTCTAGCAGTTGCGAATCTTCTTTAAATGTGCCTGAACCGCAACAAGCAGCTTTTTTTAGTTCAACTAGTTCAATGCCCAGGGCTTGAGTCAGCGCTTGAGTTGATTGGTAAAGTTCCCGACAGGCCCCTTGGGCAACACAACCGGGGAAGTAAGCGTATTTCAGTGTCTGAGGTAGCATAGAAGTATGTTTGGGTTAGAGCGATCGCTCTAAACAATAACTGTTTTATCATTACCTTGTTAGCACCAAAGTTCTGATGTTTTAGATTTAGCTACCCTTTAAGCCTTTAGGTTAAAGGGTAGCAGCATCTACGTCTTAGTTGCTAACAAGGCTGTAAATACCGATTGAGACATTGTAAAAAATTTTAGCAATAATTGGAAAACCAAAGCATTTACACGGTATTGACGATGGCGTAGCACGCTCCACTGCTCAAGTGTTCCCAGAAAACTTACCCATTTATTTTAGGAATGGCAAGAGTTTTCTAGCAGAAAAACCCTTGGAAGTATGCGGGCGATCGCGCTTGACGATAAGATGTATATGCTCAAAACAATGTCTCCTCTAAAGAGCAGATCGTAGCAAGTGGTTAAGGACTTTTATTTATGAGCCAAACGGAACTTTTTGAAAAGGTCAAGAAAATCGTCATCGAACAACTGAGTGTCGATCCCCCAGATAAAGTCACACCACAAGCCAAGTTTATGGAAGACCTGGGAGCAGATTCCCTCGATACTGTTGAATTAGTGATGGCTTTGGAAGAAGAGTTTGATATCGAAATTCCCGACGAAGCTGCCGAGCAGATTACATCGGTTCAAGATGCAGTAGATTACATCAATAACAAAGTTACCGCCTCAGCTTAACTGGGGATTGGGGATTGGGATTGGGGAGATTTTTCTCTAATATCTAAGCTAGCCAACCTTCACGTGACGTTCCTAACGTCGCTAACGCTGACGTTAAGGCTAGTCGCTTGAAGTCAGCAAATCCGATGCCAGTCGTTCATAAAGGAAATCTTTAAGACCGCGCTGGCTCACCAGTACCTAGTCGCTAACCTCAAATTTTTTGCCAGCTGCTTTTTCGCCATTTTTAACTGAATCATGACAGATAATACACGTAAACGCGTTGTTGTAACTGGTGTTGGCGCGATTACACCTATAGGTAACACAGCAACAGAATATTGGAATGGATTATTGAGTGGACGCAATGGCATTGACTACATCACATTATTTGATGCGTCTCGCCATGATTGCCGGATTGCTGGTGAGGTGAAAAACTTCGATCCGCATGATTACTTGGAGCGTAAAGAGGCCAAGCGCATGGATCGATTTTCCCAATTTGGGGTTGCGGCAGCAAAACAGGCTCTAGCTAACGCGGAATTAGCGATCAATGACCTGAATGCAGAACAGGTAGGTGCGATCATCGGTTCTGGCATTGGCGGCATTAAGGTATTAGAAGACCAGCAAACTATCTACCTCAACCGTGGCCCCGATCGCTGTAGTCCATTCATGATTCCGATGATGATCGCCAATATGGCCGCAGGATTAACGGCAATTCACACGGGTGCTAAAGGGCCAAACTCCTGTCCTGTAACTGCCTGTGCTGCTGGCTCTAACGCCATTGGAGATGCTTTTCGCTTAATTCAAGGGGGATATGCCCAAGCGATGATTTGCGGGGGAACGGAGTCAGCTGTCACACCATTATCGATAGCTGGGTTTGCCGCTTGCAAGGCACTCTCTTTTAGCAATGATGACCCAAGTAAAGCTTGCCGTCCTTTTGACCGCGATCGCAACGGATTTGTTTTGGGTGAAGGTTCAGGAATTTTAATTCTAGAAGAACTAGAACACGCCATCAGTCGTGGCGCTCACATTTATGCCGAAATGATCGGCTATGGTATGACCTGTGACGCTTACCATATCACCTCCCCAGTACCCGGTGGACTCGGAGCCGCTAGAGCAATAGAACTAGCTCTTAAAGATGCCAAAATAACTCCCGAACAAATTAGCTACATTAACGCCCACGGCACTAGTACCCCGGCGAATGATTCAACTGAAACCTCAGCAATCAAAAAAGCCTTGGGAGAACACGCCTATAAAGTGGCAATTAGCTCCACCAAATCGATGACAGGTCATTTATTGGGCGGTTCTGGAGGTATTGAAGCAGTCGCAACAGTACTGGCGATCGCAAATGACCAAATTCCACCAACAATTAATCTGGAAAATCCCGATCCAGAGTGTGACTTAGATTACGTGCCTAACTCTAGCCGCGCTCAAAAAGTCGAGGTGGCAATATCCAATTCCTTTGGGTTTGGCGGCCATAATGTCACATTGGCCTTTAAGAAATACGTCTAAAAGAAGGCAGGGGAGCAGGGAGCAGGGGGCAGGGAGCAGGGGAAGATGAGGGAGACAAGGGAGACAAGGAGATAAATAAAACTCCTAACTCTTAACTCCTAACTCTTAACTCCTAACTCTTAACTCAGCACTCAGCACGGGCTAAACCTTAGCTATCCGCTAACAGCACTCCTAACGCCCAATACCCAAAGTATCAGAAATATCATTCCGATATAAAGTAAGCGTTCAGCATGACCCAATTATCAGCTTGATTTATCACCAGAAACTCAGGAGATCCCGCTTGTCCATCGGCAAGCGGGAGTGGGATGATGAGGATATGTGGGGAATCTAAAATAACCCCAGCAAAAGAAGCTACGAAGAGTGCTAACCCGTCGTTAAAAACAAGAGATTATGACTGTTGCAACCCAATCCGCCAAAGAATTGTCTGTCGAAGAACTGGCTATTAACTCGATCCGCTTCTTGGCTATTGATGCCGTAGAAAAGGCAAAATCGGGACACCCAGGACTACCAATGGGTGCGGCTCCGATGGCTTTTGTACTCTGGGATCGCTTTTTGAAGTTTAATCCCAAGAATCCCAAATGGTTTAATCGCGATCGCTTCGTCTTGTCTGCCGGTCATGGCTCAATGTTGCAGTACGCCCTGCTTTTTCTGACAGGCTACGACAGTGTAAGCATTGAAGATATCAAACAATTCCGTCAATGGGAATCCAAAACCCCTGGACACCCCGAAAACTTCATGACCCCAGGTGTGGAAGTCACAACTGGCCCCTTGGGTCAAGGAATTGCCAATGGAGTTGGTTTAGCGATCGCCGAAGCTCACCTTGCCGCTAAATTTAACAAACCCGATACCAAGATTGTTGACCATTACACCTACGTAATTGTAGGTGACGGTTGCAACATGGAAGGGATTTCCGGTGAAGCTGCTTCTTTCGCGGGACACTTGGGATTAGGCAAACTCATCGCTCTGTACGACGACAACCACATTTCCATCGACGGTTCCACAGATGTGGCATTCACCGAAGATGTTTCTAAGCGCTTTGAAGCTTACGGTTGGCACGTCCAACACGTCGAAGATGGTAACACCGATTTAGAAGCGATCGCTAAAGCAATTGAAGCAGCCAAAGCTGTCACCGATAAGCCTTCTTTCATCAAAGTCACAACCATTATTGGTTACGGATCCCCCAATAAAGCAAACACTGCTGGCGTTCACGGCGCTGCCCTTGGTGGAGATGAAATAGCATTGACTCGGAAAAATTTGGGTTGGGAATACGAGCCTTTCGTAATACCTGAAGAAGCCCTCAACCACACACGCAAAGCAGTTGAGCGCGGTGCCGGCTACGAAACCGAATGGAACAAAACCTTTGCCGACTACAAAGCTAAGTATGCCCAAGAAGCGGCTGAATTTGAACGTTACCTAAGCGGCAAGCTACCCGACGGTTGGGATAAGGTACTACCCACCTACACCCCCGAAGACAAAGGAATACCCACCCGCAAACACTCAGAAAACTGCCTCAACAAACTAGCGACAGTTTTACCTGAATTGATTGGTGGTTCGGCTGATTTAACCCACTCCAACTTGACCGAAATCAAGGGTAAGGGCGACTTCCAGAAAGGGAACTACGAAAACCCCAACATCCACTTTGGGGTGCGGGAACATGCTATGGGCGCAATCTGTAATGGTATAGCGCTGCACACTTCGGGATTAATTCCCTACGGTGCTACCTTCTTGATCTTCTCAGATTATATGCGTGCTGCCATCCGCTTATCCGCCCTTTCCCAAGCTGGCTCGATTTGGGTGATGACTCACGATTCCATTGGACAAGGTGAAGATGGCCCCACACACCAACCCATTGAAACTCTTGCTTCCTTGAGAGCCATTCCTAATTTATTAGTGTTTCGTCCCGCAGACGGTAACGAAACCTCTGGCGCTTATAAAATAGCGATTGAAAAAGCGAAGCAAAATGCTCCATCTCTATTGGCGTTCACCCGTCAAAACGTTCCCAACTTAGCAGGTACATCAATTGAGGGCGTAGCCAAGGGTGGATACACCGTAGTTGATAGCGAAGGTACACCCGATATCATCTTGATTGGTACTGGTTCAGAATTGAGCCTCGCCGTTGGCGCAGCCGAAAAACTCAAGGCTGAAGGTAAGAAAGTTCGTGTTGTTTCGCTACCTTCATGGGAACTGTTTGAAGCACAGGATGCGGCTTATAAAGAGTCCATTCTGCCGAAAGCTGTCACCAAGCGTTTGTCTGTAGAAGCTGGTAGCAGTTTCGGTTGGCACAAATACGTGGGTACTGAAGGCGATTGCGTTAGTATCGATCGCTTTGGTGCTTCGGCTCCAGGCAATGTTTGTTTAGAGAAGTTTGGCTTTAGCGTTGATAATGTATTAGCTAAGGCTAAACAATTGTTGGGTTAATACTAACAGAATATTCTCAAAATTTTTTAGGGTGGGCTTTTCAGCCCACCTTTTTTTTGTTTTTAAAATCATTTCAGTGGTATCAACAATGTCATTTATGATTCAAAAAGAATAACATCAGATTGAAATAATGTGTTTAAAATCTGTCAGTAAACTTTATGGTTAATACCCCGGCTAAGAGTGTAGATGAAGAAAGTTTTTTCGAGCAAGTAGAGAATCAACTCGAAGAAAAAGTAAAAGATTTTTCAAAGACACTCAATATTGCAGTCATTGGAAAAGTTAGTTCAGGAAAAAGTTCACTTATCAATGCTTTGCTAAAGCGTAATCGTGATAATGCACTGATAGTTGGAGCCGAAGCTGGTATAACTAAAAATTTAACAGTTTTGCGGCTTGATGACCGTGTTAGATTGATTGATTCTCCAGGTCTTGATGATGTCCGTTCCCAAAATAGTGAGGTTACAAAAGAGTTTCTCAAACATATTGACGTAGGGATTCTTGTCGTCACTGCTTCTTCAGAATCTTCTCAAAAAAAATACCTTGATGATCTTCAAAAGCACTGTGATTCAGTATTCGTCGTGCTTAACAAAATAGACGAGTACGATAGGTATACACCTGAAGCCTTGGCAAAAGTTGTTGAACAATGGAAAAAGGATCTTAATATCCAAAAAATTTACCGATTTTGTGCATTTGGTTATGATCCAGATATCTCTCCTGATGTACCACTAGATATTAGGGATATTGATTGGCTACGGTATGACATTCAAGATTTTTTAGTATCAAAGGGAAAAGATTTACTACTTGCACGTCACATGGGTGATAAAGAAGCCTATGCTAATGGTATTATCACTACAGCCCTGTTATCAGTTACTGTTGAAGCATTTTTGCCAGGTAGCGCAGCTATCATTACCGCCACGCAAGCTGCTGCTATTGCTTCTCTATACTATTTGTATACAGGTGAAATTATCTCTCTAAAAACAGTTGTAGGCTCAATAACAACTTTTGCAACAGAGGCAGGGGTAAAAAGCATATTGCTCTGGATTCAATCATTACTACCACCAAACGGAGTTACTAATATCGCTGCGGCAGGCATTGCTGTAACTATTACCCTTGCGATGTTAGCCACTGTTAAAACTATATTGGCAAATGGTGCAAAAATTCAGCAAGAAGAACTCCTAAGACAGAAATTTCAATATTATAGGAAGAAAGCTGAACAATCAGTAAAAAATCTAGCATTTTCTGAGTGGAATGATCGCAAAGCCTGGGGGGAAATAATTTCTACATTAAATAAGTAAATATTCTTTGTCAAACATTAGGGTGCATCCCAGTTTTGATTATTTCAAAACAAATAAATAACAGGGAAGGATTGTTACAGAAAACGGAAGTCA
>NZ_JABXKI010000359.1 GCF_017115095.1 Nostoc sp. NMS4 | reverse complement strand
CGTAATTCGTAATTCGTAATTACCATTACGTAAGGGTTTTAGACATTTCAAATGGTGATACAGCGCGGTCTTGGGGCTGAGAAAACGAGTGCGATCGTGAGATAATTCTAACCAATATTACCCGCAGCTAGCACTTGTTCAACTGTCAGCGCAATTTCCGGGAAAGTTGCAGACACAATTTGCTGACTACCGCTAAACTCTTTTTCCTCGTACAAACCCTCTGACAACAATAAAATTGTAATTTTTGACTCTATTGGGTCTACAATCCAATATTCAGGAATTTCCAACGCTGCATACTCAGAACGTTTATACCGATAATCGCGTTTCACTGAATCAGAACTGACAACTTCCACTACTAACATCGGCGCAGACTGACAAACAGCAGACTCATCAAGGAATTGCATCACCTGTTCAGCCATGACAACATAAACATCAGGCAATCTTGACTTTCGCCATCCCGTTCTTACCCCCGCCTCTCTAAAGCATAGCCAAGGTAAACTCAAGCGATTAATTTCTGTGTCAAATGTCTGTTCCAGGAATTTAGCAAGCAGTAAATGTCTAAAAGTTGGTGGATTCATGCGTTCTAGTTTCCCATTCACCAGTTCATAACGGCTATCAGTACCATCGTCATAAACAAGATATTCTTCAAAGGAGTATAGACGCTCTGTAGTTGTCTGTGTCATCGCGCGACTTTTAAATAAAGGTTTTTTGAAGTAATCCTCAAAAAGTTATGAGGAATTGTACATTGGCTTGTAGTAGCGCTTAAATGTTTGTAGAATTACAAAAAAGTTGTACAATTTAAGCGCCTACAAAGTACTATTCTATCGTTAGCTACTCAGCACTTTGGAAAAAACAAAGTTGTACAATTTCATCATACTCCTGTTGTTTTATCAGAGCCGTTCTTATGCAACCGCAAATAAGTATCTTTATGTATAATCAATGACTCAAAAAGCTCACATCTCTCAATTTGTTTTAGAATTTATTGCAGGTCAGGTTTACTGGTTAATGGTGCTTGGGGTGTGGGAACCGCCGGGTTGTTAAGATTATTTTCGAGAAGGCAATTGTTTAACAGCTAGAGTTTTAGGCATTTGTAAGTAGGTGGGGAATGTTAGTATCATCCAAACTAACCAAAATAGCTATATTATTATTTGAGAATAATCGGTCAAGAAATAGCGATCACATTATTCGCGTTAGACTAATTTTGTATGAAGATGCGTAGAAAGCACCCCTACGTGCGGCACTTTTTTGCTACTTTGGGGAGGTTGGGAAGGGTCAAAATGATCTGCAACTTCACAGAGAATTGATATTACTCAGTAAATTAAAAATCAAAATAATTTATTACAATGGATAATTTTGGGATTTACACACTTGCTAATGACGTGGTATTTGACCAACTAGTAGCTTTGCTAAATAGCATTGAGGTAAATGTTGGTCCAGATATTCCGATTTGTATTATTCCCTATGATGACCGCTTAAAAAAAGTTAAGCAGGAGATACATTCTCGACCGAATGTCACCCTATTTGATGATAAAAGCTCAATCAAAAAATGGGATGATTTTGCCATTCAAGTTTGGAACGCTTATCCCAGACATAGCCGAAAAAATAAACCTTCTATCGAATGGAATAAAAAAAATAATTTAATCAGAAAAATGTGTGCTTTTGATGGTGAGTTTGAAAGATTTGTATTTTATGATGCTGATAGTTTAGCAATGAATAAGTTGGATAAGGTTTTAGAAAAACTAGACCAATACGACTTTGTGTTTGATGACTGGGAACACACCAAACAAACTTCAGTTGCAGCTTTCGACTTGCCGAAATTAGAACAAAAAATGTCTTTGCCTGAATCTGAAATCAGACGAGAAATCCACTGTTCTAGTTTTTTTGGTTCCAAAAAGGGTATTTTAGGTGCTGAAGAATTAAAAATACTCAAAAAGCGATTAATTGAAGATAAAGAAGTCGAATTGATTAACGAAATTGCTTGGTGGTGTGACGCAGATTTATTTAGCTACATGACTTTTAGAATTGCTCGACCACTATTTAACTTTACACTCAGTCCCAATGGTGAGGATAGAACTGGCAACTGTGCTAATGCAAATCCATTTGTGAACATTGATAATGTTCTTTACAACCAACAAGGATTAAAACCAATTCATCGTCTTCATTATATGGGTTATTCTGCTATTGGATTTACCCGCTTGTGTAAAGGTGAAGATGTTGATATTCGTTACAAAAATGAATTTTTGCACTATCGCTTTCTGAAGCAACCAGAGAAAAAACCGAAGCAATTAAAGCCACCTACCATAGCGGCTAGAAGCAATCGATTTATCAAAAAACTTTTGAATAAAATTAATCAAACCATTTCCTACACTTAGCTTTTGCCCAGCCTTGCTCATGATGCGTTTAGCTCGTGAGCAATATCCACTCTCATCTTGCAAAAATGCCTAAAGTTAGTGTTTCCATTCCCACGTTTAATCGAGTTAATTTACTGCCTTTCGCAATTGACAGTGTACTAAATCAGTCTGAGCAAGACTTTGAGCTAATTGTTTGTGATGACGGTTCTAGCGATCGCACACCCGAATTGATGTCACAATACACAGACAATCGGATTAAATATATCCGTCATCAGCAAAATATTGGTAAAAGTAATAATATGCGCTCTGGCTTTGATGCAGCCAGTGGTGAGTATTTTATTAAATTTGATGATGACGACCGGCTAACACCCGATTTTCTCGCAAGTACAGCAGCTATTCTTGCTGAAGACTCTAGCATTGATTTTGTTGGTACAGACCATTGGATAATTGATATTAACAATGTGCGAGATGAGGTAAAAACTCAAGAAAATTCTCATCGTTGGGGTAGGAAGAATTTAGCCGCAGGTGTTGTAAATAATTTGTTGGAAGTTGTATTTATTCAGCAAAGCTTTCAAGTTGGGGCGACATTATTTCGCCGTAAAACCTTGCAAGAATTAGGATATATGCAGCCAAATCTGCAAAATTGTGAGGATAATGATTTATTTGTGCGTATGGCTTTGGCTGGAAAAAAGGGCTATTACTTACCAGAATTATTGATGGAATATCGCTCTCATGCAGAGCAGCAAGGTATTAATCGAGCCATTCCTTATTTATTTGATAAAATTCAGTATTTAGAAAGTTATAAGTTTGAGTCTGAGAAATTAGAGAAAGTCAGGAAAAATCGTTTAACTGAAACGCAATTATTATTAGGTTTGCGTTTAATTGAAAAGGGTGAAACGCAACAAGGTAGAGAGCTAGTTTTGGCGGGACAATCTTTTTCGACTGCTAAAGCTTGGACTGGTTTAGGTTTATCGTTATTACCTATTGGGTTGCGAGGTAAGGCGTTTAATGCACTGCGACAGATGCAGGGTTAGGGATTGATATATTGTGCAACTTACTTTTCACGTTATCTAGAAAAG
>NZ_JABXKI010000236.1 GCF_017115095.1 Nostoc sp. NMS4 | reverse complement strand
TTTGCGGTGAAAGCGTTTGTTTATCGTTTGACAGCAAGGGGTGCAATTAGTTAAGGAATAAGAATTAAATAATATACAATTTATGTCCCTGGTTTACCTCACCCTCAATCCCTCTCCTTATAAAGGCTACCGTGTATACACAAGTTATCGAATCACAATCAGTCTGTTGAATTACCCCACCCTAACCCTCCCCTTGCAAAGGAGAGGGAACTAGATTTCCGGCTTCCCCCCAATGCATCGGGGGGATTGAGGGGGGTAAGACGACTTGTGTGTACACCGTAGCCTTATAAAGGAGAGGGAAGCTAGAGACAGGATGAAGTTTTGCATCTTATTTAATCCATGTTCCTAAGAGTGCTGAGTTTTGTTAGCGTTAGCGGGGCGTTTAGCCCGTGCTGAGTGTTGAATTCGAGTGTTCTTACTTAGTTAGTATAAAAGTCTTGAAAAAATTTTAAATTTTCTTTGTTGAAGTTTAAATTCCCAGGCAAAACCTGGGAATCCTTATTTTGGGGAGAATGTCGCATTTAAGCAGACAAACTGTTTGGTTATGGGTATGAGGAAAATTTAACGATGCCAGTATTAACAACTCAAGTTAAGAAAGACTTTTCTGTTCGTGGAGAGAACACTGAAACTCAACAGCACGGTAGCAGTACCACTACAAAGGTACAATTGCAATCTGTAACGAAGACTTATACTAACGGCACTCACGCCTTATTGAATGCAAACCTTGAGGTAAAAAAGGGAGAATTTCTGTTTATCACGGGGCCAAGTGGTTCTGGTAAATCAACGCTCTTAAAACTGCTGTATGGCCAGGAGTTGCCTACACAGGGAGAAGTAATTATTGATGAATGTAATGTAGCGGATTTGCGGGGCGATCGCTTGTCATTATTGCGGCGACGAATTGGTATTGTGTTTCAAGACTACAAACTAATTACTCAACGAACAGTAGCAGAAAATGTCACTTTTGTACTGCAAGCTCAAGGGTATACCCGTAAAGAAATTCAACGACGTTTAGAACCAACCTTAAAGCTGGTAGGTTTGCTAAGTAAAGCTGACTGCTTTCCAGATCAACTCTCTGGGGGAGAGCAACAGCGTGTAAGTATTGCCCGTGCGATCGTTGGTACACCACCCCTACTACTGGCCGATGAGCCTACAGGAAATCTCGATCCAGATAATTCCTGGCAAGTAATCCAGATTCTCCAGAAGTTAAATTCCTTTGGGGCTACAGTAATTGTTACCACCCACGATGAACAATTGGTACGGCGGTGCAATCATCCGGTAGTCCAAGTTTGTAATGGAAGGCTGTCTCGAAAATAGTTATTTGTCATTGGTCATTGGTCATTAGTCATTGGTCATTGGTCATTAGTCATTGGTCATTGGTCATTAGTTATTGGTAACTGACAACGGACAAAGGACAAATGACAACGGACAAATGACAAAGGACAAATGACTAATAAATGTGGTGCTTGACTTTTGGTGATACGGGTACGAAAGGTACTGCTGTTTTGGGGGGTAGCACTTGTAGGCGATCGCAAGCTTGTAAACTCTTAAAAGCTGCCTCTCGCACTACAACTTCTTCCTCTCGACTGAGTAGGAGTTGCAAGCATTGGACAATATCTTGCTGTACTGAAGAATCAACTCGCTTACGGCTGATGAATTTACTTAGTTGACCGAGAGCTATCAACCGCTTCAATGGATCTTTTTCTGTTAAATTCATCAACAAGCGATCGAGGTGGTCTTCTTCTCGATTTTCATAGAAGTTGACAATTTGCCATACCAATAAAATTAAAGTTAACAGGGTTCCTACACCTTGCGCGATCGCACCAGCAGCAATCCAGTGACTGTGAGAGTCAACCCATATTGCCGCCGCCATGTAAGTGCTGACAGTAGCAATACCACCACTGATAACTGCCAAAACTAACCGACGATTGGAACTATTTAAGAACTTACGTATTTTAGACCAGCGTAATTGCCAGTCCCACTCCTGCATTGAGTAAACCAATACCATTACTCCAATGCCGATTAAGAGAGCCAATAGCAGTTTCCAGTTCCACAACAACATGGCAATGATAATTGTCAGGAACCCAAGAAAGCCCCCAGGGCCAGAGAAACGTTTAAATGTTTGCTGCTTTATGGCTCCCTTTGTCTTGAATTTTGTCAGCGACCAGTTCCAGTTGGGGATTTGGTTGATCAATTGCTGCCAAGAAGACGAAGCCTGTGACACAGTGTTTACCTACTTGATTACGAAATTGTCTATTGTATAAGTTTTACTATGGATGAAGAAAGGATGAAGGCTCAAATCACAAAATGCCCGATTTTATAGACGGATAGTAGACTAATACAGCACAGCGCAAATAAGATACCATTTTCACTCGCTCAGAGCAAGGGCATTTTGTACGTAAGTCTTACTTAAAGACAAAAACGAAAGTTATCAAGGGTAAATTGACCATCAAAAGCACAAAAGGTAACGCTGTAAATGTTATTCGCATTTATAGATAATAAGGTATTGGGGGAAATTGGTGAGTCGGAATTGGCAAGATTAGAGCCTGGTAGGGCAGTTTGAGCGAGTAATTGGCGATCGCGATCGTAGGCGGAAAGCACTAGTCTTTGGGAACTAGTGACAAAGGCACTAACCGAGTTAACTGGACGCAAGAAAGTAGCTTCTAAAAACCCGCTTTTGGGCGCTCCCATTAACACTATTAGCCCTGAATGGGTTGGAAATGCTGGATTTGATGGCTGTATTGCTAGAGAATTGTGAAAAATCACTCCCCAACGTTCATATTGGCGCTCTACTGTTTCAAAACACTTCAAGTCTTCTAAGTCTAAACAAATACAAGTAGGTACAGTAATTCTCGCAGCGTCAAGAACTGGCTCGACCTGACCCCGCCGAATTGAAGCTTTAATTTCGTTTTGTATATTAAAGTTGTCAAGCGCAAATTTAGCGTCTTCAATCGTTGGTAGTTTATTTGATTGAAGAGTAGCTTGCTTTACCATGACATTCTGCCTTAACATTACTTAGATAATAATCAGATTAGTTATACATTGAAAGCTATTTTTCTACGTGTATAAGTAGAATTAACAACTTACAAAAACGAGCGTTTTCCCTATTGTCGCCGCTCAAAATTATTTATGGTTTTTTTGATAGACTACCATAAAAACTTATGGTGTATTCACGTTGGAGTGATCCTCGCTACTATGAAAAACCCTTATAAAACAGTAATTTCAACGTTAAGTTACTTTTTATTATGAAAAAAATCACTAAATCTTTACAAGTAATTCAGTAATTTTATATCTACTTAATCTGGCGGTGGCAGGAAGTCTTAGAGTGATTGGTTCGCTGATAATAACAATGAATCACTACAATCAACAAAAAAATACTTATGTTTCAACCACTAGGATTTGAACAACGCTCTATAGATACCTCACTAGGTAGAATGGTATATTATACTGCTGCTGGAGTACCTTGGCAGGATGATGTGACTGCCAAAGACGAACGGGAAACCTTGGTATTTCTGCACGGCTTTGGTGGTGGATCTTCTGCTTATGAGTGGTCGAAAGTTTATCCAGCTTTTGCGGCTGAATATCGGGTGATTGCGCCAGATTTGCTCGGTTGGGGTAGGTCTGAACATCCAGCACGGAGTTATAAAATTGAGGATTATTTAACCACGATTGAGGAGTTTTTCGAGCAGACTTGTACTGGACCAGTAACAGCGATCGCTTCTTCTTTGACCGCAGCGTTTACAATTCGAGTAGCAGCAGAACGTCCTAATTTATTCAAGTCTTTAATTCTTACCACACCCGCCGGACTTTCTGACTTTGGCGAAGACTACTCCCGTAGTTTTTTTGCTCAGTTAGTTAGCGTTCCCATTGTCGATCGTTTACTTTACAGTACTGGAATTGCTACTAGTGGTGGTATTCGCGGCTTCTTAGAGCAACGACAATTTGCTAAATCCAATCGAGTCTACCAAGAAATTGTCGATGCTTATCTCGAATCTGCCCAACAGCCAAATGCTGAGTATGCAGCACTGTCCTTTGTCCGTGGCGATTTGTGCTTTGATTTATCCCTTTACATTCAACAATTGACCACTCCCACCGCCATTCTTTGGGGACAAAAGTCAGAATTTACAGGGCCTTCAATTGGTCGCCGCCTTGCTGAAATCAATCCCCAAGCGATCCGATTTTTTCAACAGTTGGAAGATGTTGGGTTAACACCACAGTTGGAATTACCAGCAGTGACAATTGGATTAATTCGCAAGTTTTTATCTTTGCTTAATTAACGTCGTAGAGACGCGAAATTTGATTGGGCTGTGCTAGCGCGTCTCTACATTCTTTTTCAGCAGATGTTTTATAAGATTGACAATACTATTTGTCTTTCAATCTGATATCAATGACAGTTGCATTGAAGTTGTAGTTAAAGCCTTCTAACTCAAATGGCATCCCAATTTTCACTTTACTGTTACCCAAAACTGGCCCGCTTTCAGTAACTTGAGCTTTTCCATCTAAAGTCAAAAGAAAATCTGTACTGTAATTGTTGCTCTTTGGATCTGGCAATTCTTTGACAGTGCCATCAGGTTGGAAAACATTGACTGTTCTAGGTAGCTGTTGAATCGATTTAATTTCAATCTCTCCGTAGGGTTGATTGCGGATAATCACATTAGTTTTCCCGCCTTTTTTTAAACCATTGTTGATTAATTTTTCCGGGTCACGTACATTCAAACCACGAACTACTAAGTCTACTTCTATGGGTACTGTTTTTGCACCGACTTGGGCAACAGAACCAGAAGTGCCAGGAAAAACAAAGATGCCAAAGATAACTAACAGAATTACCAGCGCAGCACCTAAATCTAGGAGATTTATTTTGCCAAACAAGCGACCTTTTGAATCTAAAATAGCCATAAAAAGTTTTCCGAGGTAATAGCGAAGTAATGGATTGTAGCAAGAAATTTTTCGATGGAAACGGCGATTTTCCCTATTTGGTAATAACTCAAAGTATCCGGGGTTGGGGTTATGCGACAGTTTATCACGAGTTCGTAATTTCCGAGGAGTGGTAGCTAACCCTCAAAATCTTACCTGTTAATACTGACGTACCTAGAAAGTAAAATCTAGTGTTTAAGCCTATCTCTAGAGAGAATCCCTAGTACAGCACGGCGTAAATAAACCACCCATTCCAGATTAACCAAACGCTTATGCTGTATTCATTTTGAATTTTGAATTTTGAATTTTGAATTCCGCCTTGCGGTACTAGCCTCCCGTAGTTCGGTAGATTTGCGTCAAGATTATCTGTATAACAACTCCTTTGATCTTGAGTTAAGAATGCAACTTAGAATACTCTAAATCCGTCTCATAATTTGTCCCCTCATTTTATGTTCTCCCAAAATAATCTTCAAAGCGTATTATGTTCAATTGGAAAGGTTTTGCTGCAAATTACCGTGTGTGGCGGCGTAGGTGGTTTTATCCCCTAACTTCAGTGGTAGTCGCCCTGAGTCTGTGCCTGAGTACACCCTTGCCTGGAAGAACTTTAGATTTCTTGCCTCTTCTACTCCAAGGAGTTCAGGCATTTCAGCTTTCTAATATATCCCCTAATCAAGAAGTTGATCTTGGTAAGCAGATTAATCAGGAATTGGTCGGCAGTCAAGTCCGACTTTACCGCAATCCCGAAGTTAATCATTATGTAGAACAAGTTGGTCGGCGTTTAGCAGCGAATAGCGATCGCCCCGATCTCCCCTATACTTTCCAAATAGTTGAGGATGACTCTATTAACGCCTTTGCGACTTTGGGCGGCTATGTATATGTACACACTGGTTTGCTGAAAACCGCAGACAATGAAGCAGAATTAGCAAGCGTACTCGCCCACGAAATTGGTCACATTGGCGGAAAACACGTAGTCAAGCAGATGCAGCAAAAAGCCCTAGAAAGTGGTCTATTAACGGCGGCTGGCTTAGATCGAAATTCCGCAGTGCAAATTGGCGTGCAGTTAGCGCGAGATTTGCCACGCAGTCGTAAAAATGAATTTGAAGCCGATCAAAGAGGACTACGAACTTTGACACGTACTGGTTATGCCCAGTCCGCAATGGTTTCTTTTATGCAAAAGCTGCTGAAAAAGGGTGGTTCTACTCCAACATTTTTGAGTACGCACCCCGGAACCAGCGATCGCATTGATGCCCTCAGACGGGCAATTAACTCTCAACCTAGTAATGGAAAATATGGCTTAGATAATGCTAGCTATAAAGCTAATATTCGACCATTAGCGAGGTCTTGAGGGAATTGAGCGTTAGGAGTGCTAAGTTAGGAGTGCTGAGTTAGGAGTTAAGAGTTAAGAGTTAGGAGTTTTGTTTATCTCCTTGTCCCCTTGTCCCCCTTGTCTCCCTCATCTCCCTTGTCTCCCTCATCCCCCTCATCCCCCTCATCCCAAATATTCCTCAATTCCTATTGCGGCGATCAACTTTAATTTTGGCTGGATCAACGGTAATTACAACCTCTTCTAAAGGCAGGGTACGGATATAGTTTTTAAAGATATTAACTTGATAAACCAACTGATTTGTGACATCTAGTCCAGTCAACCAGCCACTCCGAGGATGATAAGCGCCAGTATCTATGTCTAGCCATCCCTGCCCTTGTGCCAGTTTACCAGGAGAAACACCCGGCAGGGTAAAGGTAATGGTATGACCGATGATAATTTGCTTATCTGGGAAATAGGGTTTTTCAATGCTGTGAAATTCCTCTCGTATCCAGCACAATTCATCGGTAGTTTGTTCTGTCACCGACTTGGAAGGGTCAACACCAGCATGAGTTAACCAAATATCGCCCAAGTCAAGATATGTAGGCAAAGCTTTTAACCAATCCAGATGGTCATCAGGAATTGGAGCTTCTTGGTAACTGGCCACGGTAGCTTGCCCTCCACCAAACAGCCATGCTTGCATCGTTGAAGAGGAAGTCCTTTCATTCGTCAGAATGTTTAGTAACATCTGCTCATGATTTCCCAACAAACATGAGTAGTTATTTCCCTTGACAAAATTAACTACTTGTGCGCTATGAGGTCCGCGATCAATTAAGTCTCCCAGAAAATAGACTTGATCTTCTGACGTGGGGGCGATCGCCTCCAACAATGTCATTAAACCTTCATAGTGTCCATGCACATCCCCAATTACAATTCGTCTGGGGCTAATTTCGCTCATTATCTCTTAGCTGCAATAGTTTTGGCTAATACTTCTGCTACAGTTTACGCTGTCTGCTTTCCGCAATGAAAGGTAAAAATACTGGATAATGGTTATTTTAATTTAATTTTTGTACGAGTAATAAACTTAACTTATCAAATATATACAACGGCAATTGTTTTTCAGATATAACTTATAATAACTGTGGCGTAAGCCTAGCTTTTTCTGCTACTTTGAATTAATTGCCAAGAATTTAGGCTCTTGCCATATGGTAAAACAGGCGCGGGTGAAAGCTAAGTAGAAATCGCTTCAGCTTAGATCAAATCTTATTTTGCGTATTGATTTTCTCAAAACTCTAATTATTCATAGTCTTAAATATTACTTATATTTTATCTCAGTAAGTAGCTATACTGAGGTCATGATAGGGTATTGTAATATGGCGCGACAATCTTGATTTTCTCAAGCAATCGTACTGATGAGCGATTGCTGACTCATTGTTTTATGGAAAGAAGTGCTAGCGTCTTTGTCTCAGCTACTCAATTGAATAACACACTTACTATGTTGAATCAAAATTATCAGAGAACCGTTGAGGAACTGCGTAAGTTAGCCTCTATGTTTTGGCCTTCAGAATTATCTAGACAAGAAGCAGAACTTAGTATAATTCCAAAACTCATTGAAACTCAAGACCAATTTATTGCCATTTTAAGCGTTGATGTGTCTAGTTTAGAGGGGTTATTTCAAATTGTTAATTCTTCAAATATGTCAGCAAATCTCTTTCTAAAACATTTACTAGTGTTAGCTGACTTTGGCGGTGAAATGCTTCAGAGGTTAAACAGTCAATTTAACTCAATTTTCCCTTTGGGAAAGTTAGATTATTTATGGAATACACAAAATTATAACTATAGTTTTCGAGTTTTGCCTGTACTAGGTCAACTCAATAACAGTAAACTTGGTATCAGTGGCAAAAAACTACTAGAAAATCAACCTCTTTCGGAATTACACAAAGACATAATAGCCGTAGTTTTGTTTAGTGGTAGTTCTATTGATGAAAAAACAGCAGAAATACTAGCAAAGTGCGAAATTGGAAACTACATTGGTCAAGCAGATAAATTGCAAAAATTTATTAAGCAAAGATATATATGGGTTAGTCGTATCACTGCTGGCTCTCAATCAAATACTTTAGGGCAAATTACTCAAACTTTGGTTAAAAAATATTTAGAAGATAACCTTGATATTCCTAGTGTTAATATTAAGGCAAATGGTAATTTACCAGGCATAAGTCATACCGAATCTAATGATCGTCCAACAACGTTTGATATTGTAGCTTCTAAGGAAGATAAGTATGTAGGAATAGAAGTCAGCTTTCAGGTCACTACAAATAGTGTAATCGAACGTAAAGCAGGACAAGCTAAATCTCGCTTTGAGCAAATTGAAACACTGGGATATAAAATAGGTTATGTCTTGGATGGTGCTGGCAACTTCCAACGAGAAAATGCCCTGAAAACAATTTGTTCATATAGCCATTGTACAGTGGCATTCTCTCTGAAAGAGCTTGATGTGCTTTGTAGTTTTTTAAAAGAATATTTTTTATAAAAACAAGAAAACCTATGTAATGTACTAAAATTTGGGATAAAAGTAACTTGAGTGTCTATGCATAAAATTCGGTTTGTGGATTTATTTTCAGGAATAGGGGGAATTAGATTAGCCTTTGAACAGGCGGCTAATTCTTTAAATATAGAAAGTGAATGCGTTTTCAGCAGCGAAATCAATTCAGATGCTCAATTAGTTTATGAAAAAAACTTTGCTCAAAAATCTTTAGGTGATATTCGATTAATTGATAAACTACCAGAACATGAATTTTTATTAGCTGGATTTCCTTGTCAATCTTTTTCTCATGCTGGGAAAAAAGAAGGGTTTGTTGATACACGGGGCACGCTATTTTTTGAAATAACAAGATTGCTTGATAACTATAAACCACAAGCTTTTATTTTTGAAAATGTCCGAGGTCTTTATAGTCACGATCAAGGGCGAACATTAGCAATAATTAAGCATGAAATTAAAAAAAGAGGTTATAGTTTTCATGCTTTTTTACTCAATAGTGCAAACTTTGGCTTACCGCAAAATCGTGTTCGCATTTATCTAGTTGGAATTTTAAATGCTTCTCCTACATTTGAGTTAATTTCTGACGTAGGCCCAAAAGATTCTCATTCATATAATCCTCAGCAGTTATCTTTGTTTTCTCCACGAAAAAAATCTGTGACTGTCGCCGATATCTTGGAAAGTAATCCAGATGAAAAATATGATTGTTCACCCAAGTTTGTCAATGCGTTAGAACGAATATTTAATCATGATTTAAATCGCTTACATGGGATAAGGCTGATTGATTATCGGGGTGGAAACTCTATTCATTCCTGGGATTTAGGATTGCGTGGCGAGTGTAGTACCGAAGAAATTCAACTGATGAACCGTTTCATATTAAAGAGACGGAATAAGGAATTTGGGAAAGAACAAGATGGTAAACTATTAACTCAAGAGCAAATAGCTAGCTTTTTTGAACATCCCAATTTAGGAGAACTTTTGAATTCGCTGGTTACAAAAAGATATCTAAAACTGATTAATGATAAATACAAACCTCTATCGGGTAACTTTTCATTTGAAGTTTATAAGTTTGTAGATCCAAATAAAATTTCGGTAACGCTGGTTGCTAGTGATGCTAATAGATTGGGGGTTTATCATAATCAGAGAGTGCGGCGACTAACTCCGCGAGAAGCTGCAAGGCTGCAAGGTTTTCCTGATAGTTTTATACTTCATCCTAATGATGATAAGGCTTACCATCAACTAGGAAATTCTGTGAGTATTAATGTAGTTAAAGCTGTGGCTCAGGAAGTGATTACAAAAACCTTATATTCTACTCAAGAAAGAACAGTTAAATCTAAGCTTACACTTGCTGAATCTTTGAATTATAGTTAAATTACTCCCTGGCATTTATGCCATCTCCAGCAACGCTATCCCAAGCACCATTTTCAGCTTTATACTCTGCATCTTCAGCATCTTGCTTGAGTGCTGTAATCATTTTTGCGGCTAAAATTTGGCGGCGGTGTTCTGCTAGTAATGTATTAATGTATGCACTACGATTTCCTTGTGCATACCGATCTACAAATTGCAGGATGTCTTCTTCTAAACTAATTGTGACTTTGAGCATTTGTATGAATTTTTAGTATTACTATATTTTTGGTAATTAATATCAATTTTCTGTCTGCAATAACCAAAAGCCGCTATAAGTCATACCGGAATCATCAGGTTGAACTAACAAAAAATGCAATCCTCGGCAATGCTTTTTGCGTTGTTCAAATGCTTGGGCTGCTGTTGTAACTTCTGGATCTTCAAAAGTGGCAACAATCCATCTATCCACCAAGCCGGCTTCTAATATTAAGCCATCCGGTGCGCCAGAAATGTAGTTCAAGCTTACGAGACGGGCTTGCTGCAACCACCGCGCTAGACGCATCGATTGCCGTCCACCATAAATTACCACACCAGGGACGGGTACTGTTGATGCCAAACCTAAATTTATTGGTTTGAGATGTTCTGGGAGGTGCAAAATGGGAATGGGGCGATCGCTAAATCTTGTTTCCACATCACTAGCAGCTAAACTTGCAAAACGCCATTGTTCTCCCCAGAGGTTTTCTGGTAATGGCGTTGGGGGTGGTTTATCCAGCGCTGAGGGATATTGTTTTTCTTCTAACCACTGCTTCAACGCCAAGGTGTGGCGAGTCGGTTCGACATTAATACTTAAATTGCGTCCAGCCGCTTCAATTAAACTTAGTGACTGGGGACGAAACACCTGAATCACATCCGGCAATTTTTCACCAGCAGCGAATTCAAGTTGAGTCGCAACCCAATTAGAATTTGCTGCTGATTGCAGACAGCTAGCTTCATATTCAAAGTTGCGAGTTGCGTCACAAATAAACAATTCCCAGAAAACTTGTCCAGATGCATCTGGTGATGGACGACGATAAAAATCAGCTTGCCAAATTTTCATTATGTGGGGAGTGGGGAGATGAAGGAGATGAGACAATACGTTCGGTTAAGCCAAGAAACGCGATAAATCACCGACAAAACGAAGGATTGATTATTGTAGAGACGGCGATTTATCGCGTCTTTGTGATTGAGAATTTTCATCAAAAAACCCTAACCGAACCGTATTAGGAGATGAGGGAGTGGGGGAGAAGAATTAATAACCAATGCCCCATAATCAATTTAAAAAGCCTGAATCCATTCTTTGACTGAATATTCAGTCCAGATGCCATTTTTCCAATAGGGATCGTTTTCAATTAATTCCCGGACAGTGGCTTCGTCTTCGGCTTCGTAAATCCCAAAAACTTTTGTAACATCCTTGGTGGGGCCAATAGTAATCAGTACACCGGATTCTTTCTGTTTTGCTAATCCGTCTAAATGAGCTTGACGGTGGGGGGCGCGTTTTTCAAGAACGTCTTCGCAGTAAGTTCCCCAAAGTACATATTTAGGCATAATTGCTTGTTACTCCTACTGGTTAATAAGATATTACTCTGGCGGATTCTAAACGCCATTTTAACTCAAACTTTAGACTCAATTTCTTGCCTCAACCAATCACGAAAACTAGCATGATAAATACTATAATGGATTTCTGCTGCTATTGATTCTAAATGTAAAAACTCTCGCCACTTGTCTAAAATTACCTTGATTTCATATTCATCTTCATCTAATCTTTCTGCGATCGCTTCTATTGATATTGATTGCTCTTGAACTAAGATATTTAACACCTGTAAAGCCATTGGTTGCTGTTTACTGGTTACTAAATTGATTTTCTCTAAGTGATTTTGGTAATAGAGTTGTAAATTTGGCGGGTAAATTTCCTCATTAATAGCTGCTAAGATTTCCCTAACATACATAAAATTGGTTTCATCATCATCAAAACCTTGCTCTGTCATGTTGAGCGAAACATCTCCGGGATTCTTCTCTTCGCTAATGCTATGCACCCTGCGGGAAGCCGCAGAAGCGTCTACAGAATGACATGATTCATTTAAATAACTTTTAATATATTCTTGGATATCAGCGCGATTTTGTTCCGAGTAGGCTGATAAATCGAAAGATTCGGCTGGATTTTCAACTAATAAACCTGATTTATCTGTCAAAAAAGGACGACGAGTGAGGATAAAATAAACTTTTTCTGGCAGATAGCGGGGTAAATAGAATATATTTGAGCCGCGTGGTTGATTGTTGATATCAATCCTATCACACCCATCTATAGTAATAATTAAACGTTGCTCAGGATGCAATCTATCACTGATTTGTTGCAGTAATAACGATAAAAAACCACTGCCTTCTGTGGTAGAATCAGGAAAGTTAGCGGTAAGATTTTTACTACCTTGATGTTGGGCTATTTCTATTAATTGAGTGCAAATCGTCGTCAGAAATTCTTCAACGCGATTTTTACCTGTAATTTCGACATTGTAATAGACAACGCCGGGATTTTGGATGACATAATGGGCAAGGATGGCACTTTTACCGATACCAGGATCACCGATAATAGTAAAGTAGCCCCGGTCATATTGATTGAGAAAGTTGTTGATAGCAGAAAAGACAAATTCACGACCGACAAAGTTGTGATTTTTGGCAGTAATGATTTCCTCAAATTCTAGGGGATAGCTGGGAATATTGATTGGATTTTCAGTAATTATTTTCATTTTCTTAACCCCCTTCCAACCGCAGGAAATGAACACGCCCTGATGTGTCTCCTGCTACAATCGTGAATCCATCTGGGGAAATAGCACAACAATTTATAGGACTGTCACCAGTAAAAGTAGAGATTGCCTTTCCTGTTTCCAAATCCCACAGTTTTAGCGTGTTATCAGATGAACCAGAAATAGCTTTTTGACCATCTAGGGCGATCGCTCCGCCCACCGCAGGCATCGCTACTGCTTCTACTCGGCTGTTATGACCTGTTAGGGTAGAGATTTCCTTTTCTGTCTGCAAATCCCACAGTTTCAGGGTGTTGTCAGATGAACCAGAAACGGCTTTTTTACCATCTGCGTAGATCGCTACTGCATTTACCGATTCATTATGACCTGTCAGGGTAGAGATTTCCGCTCCTGTTTGCAAATCCCACAGCTTCAGAGTCTTGTCATCAGAAGCAGAAACGGCTTTTTTACCATCTGGGGTTATGGCTACTGCATTTACCGAGTCGTTATGACGTGTCAAGGTAGAGATTTCCCCTTCTGTCTGTAAATCCCACAGTTTCAGGGTGTGGTCATTTGAAGCAGAAACGGCTTTTTGACCATCTGAGGATATTGCTACTGCCATTACCGAGGAGTTATGACCTGTCAGGGTCGAGATTTCCTTTCCTGTCTCTAAATCCCACAGTTTCAAGGTACTGTCAATTGAACCAGAAACGGCTTTTTTGCCATCTGGGGCGATCGCTACTGCATATACCGAGGAGTTATGACCTCTGAGGGTCGAGATTTCCTTTCCTGTCTCTAAATCCCATAGCTTCAGGGTGTTGTCCCAAGAACCAGAAACCGCTTTTTGACCATCTGGTGTGATCGCTATTGTCATTACCGAGTCGTTATGACCTGTCAGGGTAGAGATTTCCTTTCCTGTCTGCAAATCCCACAGTTTCAGCGTGTTGTCATTTGAGCCAGAAACCGCTTTTTGACCATCTGGGGCGATCGCTACTGCATATACCGAGGAGTTATGACCTCTGAGGGTCGAGATTTCCATTCCTGTCTCCAAATCCCATAGCTTCAGGGTGTTGTCCCAAGAACCAGAAACGGCTTTTTTGCCATCTGGGGCGATTGCTACTGCTGTTACCGAGTCGTTATGACCACTCAGGGTAAAGATTTCCGTTACTGTCTGCAAATCCCACAGTTTCAGCGTGTTGTCACGAGAAGCAGAAACGGCTTTTTTGCCATCTGGGGATATCGCTACTGCCATTACCAAGCCGTTATGACCTGTTAGGGTAGAGATTTCCTTTCCTGTCTCTAAATCCCACAACTTCAGCGTTTTATCCCAAGAACCAGAAACGGCTTTTTGACCATCTGGAGCGATCGCTACTGCTCTTACCAAGCCGTTATGACCTGTCAGGGTAAGCAGCAGATTTCCGCCTGGAGTGGTTAAGCTAGCTGTAATGGGACGAAATCGAAGAATTTCACTTTTACTTTCTCCTGCATCTGCCAAAATCTTCTGAATTTCTGGCTGGGTAAAACTCTGCAACCTTCCCCATAATTGTCCTACTAATTGATTGGGGTCTTGATTCAAAACATGGGCTGATAACTGTAGCGCACGTTGAATTAATTGGAGTGTTTTGACTTGTTCGGAGTCTAGTTTATCTTCTTCCTCTAAGTTATCTAATATCTCTGGGTCGTCAATCAAATAATAATCTCTAATCAGGGTTTCTATTCCAAATTGAGGATATTGAATTTTCAGATAAATAAAATCAAAATCTGTGAGAGTTTGATAATACTTTTCCGAGTTTCCCGCTTTTAATTGTTGTTCAGGAAATTGACCCAGGAACAAATTTTGAAATTCTACTGACTTTGAGGCTAATTTAGTGGCAATCCCCCCCATTTTATGCCATCTCCTTTGCCATATAATTAGCCATACTCTTATTAACTTCTCTAAACAGTTTTCGACCTTTACCTAGTTTGTCTTGTCCTTTGAGAAATTCCAGAAAACTTCGATGATAAATACTATAGTAAGTTTTTTGTTCATCTTCATTTACTTTCGGTGTTACATACTCAACCCAATCATTTAACACCGATTTTACCTCATATTCATCCTCATCAAGAATTTCCGCAATCATATTTAGTGATATTGGTTCACCTCTTTCTACCAATATATACAGTATTTTTACCTTCTTTTCATTCGATTCATTATCCATTCCCATCCGATTCCAATGAGTCGTATAATAGTCTTGAAGACCTTGTGGTAATCCCTTTAAAGTTAAATTATTGTATTTACCTTCAGAGATTCCCGGCAATAAATAGCGCAAATATATAAAATTATTTTCACTCTTTACAGCTATTTCCTGAGTAAAATTATCCTCATAAATATTGCGATCATTAATCCAACTTCTCAGTTTATGATCATTCTTCAAAAATAAGTGAATATACTCCTTTACATCTTCTCGGCTTAAAGCTGTATAATCACTCTTTGTTAAATCTAATTCATCTACAGGAGTATCTGGAGACAAAGTTAAACGTTTGGTTTCTTGATTATAAAGTCTTCTAGTCAGTAAAAAATAGACTCCATCGGGAAGATTTTGTGGTAAATCTAAAAGATTACCATTTCCTTCTTGTTCTACTTCATCTAGTGCATCAACAACAATGACAAGTTTTTGTCCTTTTAGTTCTTCACTAGCTTTTTGTAGGAAAGTTCTTAAATCAGCGTTGTCTGCATTTTGGAGAGAATGACGCTTAATTAATTGTTGACGAATACTAGCTAAAAACTTTTCTGGTTTGTTGCGTCCTTCTGCAAAAACATTAAAATAACAAGGAAATTTAGTAGCTAAAACGTATTTAGCAGCAATGGCACTTTTACCCATCCCTGCATCTCCAATCACACTAAAATAACCCTTTGTTTGAGTTGTAAAGAATTTTTGAATCGCCTTAAAAACAAAATCACGACCACAAAATAAGCGAGTTTTTTCAAAGATTAAGGCTTTAAATTCTTTGGGATAAACATCTAAATTCCAATCTGGATAAGGCTGATATTTAGAGGCTTTCGTTTGTTTAGCAACCGCAATAAAGGCTTCGCCGAATTCTTCTAATTCAGCCAAAAAGCTAATTTTAGCATTGATTATCTGCGTTTTTAGTTCGCTATTTTTATTTAGAAATTTTTTGGTATTATCTACAAACTGAAAGGGAGTATTAGAACTGTAAGCATCCCAAAAATAATCTTTAATTACTCTCTCTCTAAACAGGTTTAAAATTGCTTCCGGCTTAAATACACCATACCTTACCAGAGCGTAAACATAAACAGTATCAACATCATCAGGAATTTGGGTAGGATTGAGTTCTAATTCCTGTAAAACTTTATTAACAGCTTCGTTTTTTTGAGCTTGTTTGATAATTAGTTGACTAGCTTGAGGAGCATATCTACTAATCAATGAAGTTATGGCCGCAAATTCTATCATGGCTTATCACCGAAAATTTACTATTTTTTACGAATAAAATTATAGCAAATTATACAGTTACTACTGTTGAGTAATATTATAGTTGCATAACGTAACGTTGTTGTATTTAAACATCTGCCAAAACATACTGGTGCTGCTAGAGCAAAGTCTAAGCAAGGGATTGCAACTGCGATCCTCGCTGTGCAAAGTGTCTAATTTAACATGGTTGCCCTGATGTAACACTGCTTTATTCAAGCAAATGGGATTACTTTTGTTAGATGCGATCGCTAAACCCGATGTAACAAATCCGATCGCCGTTATAACAATAAAAGGCAGGAACTAGATTTCTTGTTTCCCCCCAATCTATCGGGGGGATTAAGGGGGGTAATTACTCCTAACTTCTGAGATTTACGCCAAATTTTTCCACCAAAGCTTCGCGGACTTTATTGTGTACTGGTTCCACTTCAGCCTCAGTCAAAGTGCGATCGCTTGCCCGATAAATTAAGCGAAATGCTAAACTCCGCTGTCCTTCCGGGACATTTTCGCCACGATATTCATCAAATAATTCCACTGATTCGAGCAAATCTTTGCCAGCCTGGGTAATTGCTTTTTCCAGTTCGACAACTGAGACTTTCACGGGTGCAAAAAAGGCGATGTCGCGATCGCTAGCTGGATAGGTAGAATAGGGCTGAAATGCCGGCGTGAGAATTTCATCTTGTTCTAGAGAATCTAAAACTACATTTAGATCCAACTGAAAAACATAAACGGAATCTGGTAAACCTTTTTCTCGTCGCAGTTGGGGATGGAGTTGCCCAAAAATCCCCAGTCTGCTACCCCGAATCCACAGAGAAGCGGTGCGTCCTGGATGTAAACGATTGTCGCGGCGATCGGGTTGAAATTCGATTTCTAAGCTAAGTTGCCGAAATACACTTTCTAAAATGCCTTTGGCTTCAAACCAGGTGATGGGTTCTTCACGTCCACTTTTTGACCATTTGCCAAAAGTGCGATCGCCTCCGATAATCCCCGCCAGCGCTTCTGTTTCTTGCAAACCGTCTTCTTCTTGCCAGAAAATATGCCCGATTTCAAAACCATTCAGCGCACCATTACCCTGCTCTAAATTGTATTGAAAGGCATCAATTAAGCCAGATATCAAATCGGTTCGCAGCGCTGAATATTCAACAAATAAGGGGTTTGACAGGACTATATTTCTGTCTTCTCCTGGTTTGACTAAAGAATAGTGGATTAATTCTGTCAATCCTTCAGCCCGCAGAAAAGCTCGTAATTTGCGAATTAGTTCTTGATCTAAAGGTAGATAACCAGCTTCCGCTTTTTCTGGTAAAGTATCACAGAATTTGTTGTAGCCATAGAGACGGGCGATTTCTTCAATTAAATCAATTTCTCGCTCTAAGTCGCGGTAACGATAGGGTGGTACGGAAACTGACCACGTAGGTTGATGGCTGCTATCTTCTCCTGAAGGAGTTAACTGACATCCCAATGCAGTCAGGATGCGCTCAACATCTTCTTTTTGGAGTTCACCTGTGTCTTCTTCTAAATCTATCGGCCCCAATATCTGATTAACTCGGTCTAAACGTAGTGCGATCGAATGACTCCAAGTAGACGGATCGGGGCGGGTGTCGGCAATTTCTTGCTGGACTATAATTCCACTCGCTAATTCGCTAATTAAGGATAAGGCGCGGCGATTAGCTATTTCCAACTCAGCGCGGTTAACTCCCCGTTCGTATCTGCCAGAAGCTTCACTTCTTAACCCGACACTGCGGGAAGAACGGCGAATTGCCACGGAATCAAATAAAGCTGCTTCTAAAACTAGGCTTTGAGTCCCTTCATGGACTTCTGTTTCTTCGCCACCCATGACTCCCGCCAGTGCAACGGGTTTTTCGTTAGCGGTGATTAACAAATTTTGGGTTGAGAGGGTGCGAGTTTGTCCATCCAGGGTTTTGAGGGATTCTCCATGATTGGCGAAGCGAACGCCGATGGTTAAATTTTGGCTACTTGCCACAGATTGTATGCGATCGCAATCAAAGGCGTGCAATGGTTGTCCCCATTCCAACAAAACGTAGTTAGTAATGTCCACAACATTACTTATGGGACGTACCCCAGCAGCCCTTAAACGCTGTTGCAACCATTCGGGAGATGGAGCAATTTTTACCTGTTGAATTACCGTACCAATGTATGCAGGACAAGCTTGGGTATCGGCAATTTTTAAAGTTAAATTTCCTGTATTTTTGGGAATAGAGACTTCACCAGGTTCAACAATGCTCAACTTTCCACCAGTTAAAGCTGCTACTTCCCGTGCTACGCCTACCATACTTAGAGCATCAGCGCGATTAGCAGTTGCCGTGAGGTCTAAAATTACATCATCTAAACCCAACAACGGACGCACATCACTACCCAATGATAAATTTTCCTGGGTAAAAATATGAATTCCGTCTACATCAGTGGGCAAACCGAGTTCCTTTAAAGAACAAATCATGCCCTGAGATGGGACACCACGCAGTTTTGCAGGTTTAATTTTTAAATCGATGTTGGGTAAGTAAGTACCCGTAGTTGCCACTGGCACATAGATATCTGCTTTCACATTCGCAGCGCCACAGACAATATTTAAAATCTCATCTGCACCGATATCCACTTGGCAAACACTCAATTTATCGGCGTTGGGATGGGGTTGACGCTCAATAACTTTCCCAACAACCACGCCATTTGCCCAAGTGCGGCGATCTTCAATTTCTTCTACCTCAAACCCCGCCATTGTCAGAGTTTCGGCTAATTCTTCTGGACTAAGTTTTATCTCTACTAGTTCGCGCAGCCAATTTAGAGAAATACGCATGGAGTGTGCTTGTTTTAGGAATCGTCTTTTGTTCTCATTTTAGGGTGTTTACTAGCGATCGATGGCTACTCGTCCCGCAAGGCACACCTTTTACTTGAACAATCCTACTACGTTAGACTGGCGGAACAAACTCTCATGCTAATCTTTTCTTGTTGTGCTTGGCTTCTGTCAATGTGGGAGATATGTTTGAGATTGGCTCTATACCAAGCAATCGCTTTTGCAATATCAGCCAACACTAGTACAGGACTTACGCACTGAGATCCCCCAACCCCCTTAGAAATACCGTAGAGCTATATACAAGGTAACGATATAACATGGGCTTGTTTTTTCTCTGTTCTCAACAAGCCCAGTTTTTTGCTGTGAGCAATTGATTTAGGACTCCTATTATAATGCTGGTAATGAGTAGGGCATAAATAAAAATGTCATCAAAAACTTTCGATATTGCTGACTTATCGGATAATTTAGCTGATTTATTGTCAGATATCCAAAATCATGTTGAAGTGACGCTAACTCGGCAGGGTGTCCCTTGGGCAAGGGTTTTGCCTTTGTCTCAACCCCAAGAACAGCCTGTAGTTCCTAAAGCGGGTTTAAATCGTGGCTCTATGGTAATGAGTGATGATTTTGATGATCCTTTGCCAGATTCTTTTTGTGGTTTATGAAGGTTTTATTAGATACTCATATTTTTATTTGGTGGGACAGTGAGCCTGAGAAGTTATCACCAAATATTTTAAGTTTGCTACAACGAACGGATACAAAACTATATGTCAGTGTTGTTAGTTTGTGGGAAATACAAATTAAGAGTCAGCTAGGGAAGCTCACGCTTAGTCAATCCTTAGAAGACATCTACTACAGCCAAAATAAAAATGGGATCTCTTTTTTGTCAGTTATCCCTGCCTATGTTCTAAATTTAAATACTTTACCTCTACATCATAAAGATCCCTTTGACCGAATGCTAATTTCTCAAGCTTTAGTAGAAGGTTTAAGGCTGATTTCTATAGACCAGATATTTAAATTTTATGATGTGCCATTATTTTCTGGTGATTTCGGAATCAGTTAATAAATATGCCTAAACCTAGCATTGAAGCAATGTGTAGTTAATTTAAGTCAAATGCATAAAGACTATTTTCAGTAATTCGGCGCGAGTAAACGGTTTAGTCAGATATCCAGATGCCCCGACTAATTTCGCTTTTACTTTGTCTACAATTCCTTTACTGCCAGTGACAAAGATAATCGGAGTGTTTTTAAATAGTGAATTATTTCGTATAATTCGGCACAACTCATAGCCATCAATTCCTAGCATATTTAAATCCAACAAAATTAAGTCCGGTTTGTGCCTTATAATTGACAAAACGGCTTTCACTGGATCGTTAATAGTCACTACAGAAAAATTTTCACTTTCTAAGAAATAACTGATTTCTTTAAGAATTGTAGGGCTATCATCTACAGAAACGATTTTGTGAACTTTTTGTGCCGTTACAGTAGCAGCTGTTACTCTTTGGGATGCAGGATTTATGTTATTTGATATTGTTGGTTCTTGAAAGTTCTCTTTTGAAGGAGTAGAAATCTGTGGTAATCGCTCAACAGGAACTATTTTCTCTTCAGGAATATTTGGGTAAGAATTGACATTGTTACTTAGTTCTTGTTTGGTATCAACTAACCCGGAAATCAATTTTGAGAAAAGCGTAGGTGTAGCTTGTCGTAGATATCCCTCCTCAAAAATCTTTGGTAATTTATCATAAGGTGGATCGGGTTCATGGAGGATAATCGCACCCTTAAGGATGTAAGGGTATAAATTACGAGCTAGTTGGATTTCATCTTGATTCAAAATTACAGCCAGATGACACAAGCTAAAACCCTTCATCCAGTTAATTAAATCTGACTGTAAATTTGGTAAATCTTGGTCATCAAACTTGCTGTTCATCAACAGATAAGGACGTTGATATGGAGAAGAAATTTTAGGTACAAAAGTCTGCCAATTCTGTAATCTTACTTGGCAATGATCGAGAATTTTTTCTACACCTATCCTGCAAATTTTTGGCATTCTCTCAACTGGTTCTGTTAATTCATAAGTACCTTCTTTGATGAGCAAAAATGATTCAATTACCTCTTTAACTAATTCTTGAACCAGCACTGCTGCTTGTGTAGAATTTAGATGTTGCTGACTAACAAGCCAGGATATAGCCTCATACTCAGGAGGGTGACTTCTCGAATTACTGTCATCCTTGATTAACTGACTGTGTGAATCAGGTTCAAACATCAGTCTTACTTGAGTGCGAACCTCATTAGTCAGGAGTGGAATTTGTTGGCTGAAGCGTCGCAAATGGCGTTCTAATCGATCAAAAGGTTCCACGGAATGAGTAGCGTAAGTTATTTTGCCCTGTTCTAAGTAAATCGACCAAGCAACTGAGTTACTCAATACTTGTAAACAAGTACTGTCGGAACAATTGGATAATTGTCTTAACAAACTTAGAGGACGTAGTTTGGTGAATGTACCTGAGTGATTCATATTTTTCAAGTTTTTTGCGGAATCAACAACCGAACATTTGTAGATTGAAAATATGAGCTATAAAGTATTTTTTCTTTGTAATATTTTTCTACCAAAAAATTATTTGTTTGAAAATATGTACATATATTAAAAATTGTAAGCTTTCTAGCTCTCTTGTTACATTTAGCACACCTTACTTAATCTATCTCAAAAAGCAAGTAGGTATGAATAAAGGTAAGCATCCATCATAGCTAGATTATCAGTAGATGTTGGTTAATTCTGGATTTTACTAACTACTGATAACTCTTGAGTAAAGACCTGAATAATGACGTTTATTTATGCCCACTCACTTTAAGAGGCAAATTTGATTCCAAGTTCGCACAGTTACACTGGTATACTTCTAGAGTTAACGAGCTTAATTATGGTTAATTATTTTTCCCTAAAGAAACCATTATTCTACATAAAATCTTTAAAAACTTATCTAGGAAAGTTTACGTATTTATTGTACTGTAGGTTTAATGGATATAACTTTTTGGTAGATACATTACAACAGGTAATGCTGGGTTTTGATAAACTCTTTTTTGCTAAACTAAGCTGTACTCAAGTTCATCTTAAATATATAGAGAACTTCATGAAAATAATTTGTTTAATAAAGATTAGAGCATCTACCACTAGATACTATATTCTATAGTCGCCGAGACGATGGAAATTATATACTCTGAGAAAGGGAAAATAAAGCTTTGAACTTTAACATAACACAAAAAGTTATGCATGATACATTAAGACTTGATGAAGTAGTAGAATTTGCTGAGAACCCAGAACCACGTTGTCCTTGTGTACTTTTATTAGACACATCTGGGTCGATGCAAGGAGAGCCAATTGAGGCTTTAAATCAAGGTTTACTAAGCTTAAAGGATGAATTAGTCAAAAATTCCTTAGCTGCCAGACGGGTGGAAGTGGCGATCGTGACTTTTGATAGTAATATCAATGTAGTTCAAGATTTTGTGACTGCCGATCAATTCAACCCGCCGATTTTGACAGCACAGGGCTTGACTACAATGGGTGCGGGCATTCATAAAGCTTTGGACATAATTCAAGAGCGGAAATCTCAGTATCGTGCCAATGGGATTGCTTACTATCGTCCTTGGGTATTTATGATTACCGATGGAGAACCGCAAGGCGAGTTAGAGCATATAGTCGAGCAAGCATCCCAGCGCTTACAGGGAGACGAGGCGAATAAGCGCGTAGCATTTTTTACAGTTGGTGTAGAAAATGCGAATATGACGCGTTTAAATCAGATAACTGTACGTACTCCCCTAAAGCTTAAAGGATTAAATTTTATTGAGATGTTTGTCTGGCTGTCAACTAGTATGTCAGCTGTTTCTCATTCACAAGTAGACGAACAGGTAGCACTACCGCCCATTGGTTGGGGGACTGTGTGAACTACTCAGACTTGCCTAATGCTGAAGTCTGAGCTTCCCAATTCATCGGGAATAGCCTCAAAAACTCCCTAGTTTTTTTGGTCTGACATTCCCTCCAAGGGCAGGAGTCCTGGTTCCCAAGACCCAAATCTTTCTCTTGCGACATATACCTATTAGCTTGGTTTTCGCTTATGGCATTGATGGTGAAAAACGCGGTCTTGGGGTTTCCCCAAGTAGAGCGATTTTGAACCCGGAGGGTCAAGACAGTAGCTATCTTACCAGAAAGTACTAGGGATTCGTCATACATCCAGAATTTGTTTTTACTTGAGTTTTAAATCAATTCCAGATGTAATCCTCATCCCCCGCTTACAATCCGCACCTGATGAGTACATTGAAGGTGGGGACTTCCGCGACACGTTAAAAATTGCAGCTTGATGTTTACACAGCTAGCTGCTGGAAAAAAATTTATGAATATATCAAAACAGATTGCTCAATGGCGGATTGTGGCTGCATCTGTATGTGGTACAAGTCACTTAAAAAACAATCAATTATGTCAGGATGCTCATCATTGGCAGATATTGTCAGATAATGTTTTAGTGGCTGCCGCCGCAGATGGGGCGGGTTCTGCCAGCCTTGGGAAAGTGGGAGCGATGGTTGCTGTGGAAACAGCAATCGAAAACCTTTCAACCAAAGGGCTGACCCGAAAAAGTTTGACTGATGATGCTGATGTGCGATCGCTCTTAAATGATGCCATATTCGCCGCCAAAAAAGCTGTGGAAGCTGAGGCAGTTACTTGTGACAAACAGCCTCAAGATTTAGCAACTACCTTAATTATGCTAGTTGCCACACCAGATGTAGTAGCTGTGGTGCAGATAGGTGATGGTTTGGCAGTGGCAAAAGATCGTCTGGGCAACCTGCTGGCACTGACTATGCCAGACAGTGGTGAATACATTAACGAAACCACTTTCTTAACTTCGCCTCATGCCTTAGATACAGCACAAATGAGATTATGGCGCACAGACATAGTAAACGTTGGTATAATTACCGACGGGTTACAAATGCTGGCTTTGAATATGGTTGTTGGCGAACCTCACAAACCGTTCTTTTTTCCGTTGTTTGAATTTGTCGCCAATACCGAGGATAAGACAGAAGCGAAGGAGCAATTGGTAAAATTTTTACGCTCTGAGCGGATTACACAACGCACTGATGATGATTTAACACTCATTATAGCCGCATTCAACGACTCATGAGCAAGCAATCTACAGGTTTCACATCTTACAATCACTCCCGTTAGCGGTAATTCATTATGCAGGTACTACGTTGTTCCCCCAGAAAAGAAATCCTCAGTCTCAATGTCAGTTTGGGACGTGGCGGTGAAGCTTGCGTTTATGCACTCCCATCCGATAACAATTTGGTGGCGAAGATTTACCACAAGCCAACCACTGCCCATGCCGATAAACTCCAGGCGATGCTTGCCAACCCGCCAGAAAACCCTACGGCGAGTTTAGGGCATATCTCTATCGCTTGGCCAGAGGATTTATTACGGGCGGCAGATGGCAAAAATAGCATCCTGGGCTTTTTGATGCCACGTATTCAGGGGATGCGTCCAATCATCGACTTTTACAACCCCAGAACCCGTCGGCAACACTGCCCCCTATTCAACTATCAGTACCTGCTCCGCACGGCTCGTAACTTGGCAGCAGCTTTTGCCGCTTTGCACGCCAGTGGATATTGCATTGGTGATGTGAACGAGTCTAATATCCTTGTCAGTGATACGGCACTGGTGACATTGATAGACACAGACTCTTTCCAAGTAACCGACCCACATAACAATGTCGTTTATCGCTGTCCAGTCGGTAAACCAGAGTTTACGCCACCAGAACTACAGAATAAAACTTTTGCCCAGCACGATCGCCAAATCTCTCACGATTTATTTGGGTTAGGGGTGCTAGTATTTCAACTCTTGATGGAAGGCACTCACCCATTTTCGGGGATTTTTCAAGGTGCGATTGAGCCACCACCCTACGAAGCCCGCATTGCATCAGGTCATTTTACCTACAGCGAAAAGCGTTACGTACCCTACCTACCGACACCCATTGCTCCCCCTTGGGAAATTCTTCATCCCAGCTTACAGGAATTATTTGTCCGTTGTTTTGAAGAGGGTCATAATAATCCACAACTACGCCCCAGCGCCCAGACTTGGCTCTCGGCAATTGCTGAAGCCGAAGAATCCCTAATTACCTGCACGACAAATCCCCAGCATCGCTACAACAACCACATGCGTAGTTGTCCGTGGTGTGAACGTACCGTGCGATTAGGCGGACGTGACCCCTTCCCATCACATCGGGCTATAGAAGCTAGAGAACATCTCCAACCGCGAGTCAAAGCCAGAAAGCGCTACAATCAGACACCGCATTTTCCCCAGCGAGCCATGTCACCGCAGGTAGCTAATTACTGGCAGCCAGTAATGACTCCGAGCGGTTCATATTATAAACCTTCCAAAAGGTCAAAGTTGTACCCGGTTATTTGTTGCTTGCTCGGTTTTGGTTTATTGGGATATGCAGACGTAATGATTAAATTTACTCAGCCGTTGGTTTCCCAAAATGCTTACACCCAACAAACAATCAAGTCTCCCCAGTCAAATAACAAACTCAGTTTCGCTGATTCCTATCAGCAAGGTTATACGGCTTACAAAGAGCGAGACTATGAGAAAGCAATTGTCAACTTTAGCCAAGCAATTGAACAAGAACCGACACACGCTAGAGCGATTGTAAATCGTGGAAATGCCCGCTATAACTTGAAAGATTACGAAGGAGCAGTTACAGATTATAGTCAAGCTCTGAAAATCAATCCCAATCAAGTTAAAGCTCTGGTAAATCGGGGCAATGCCCGCTATATGCTCGCTGAATATAGCAACGATCCCGATCAACAATATAACCAAGCGATCGCAGACTATAATCGAGCCATCGGTCTGGATAATAATGAAATTGAAGCTTATATCAGACGGGGGATTGTCCGCGCTCAAATGGCTAAATATAGCGGTGAATCTCAACAAGTTTACAAAAAGGCGATCGCAGATTTTACTCAGGCAATAAAACTTAATGTTTCTAAAGCCGAAGCTTACTTCCAACGGGGTGTAGTCTATTATCAAATTGCTCAATATAGCAGCAATTATCAGCAAGAATATAACCAAGCGATCGCTGACTTTAACGAAGCATTAACCTTAAGTCCCAGACTAGCAAAAGCATATCTCAAACGAGGCATGGTTCGCTATGAACTGGCACAATATGGCGGTAGTGAATCTAACAAAAACCAGACAAAAGCTGTCGAAGATATACAGGCATCTGCCAAAATTTTTCTTGAGCAAGATGACATGGATAATTATCAGCAAGCACTCAGTAATATGTGTGTAGTCATCGAAAACAAATGTGACCCTTTATTCCAAGGCTCAAGTAATGTGGAGAAAACTAACTAGAAACAAGTAAGTTTTGTTACTAACATATTATTGGTTTTGATTGAAAAATCAAGCCTGACTAGGATTAGCGCCAGCTAACCCTAGTTATTTTTTAGGTGATATTTTTATTTTATTGAGTAATTGATTTCTGTATTTATAGATATTCATAGAGCTTTTATATAGAAAAGATTTTAATTTATATTCCCTTTATAATTTCACCGGAAATTACAGTTAGATTATTGACGGAGAAACAGAAATCAGAAATACATTTCTCTCCCTTTAAGTGCATCCTCTTCATCTCGAAAAAGTCAAATAATCATATCCCTACAAATCTTCGAGGTAATTGCATGAAAGCGGTGATTTTGGCTGGAGGTCTTGGTACACGCCTCAGTGAAGAAACTAGTATCAGACCTAAGCCGATGGTTGAGATTGGTGGTAAGCCAATTCTCTGGCACATAATGAAAACTTACTCTGCCCACGGCATTAATGACTTCATCATTTGTTGTGGTTACAAAGGCTACATAATTAAAGAGTATTTTGCTAACTACTTCTTACACATGTCAGATGTTACCTTTGATATGCGCTTTAACCAGATGAACGTACATTCTGGTTATGCCGAACCCTGGCGCGTCACCTTAGTAAATACGGGTGATAATACAATGACAGGCGGTCGCCTAAAGCGAATCAGCGAACATCTTGGTAATGAAACTTTTTGCTTTACTTATGGTGATGGTGTAAGTAATATTAATATCACCGAGCTAGTGAAGTTTCACAAAGAACAAAATAGCTTAGGAACACTCACAGCCGTTCAACCAGCCGGACGTTTTGGTGCCATTTCTTTAGGATATGAGCAAACCAAAATTACCAGCTTTCGGGAAAAACCCGAAGGCGATGGAGCTTGGATTAATGGCGGTTATTTTGTGTTAGAACCAGAAGTAATCAACTTAATTGCTGATGATTCTACCGTGTGGGAGCAAGAGCCATTAGAAAAGCTAGCTGATATGGAACAGCTATCTGCTTTCAGACATGATGGATTTTGGCAACCAATGGATACTTTACGCGACAAAAACTATCTCGATGGGCTGTGGAAAAATAATCAGGCTCCTTGGAAGGTATGGTAAGGGGAGCAGGGAGCAGGGAGCAGAGTTTTCCCATTTGCCCAATGCCCAATGCCCAATGCCCAATGCCCAATGCCCAATGACTTTATAGATTTACTGTAATTTGAAGTGCGATAATACTAATGTATGATTTTGCGATTATAGGTGGGGGAATAGTTGGGCTTTCGACAGCGTTGGCTTTAGGAAAACGCTATCCCAATGCGCGTATTTTAGTACTAGAAAAAGAGAGCCAATGGGCATTTCACCAAACCGGTAATAATAGCGGGGTGATTCATTCTGGTATTTACTACAAGCCAGGGAGTTTCAAAGCTAAATTTTGTCGTGATGGTTCTCGTTCAATGGTAGAATTCTGCCAAGAGCATGGAATTGACCATGAAGTTTGTGGTAAGGTGATTGTTGCAACTGAAGAACAAGAACTACCACGCTTAGAAAATCTCTACCAACGCGGCTTAGACAATGGCATAGAAGTCCAGAGAATCAGCCCCGAAGAAGTCAAGGAAATTGAACCTCACGTCAGATGTGTAGGTGGAATTCGGGTATCGTCAACTGGGATTGTTAATTACAAGCAAGTTTGTTTGAAATATGCCCAGCTAATTCAACAGCAGGGTGGAGATTTGCACCTGAATACAAAAGTCCTGAAAATCTCTCCAAGTGGTAAAAATCAGGTACTGCAAACAAACAAAGGTAACTTTGAAACCCGCTTTGTAATTAATTGTACTGGATTGCATAGCGATCGCACCGCAAAACTAGGTCAAGTTGAACCCCAAGCAAAAATTGTCCCATTCCGGGGAGAATACTACGAACTCACCCCAGAAAAACGCTATCTGGTCAAAACACTAATTTACCCAGTACCCAATCCAGATTTCCCCTTCCTGGGTGTCCACTTTACCCGGATGATTGATGGTAGCGTCCATGCAGGGCCAAACGCGGTTCTATCCCTCAAACGCGAAGGTTACAAAAAAACCGACTTTGACTTACGGGATTTCCTAGAAGTCATCACCTATCCCGGTTTCTGGAAGTTGGCAGCTAAACACGCGCCTGAAGGCATTCAAGAAATCATTCGTTCTTTTAGCAAAGCAGCCTTCACCAGAAGTTTACAAAAACTAATTCCCGAAGTTCAAGCAGAAGACTTAGTTCCCACCCATGCAGGAGTCCGCGCTCAAGCCTTAATGAACGATGGCAAGCTTGTAGACGACTTTTTGATTGTTTCCGGTCAAAACTCCATTCATGTTTGCAATGCTCCTTCTCCTGCGGCCACATCTTCTCTAGAAATTGGCAAAGCGCTTGTAGCAGAAATTCCCCAGCTTTCGCATCTAGATAGTGTAGTCACTGCATAGATATCATAGTTGTTATTTCCGGGCTGCTGAATAAAACGATGAATCTTGTATAGTAGGCATCTTTTCTTCACCTGTCTGGAAATACAAGGGACGGGTAATACCAATTGGAAAAAAGAATGCGACAAATACACCATTTGTAGAGACGCGATGAATCGCGTCTAGTTATTGCATACAAACGAAAAATATAGCGCTTCCCTTCTAGATGCAACACGCTGTAGGGCGTACATCTGTGCGTCCATACTAAACGAAGAATTTAACTCATCAATACAAAGGAATTAACCACAATGAAAATATTAGTAACTGGAACAGAAGGCTATTTAGGTTCATTATTACCGCCTCTGTTAATCGAACGAGGACATGAAGTTATTGGTTTAGATACCGGCTTCTATAAAGTTGGTTGGCTATACAACCCTAGTGGAGTAACACCTAAAACCCTCAACAAAGATATCCGCAACATCACCCCTGATGATTTGGAAGGTATTGAAGCCATAGTTCACATGGCGGAACTCTCCAACGACCCCGCCGGACAATTGGCACCAAATATTACCTACGAAATTAATCATGTGGGTTCAGTTCGTCTAGCTAGTTTGGCTAAGGCTATGGGTGTGCGTCGCTTCGTATATATGTCTTCGTGCAGTGTCTATGGTGTTGCTACCGCAGGTGATGTCACAGAACAATCATCAGTTAATCCTCAAACAGCCTACGCAGAATGCAAAACTCTTGTAGAAAGAGATGTCAGACCACTCGCTGACGATGACTTCTCACCCACCTTTATGCGGAATGCTACAGCCTTTGGTGCGTCTCCCAGAATGCGCTTTGATATTGTTTTAAATAACTTAGCAGGGTTGGCATGGACTAGCAAAGAAATCAAAATGATTAGTGATGGTACACCTTGGCGGCCATTAGTCCACGCACTGGATATTTGCAAAGCAATAGTCTGCACCTTAGAAGCACCACGAGACATTGTACATAACCAAATCTTCAACGTGGGAGATACAGCAAACAATTATCGCGTTAAAGAAATCGCGGAAATTATTGCTGATGTTTTCCCCGATTGTAAATTGTCCTTTGGTGACAACGGCGCAGATAACCGCAGCTATCGCGTATCCTTCGAGAAAATCAATACAATCCTACCCGGATTTAAGTGTGATTGGAATGCCCGACTTGGTGCCCAGCAGCTATTTGATTTATTCAGTCAAATACACATGGCTGAAGATACTTTCTTGTTTAGAGGATTTACTCGCTTAAAACAGCTAGAGTATCTGATTCGGACAGAGCAAATTGACAAAGATTTCTTCTGGAATAAAAAGTAGCTAAAGTCGTCTATTAGCCAATACAGTTCAGTTAAGCATTTCTTCCTTCTCTTCCTTTGCGCTCTTTGCGTCCTTTGCGGTTCGTTAAAAAATTGAATTTGAAAATAGTTAAGCCTTAACTGAACCGTATTGGTCTATTAGCAACGGATAAATAATCTAAGCTTCCGAATCAACACTATTTGATTCGGGCTTATTTCATCCATCAAATTATTTGCAAATCGCTATATGAATAAACTGCTTACTATCGCCATTCCTACATTCAATCGCGCCCAGCTTTTAGATAAACAACTTACTTGGTTAGCCAAATCTATTAAAGGGTTCGAGTCTGAGTGTGAAGTTTTTATTTCTGATAATTGTTCTACAGATAATACCCAAGAAATAATTAAAAAATGGCAACTAATTCTCAGTAATGTTAATTTTACATCAAATAGAAATAGTGAAAATATTGGGGTAATGGGCAACATTGCTTGTTGTTTAAAAGCTCCAACTAGTAAATATATTTGGACAATTGGTGATGACGATCCAATTCAGGAAAGAACCTTAGAACGTGTGTTAACAACACTAAAAGAACATTCAGAATTAGCATTAATATTTTTAAACTTCTCTGGTCGTCAAAAACGAACAGGTCAACTGGTTGTAGAACGCTGGTTGAATAGTGATAATGACGATATAAAAGTTGATGGTAAAGCTGTATTTCAAAGTTATCTGAACGAAAATTTTGGTGGTGTACTTTTTATATCAGCAGCAATTTATCGCACAGATTTAGTACAACGCGCTCTACAAAAATGGCCGGCTGCTACTAGTAATTGGGCATCTCAAGCATATTGGACTGCTTTTTGTGCTGCTCATGGAAGTGTCATTATTACTAAAGACACTTATTTAGAATGTACAATGGGCGCGAGTCTTTTGGATCTTGACCCAACATGGAACTTTAGAATGCGATATGCGTACATACCTGAAGTTTATATAAAACTATTAAAGGTAGGATATCCTCATAAATTTTGTCAGGAAATGATTTGGCAGAACTTCCAACAAAAAACTGACTTAAAAATTTTATTAGGTGCTTTAAAACGTTGGCCTTTCTTGACAATTAAGATATTTATTCCTTACCTGCGTTTATTAAGTATATCAGCTTGGGCAATTCTTTTTCCACCCAAACAGCTAGAGAATAGCCTGTAACTTAGTGTGTTAATTGCCAAGTTATTATTAACACTATTTCTTGGCAATACTCACTCATATATCAATTTTATCGTAAATCAAAGGGTTTAAGACCCCTACCTCTACAGGTAGCATCATTTTCAGTCGGGGTTTAAATCCCCGTCTGAAAATGTCTTTAATTTTGAATTTTGAATTTTGAATTTTGAATTGTTAATAACTCCTATTTCTTACCATGCAGAAATTACTGACCATTGCTATACCCACTTATAATCGTGCTGAATTACTTGATAAACAGTTAGGATGGCTTGCTCAAGCTATCAAAGGTTTTGAAGATGATTGTGAAATTTTAGTTTCTGATAATTGTTCAACCGACAATACTCAGGATACGATCAGAAAATGGCAAATGGTACTTAGCAACATCACATTTAAATCAAATAGAAATCCTACTAATTTAGGCGTTGTCAAAAATATTATGTATTGCCTAAATTCTACAACAACAAAATATGTTTGGACAATTGGTGATGACGATCCAATTCAGGATAGAGCCATTGCTTATGTGATTAGTAAACTTAAGCGCTATGAGGATTTATCATTATTGTTTCTCAACTTTTCTGGTCGGAATCAAATTACTGGTGAACCAGTTCATCCACCAAAAATTGTTGGTAATCGCTGGTTTGATATAGATAGTGAAGATGGTGATGGTGATGGTAAAGCTATATTTGAGCATTGTTTCTCAAAAAGTGTCGGTGCAGTAATTTTTCTGACTGCTACAATCTACCGGACTGATTTAGTGAAACGCGCTCTCCAAAATTGGCAAGATGCTGAGAATAACTGGATATCCTTAGCATATTTAGCCGGGTATTGTGCTGCTAATGGTCGTGTAATTGTCACGAAAGAAACTTATTTGGAATGTATTGTTGGTGTGAGTTATTGGCAGAAAGAACCAAAATCTGCGCTGTTAATGCAATACAAACACATCCCCGAAGTGATTTTGAAATTGGAGCAAAGTGGATATTCTAAGCAGTTTTGTCGGCGGATGCTTTTACAAAACGGTAAAGAAGTCAACTTGAAAGTTTTCTTGGGTGCTTTAAGAAGATGGCCTATGTCCGCCATTAAAACAGTAGTTCCATTTTTGGCTTTAGTGGGTTTGTGTGCTTTTGACGTGATGGTTTCTAAAGAGTTCAGGTTAGCAGAATCCAGTGAAATATCTACTCAAGAAGTGCAGAGTTATAAACCATAAGCTACTAAATTGCTGATAAATCTACATCGAAACTAGAAGGAATTGACACCATGTTTAGTGTAATTAAACGCAAAATATCTACACTATCTTCCGACTTGGAATATTACGTAGCACGTTGGAAGCATAGCAGAAATCTGCCAGCATTGGAAGGGCGCGATGTCTGCGACGGGCTACGCCTACGCAAAATCCTTAATGCTCTCAAAAAAGATGGCGTTTGTGTCACAACCCTAGCAGATTTAGGGTTAACTTCTAACTCAGAACTGCTCAAAGCTGCTTACCATCAATTGTCTCAAATGGAAAATCCCAACAATCACCATCTAGACGAAAAATTACCACAAATTTACACAGTTACAGGTTTACCAGAATTTTATGCCTGGGGAATGGAGAAAAGACTTCTCAACATCATCGAAAATTATATTGGTCTTCCTATTGCTTTTCATGGTGTACATTTACGTAAAGATTTCCCTAGCAAACATCAGTTTGGGACGCTTTTATGGCATAGCGATGCCGAAGACCGTCGGATTATCAAAATCTTTATTTACTTGAGTGATGTAGAAGAAAAAACTGGGCCTTTTGAATACATTCCCCGCTCTTTAACTCCCTTGTTTAGTTGGAATTATATTCAGCTTTTCTACAAACTTTGGAAGTCAGGCTATATGGGCATTGATGATGAAGAAGTAAAACCAGTCATCCCCAAATCAGCTTGGAAATCTTGCCCAGGTCCAGCCGGTACTGTCATTCTTGTAGATACGAAAAATGCTTTGCATCACGGCACAGTCCGCACAGAAGAACGGTCAACACTATTCTTTTGTTACACCGCCAATCCTCCTGAAAGACCAGACCTCTGCACCCAATATTGGGATGATACTTATCCCAGAGCAGAGTTACGTTCTCCTTCAGATGCAATTAAAGCTTCGACTTAATTAACCGCAGAGGCGCAGAGAACACAGAGTCAGAGAAGAAAAGGGTTGCACCCGATGAAATTTATAGGTTTAGGACTGATACAAAATATCTCTCAAACTTTAATATCTCCGCGCCCTCTGCGCCTCTGTGGTTAGTTTATTTTCTGGCGCAAATACTAAGCAGTTAGTAAATATTTTCTTTACTCAACATTCACCTCAAAGGAATCATCATGATTTTCACCGAAACCGCACTGAAAGACGCATTCATTATTGACTTAGAAGAAAAGCCCGACCACCGTGGTTTTTTCGCTCGGTCTTTCTGCGCTCAAGAATTTGAAGCACACGGATTAAAGCCAACAGTTGCTCAATGCAACCTGTCTTTTAATTACAAAAAAGGCACTATCCGGGGAATGCATTATCAAGTTCTGCCAGCAGCAGAAACGAAATTAATTCGTTGTACTAAAGGCGCTATTTACGACGTAATTATTGATATGCGTCCCGAATCTCCCACCTTTTTATCACATATTGGTGTAGAGCTAACCCCAGAAAATCGCCGCGCTTTGTATGTTCCAGAAATGTTTGCTCATGGCTATCAAGCCCTCACAGATGAGACGGAAGTTGTATATCAAGTGGGTGAATTTTACACCCCAGGATATGAAAGAGGTTTACGCTATGACGACCCATTTTTTAACATTGATTGGCCTTTAGATGTGACTGAAATCTCCGAGAAAGATTTAAATTGGCCTTTGTTGAGAATGATGACTGTAGGCGGTACAGCTTCCAGATAGATTTCAACTCTCACAACCAGAAAAAACAGATATCTAGCAAACAACTGGTTAGTAACTATCACTAATCTTGATTACCTCTGAAAATGTACTTATTATTTAGTTGTAATAAATTATTAAGTGCAAAATTATCGAGAATTTGTAACACAACAAACAGTTCTAAAAAGGAGTTTAGTTCATGATTATTATCGATCGCGCCTTACAAGCCCGTGCAGCAGCAGGAAATCCTATCAAGGTGGGAATGATCGGTGCTGGTTTTATGGGTCGAGGAATTGCCAACCAAATCGTCAATTCAGTGCCAGGAATGGAGTTAGTTGCTATCTCCAATCGCAAGATTGGTGCAGCCAAACAAGCTTATTCGGAAGCAGGAATTGAAGATATTCAAGTTGTTGCAACTGTCAGCGAACTAGAAGATGCGATCGCAACCGGTAAATATGCAGTCACAGAAGACGCTAAGTTACTGTGTCGGGCTGAGGGCATTGATGCCTTAATCGAAGTCACAGGTGCAGTGGAATTTGGCGCTGTGATCGTCATGGAAGCGATCGCTCATTGCAAGCATGTGATCATGATGAATGCCGAACTCGACGGCACTATTGGCCCCATCCTAAAAGTCTATGCCGACAAAGCAGGTGTCATACTCAGCGCCTGTGATGGCGATCAGCCAGGGGTACAAATGAACCTTTATCGCTTTGTAAAAAGCATTGGTTTAACTCCCTTATTGTGCGGTAACATTAAAGGACTCCAAGACCCCTATCGCAATCCCACCACCCAGGAAGGATTTGCTAAACGTTGGGGTCAAAAGCCCCATATGGTGGCTAGCTTTGCTGACGGAAGCAAAATTTCCTTCGAGCAAGCGATCGTTGCCAATGCCACAGGCATGAAAGTCGCCAAACGGGGAATGTTGGGATATGACTTCAACGGTCATGTCGATGAAATGACTCAGTTATATGATGTTGAACAACTCAAAGAACTGGGCGGCATTGTCGATTATGTAGTTGGAGCAAAACCAGGCCCAGGCGTATATGTATTTGCCACTCACGACGACCCCAAGCAACAGCACTATCTCAACTTATACAAATTAGGCGAAGGCCCACTTTACAGCTTCTATACTCCTTATCACCTCTGTCATTTTGAAGTTCCCTTGTCTGTAGCGCGTGCTGTACTGTTCGGTGATGCCGTTATGTCTCCACTAGCAGGCCCGCTAGTAGATGTTGTCACCACTGCCAAAATTGACCTGAAAGCAGGAGAAACCTTAGATGGCATCGGCTACTACATGACCTACGGACAATGTGAAAATTCCGATATCGTCCAACAGCAAAATCTTCTACCAATCGGTCTAGCTGAAGGGTGTCGCCTCAAACGAGATATTTCTAAAGATCAAGTCCTCACTTATGAGGATGTAGAATTACCTGAAGGCAGACTTTGCGACCAACTACGAGCTGAGCAAAACACTTATTTCGCTCCACAAAAAATCTTAGTAGCAGTTGGATAATATCGGTTCAAGAAACATTTGCCACAAATGAATTAGCTGTAGGGGTGTACAGCTGTACGCCCCTATATGTTTGTCGCAATAAATAATTTAGTGAAGAGGATAAGAAGTTATACTGCGGGACACTAAAGTTGTTGATATTAACTTGCTGGGGAGCCTTTAAACAAACCCGATCGAAACTTTAGGTCAAATTTCATGAAAATTGCTCTAGTCCATGACTATTTAACCCAGCGAGGTGGGGCAGAGCGTGTGTTTGAACTGCTTTGTAAGCGCTATCCCGAAGCAGATATTTTCACATCTTTGTACGATCCCCAAAAAACTATCGATCTAGGCGATCGCATCGTTAATACAACTTTCTTACAAAAGATTCCAGGGGCAGCAAAATATTTCCGGTCAATGGCTCCTCTATATTTTCCTGCCTTTCGTGCCTTGGATCTGCAAGACTACGATTTAATTATTAGTAGTAGCACCAGCTTCGCTAAGGCAGTACGAAAAAACCCCAAAGCCCGCCACATTTGTTTTTGCCATAATGTTACCCGTTTCTTATGGGATACAGCAACTTATTTAAGAGAATACGGAGACTATAGATATTTTGCTCCTATAATTGAGCAAGTATTTCAAATAATGAGAAAGGTAGACCTGAAATATGCCCAGGAGCCTGACCTTTACATAGCTAATTCTAGTGTTGTTGCCCGCCGTATTGAAAATATTTATGGCAAAAAGGCAATGATGGTAAACTATCCAATTGATACTAGTAAATTTGTTTTTTCAGATACAAAAGATGAGTATTATCTGGCCTCCGCCCGGATGATCAGTTATAAGCGACTTGATATAATAGTCGAAGCTTTTAATTGGTTAGGGTGGCGGCTATTAATATCTGGTGATGGGCCAGAACTAGCAAGGTTAAAATCCAAAGCATTACAAAATATTGTGTTCTTGGGACACGTAAGTGATAGAACCCGCAAAGACTTGTTTTCCAAAGCCAAGTCTATTATTGTCGCAGCCTTAGAAGACTACGGATTAGTGCCAGTAGAGGCTAATGCAAGTGGCACACCAGTCATCGCTTATGGAGCAGGTGGAGTATTAGATACTCAAATTCCAGGTGAAACAGGAGTCTTTTTCAAAAGACAAACACCCGAATCATTACAACTTGCATTACTCGAAGCCAATGGCATTTCTTGGGATTACGATCGCATCCGTAATCATGCAGTAGCAAATTTTTCAGAAAATGCCTTTTTTGGTAAGGTTGAGCAAATTATTAACCAAGCTTGTGGTGTGCATCAATTATTCATTTGATTTCTGAATCTCTTTCCACTATAAAATTACCTATTTATTTTCTCGTCCTTGACGGATTGTTAAAAGAAATAGGTATTCTTCGGAATCTCTCTTAGCGTAAGTCTTGAAGACAAGGATATAAAAGTGGTTCAAACTAGTCTAAATCCTCAAATAAGTCCAGCTTCGGAAAGTGAACCAAGTTACGGACAAATGTTTGCCGTATTTGTGCGGAGATTTCCTTGGTTCTTAGCAGTATTAATTTGTTCTATTGCTATTGCCAGCATAGTAACTGTAAAGACAAAGCCTACTTATAAAAGTTCTATGCAACTGCTAGTAGAACCTAACTATCAAGGTAAAACGGAAGGTGGTGCTGGGGTAGACAACCAATTTACTGACTCTAATGTGGTCATAGATACTGCTACCCAACTTAACTTGATGCAAAGTTCGGGACTCATCCAAAAAGCAGTTGATAAACTTCAGTCTAATTATCCAGATATAACTTCAGCTGAAATTAAAGCTTCTTTGGTCTTAACTCAAATCAGGAGCAAAGAAGATAATGTCGCTACGAAAATCTTTCAAGTTGAATATACTGCTGGAGATCCTGAAAAGACCCAAAAAGTTTTGGATGCAATTCGACAAGTTTATCTGGAATATAACAAACAACAACAGAGTTCGCGTTTACAAAAAGGTCTGCAAATCATTAGGGAACAGTTAAGTAAAGCCAGTGAAGAAGTAAACGCGGCTGAGACAAATTTACAAAGATTTCGCAGAAATCAGAACTTAATCGATCCAGAGTCACAGGCGAAAGCCATTGAAACAGCTTTGAACAATCTTTCCCAAGAAAGACAGACAACTCGCGCTCAATATGGGGAAGCTTTAGCACGCCAAAAATCTTTAGAAGAACAACTTAACCGTTCTCCTCAAAATGCTCTAGTTGCTTCTCGTTTGAGTCAGTCTACTCGCTATCAAGGCTTATTAAACGAAATCCAAAAAAGCGAATTGGCACTAGCACAAGAACGCTTACGCTTTACAGATCAAACTCCGAGTGTACAAAAGCTTAGAGAACAGCTTCAAGGCCAGAAGGAATTATTGCAACAAGAAGTAGGAAGAACTTTAGGCGGAAAGTCTGCTGGTGCATTCACTTCTGGAGACTCTCTTCTCGAAAAAGGACAGCTTGGCCAAATCGATCTCAGCCTTGCTGGTCAGTTAGTAGAAACGCAGACAACCATAGTTGCTTTAACTGCTCGCGATCAAAGTTTGGCTCAAAAAGAAAACGAGTTGCGTTTTGAAATCAAACGCTTCCCGCCTCTGTTGGCTTATTACAATCGGATGCTACCACAGCTGCAATTTAGTCGTGAAAGATTAGAGCAGCTTTTAAGAGCAGAACAACAATTACGGCAAGAACTTTCCAAGGGTGGATTTAATTGGGAAGTGGTAGAAGATCCGCAAAAAGGCGCACAATTAGGCCCCAATCTCCAACAGAACTTGCTGTTAGGTGCTGTAGTTGGGTTAATGTTAGGAGGAATTGCTGCCTTTATTCGGGAATCGGCTGATGATGCAGTTCACACCACTGCTGAATTAGAGAAGCAAATGGCCATGCCGTTGTTAGGAACAACCCCGAAATTACCGCCAGCCAAACCCAGAGAATCAATGATAAAGTTGCCTTTTGGCAAGCCAGAAGTTCTCGCTCCCTGGACAATTCAGGTATTGCAATCTCCACCGCGTTGGGAATCGCTGGATCTGATTTACAAAAACATTGAACTTTTAAATACTGTTACTAATTTAAAATCTTTGATGATTACTTCGGCTTTAGCCGATGAGGGTAAATCAGCTTTGGCGTTGGGTTTGGCAATGAGTGCTGCTCGTTTACATAAAAGGGTACTGCTGATTGATGCCAACTTACGCGATCCCAGTTTGCACCACCAACTAAATCTTCCTAATGAGCAGGGGCTTTCAACTTTATTGGCGAGTGATACAACTCTACCCAATCAAATTAGTCTGCAATACTCAGGTTCTGCCTACATCGATATTTTGACTGCTGGCCCCAAACCTGCCGACCCAGCTAATCTGTTGAGTTCCCCTCGGATGATGCAATTAATGGCAGCATTTGAGGAAAATTACGATTTGGTACTGATAGATGCTCCCCCAGTTCTCGGCTTGGTTGATGCCATGCTTACCGCATCATCTTGTCGTAGCGTGGTTATGGTGGCAAGCATTGGGATTGTGACGCGAAGTCAGCTTAATCAAGCGACAGCTATGCTGAGTAAGTTAAATCTGATTGGGGTTGTAGCTAATGGGGTATCAAACTCTAGTAGTAATTACGTACCCAATATCAAACAACAGCAATTGGCTCTACGTCAAGCTGTGGAAAAGTAATTCGTAATTCGTAATTCGTAATTACTAGACCTCTTGCAAAAATCCTTGAATCACCCCTCCCCAACCCTCCCCTTGTGAAGGGGAGGGCGCAAGATTTCAAGTTTCCCCCCTTTATAAGGGGGGATTAAGGGGGTCTATTCGACTTATGCAAGAGGTCTACTGTTCTGTTAGGGTTTTAGGCATTTAAAATGTTTGGCTTATTATAAGCTGCGCTGTACTAGTACCACTAGATGAAAGATCCCCGACTTTCTAGAGAAGTCGGGGATCTTTCTCGTTTCTAGCCTCTGGCTGGAAATGCAAATCAAAAGCGGCTCTGCCGCGAGTCAGGGAGGCGGAGCCTCAATGAGGGGCATTCCCAGTCGGAGACTGGGAACGAGGTAATAACCAAAATTGAATTTTATTGCGATCGGGATAAATTCAGTATTTTTATGCTATATTCACAGTTTTTCAGAGAAATTACGGACTGTTTAAAGAGCAGATAAAGAATTTATTTGAGCGATCGCTATTTCTATATAGTCTTATATTCTAGAGATTAAAGTAGTTCCAAAAAGGTTAGAAGACAAGAGCAGACTGGGTTTGTTAACTCTATCGACAGAATGAACACCTCAGCGTAATTAAACGTAAATATAGATTCATGGGTAATTTCCCTCTACACTTCTCTACTGTCAGTAGTTTCCGGAAAATCAAGATTTGCCCATGAATGTTAATAGTAGCGGTGATTGCTACCTATCTAATTAGTATCTGTCCAGTTTTTACATCTCTACACCAGCAGAATTCTGCAAAATATATGCTTGGCTGAGTGGCAAATACTATAGCATATTTTTGCCCTCAATTCTCTCCAACTTTTTGGACTTACAACAAGATTCGGATTTGGGTCTTTGGCATTAATAGCCTTTGATAACGCCTCAGTAATTCACTCCTGTATAAACCCAAAGACATTATGACAACTTCAATAATTCCAACTCTAGAGAATTTATATGATGTAACCCAGTCACAGCAAGATAATCGTGGGTACTGCACACTACTGTGGCGACGGGGTAAGCTGTTGGTGAAGCCACTTGGAGGAGTTAAACAACCATATCTAGCTTCATTAGATAGTAAGCGATCGCTAGTAGAATGCTTACAACATTCTCCAGTAAATTTGGTAAGTATAGATCCAAAATTGGGTGAAGCTTTGCTCAAATTTTGGGCTGATGCATGTGAAGAAGCTCAAAAACCAATATTTCTAAACATACCCGCTAGCAATAAAGTACCTAACCAACCCTTCAAACAATTGCAGCGACTAATTGATTGGATTGCTGCTTTCCTATTGCTGCTATTAGTAAGTCCAATCATGTTGGGATTGATTGTATTAATGCAAGTTTACTCGCCAGGGTCACTTTTTTGTCGTGAATGGCGTGTTGGAGAACGAGGTAAACTCTTTCAAGCAATGAGCTTTTGCACGCACAATATCACACCACTAGGGCGTTGGATGAGTAAATACAATCTCGACAATCTGCCACAATTATTTAACGTGCTACGGGGTGATATGAGTTTAACCGGATCTCGTTGTTGGACTTTAGAAGATGCAGTACAGCTAAATAAACTACCAGAAATTTCAGCTTCATGGGAAAGAGGCACAGTTTCACCTGTTACATCTGGATAGCCAAACTCTGTAATTTATCTGTGCGGTAATTGATGATTTCATCTACCGTACTGAAGCTTAAACAAAAATTGTTTATGTAGCATCTATAGCGGTCTATCTACCTTGCCAAACTATTATGATAAAATCCATGAATTTTCAGCTTCCTCAACCACTCAGTAATCTGCTCAAAGCCAGCAGCTTTTGGCAGGATAACTATTTGATATTGCGAGAATTTAAACACTTTCGCAAAATTGCAATTTTAGCTCTGATATTCTCAATTTTGGCAGCAACCTTTGAAGGTGTAAGTATTGGTTTCTTACTTTCATTCTTGCAAAGTTTAACTAGCCCCAATGCTCAACCTGTCCAAACAGGAATAGAATGGTTTGATCTTTGGATTTTGGGAGCTAAAACATCAGCGATTAATCGTTTATATCGCGTATCTTTGCTGATTTTATTAAGTACTTGGTTACGTGCTACCTTCAATTATTTTTCTCAAGTCTATACTGAATTATCTCAATTACATCTTGCCGATCGCTTACGTAAGCAAATTTTTGAACAGTTACAATCCTTATCGTTAAGTTACTTTGGTAAAACTCGTTCTGGTGAACTAATTAACACAATTACTACAGAGATTGAAAGGATCAGACAAGGTTTTAGTGGCGGAGCTTTTTTAGTAACTAGAGGGCTGACAACCTTTGTCTACTTAATATCAATGTTTTTGATCTCATGGCAACTGACGTTAATCTCAGCATTACTATTTACACTTTTAGGTGTAGGGTTGTCAAATCTGAATGCTAGAGTCAGAGAATCAAGTTTTGGGATGACAGCTGCTAATGCTAATTTTACATCAACAGCTATAGAATTTATTAATGGCATTCGCACTGTTCATTCTTGTGGTACTCAAGAATTTGAGCGTCAGCGTTATTATCAAGCTAGCGATAAGGTAATAAGTAGTACAACAAAGGTTGTGTTTACCTGGACACTTGTAAAGCCAATTGCCGAAGGGGTAGCGACTACGGTATTGATCGGAATGATTATTTTGGCATTCACTAGTCTTGTGACTAATGGAACGCTACAAGTTGCTTCTTTACTAACCTTTTTCTTTGTACTATTTCGCTTTATCCCATTTGTTCAAGATATTAATGGCACGAGAGCGTATCTTAGCACTTTACATGGTTCAGCAGATAATATTAAAAACCTGTTGACAAGTGATGAAAAATATTACTTTAAAAATGGCAGAGTTGAATTTAAGGGATTAAACAGGTCAATAGATTTAGTATCTGTAGATTTTGGTTATGATGATAAAAATCTAGTGTTGCATAATATTACCCTGACAATTGAAAAGGGAAAAATGACAGCATTAGTCGGAGCCTCTGGTGCTGGGAAAACAACCCTTGCTGATTTAATTCCCCGATTTTATAATGCTACGGATGGATATCTTTACATTGATGAAATGGATATCCGGCAGTTTGAAATTAACTCTCTACGCCGCAAAATAGCTGTCGTCAGTCAAGATACTTTTATCTTCAATACTAATGTTTGGCAGAATATTTCTTACGGGACTCCAGAGGCGACGAATGAGCAAATTCAAGAAGCTGCTAAACTAGCGAATGCACTAGAATTTATTTTAGAAATGCCCGAAGGTTTTGATACTCAATTAGGAGATCGGGGTGTTAGGTTATCTGGAGGACAAAGGCAGCGAATTGCTATTGCACGCGCTTTACTGCGGAACCCAGAAATTTTGATTTTGGATGAAGCAACTAGTGCCTTAGATTCGCTATCTGAGCGCCTAATTCAAGATTCATTAGAAAAGCTATCTGTTGGTAAAACAGTAATTGCGATCGCTCACCGTCTTTCTACTATTTCTAAAGCAGATAAAGTTGTAGTTTTAGAACAGGGACGAATAGTAGAACAAGGTAAGTATCAAGAACTATTGGAACTAAAAGGCAAGCTTTGGAAATATCATCAAATGCAGTATGAAATAAGGCAGCCAGATTAGAAACAATATCCAATTACCCAAATACTTACAACATATTAATCGGCTGTACATCTCTACAGCCGTAAACCCCTAACTATGGATCAATACAGTTCAGTTAAGCAATTTTTTCCTTCTCTTTCTTTTCTCTGCGTCCTCTGCGCCTCTGCGGTTAGTAAAAAAATAACCCAAGCGTATTGAAGTAGAGTGTTTAAGGCTGATTATCTCTACAAATAAGCTATTAAAACTAGTCCTGGATACTTAATAATAGAAGAAATGTCTGAACAAATCTTTGACAAAGACCTAATTTATCAATGCTCAAATTTTGATGTCGGTGGGGGCGGAGGTGTTGAAACTTATTTAGCTTCTCTATTTGAACATCGACCACCTGATGTTAGCGATCGCGTGATAAAATCACTTAAAAATATCGATCAAAGTCAATTCAAACTGCTGCATATCCACAGCCCAGATTTGCTATTGCAGCTTACAGGCGAATGTCCTGCTATCTTCAGCGTTCATAATCACTCATTCTACTGTCCTAGCGGCACAAAATATTTAGCAGGGCAACGGACAATCTGCGATCGCAACTTCTCTTACTTAGGATGTAGCTGGGGTAGACTAGTAGATAAATGTGGTAGCCGCAGACCTTTAAGAACTCTTAGAGAACTTCAAACCACTCATCAGTTTTTAGATGTCTTAAAAAGGCTAAAAATTACTTTTCTTGCTAATAGCGAATATGTCCGACAAGAGTTAATTAAAACCGGTGTACCTCCCGAACAAACTGTAACGCTACACTGTGGGATATCTATACCACAAACAGCAAATTTACCCCTAAGTTTAGAAGTCCATCAAAATCATAGAATTTTGTTTGCTGGACGGATTGTTTCTGATAAAGGTCTGGAATGGTTACTCAAAACCTTAATACATACAAATCCGAAAATTCAACTTGATATTGCCGGCGAAGGTTGGGAACGGCCACGGTTAGAAAAGTTAGCAAGCACACTCGGATTGAATAAGCGAATCACTTGGCATGGTTGGTGCGATTCGGATAAATTAGATAAACTTTATCAACAGTGTTTTGCAGTCATCTTTCCCAGTGTTTGGCCTGAACCTGCCGGTCTTGTAACTCTGGAAGCATACTCTCGTTATCGACCTGTAATTGGTAGTGCAGTCGGGGGGATTCCAGAACATTTACGAGATGGAGAAACAGGTATTCTTGTTCCGGGTAATAATATTCAAAAGCTAGCTGATGCCATTAATGAGTTGTATATAGATCGTGAAAAAAGCCGATATATGGGTGAACAAGGTCATGCTTTATTGATGAAGGAATTTACAATGGCTGCTCATGTAAATAATCTCCGAACAATTTATGCAAGAACAATAGCTGAATTTCCTTCTAAAGCTAAAAAGCTATATAGCATCTCTCAAACGAAATAAGATAACGCATCTTTTAGTTAGAAAATATCAAGGGAGAAAAATATGTCATTGCATCAAGAATCTCAACAACCTTTAGTCAGCGTTATTATCCCCACCTATAATCGACCAGACTATCTCAAGCAAGCGATCGCTAGTGCTATAAAACAAACTTATCAAAATATTGAAATTATTATTTCTGATAATTGTAGTTCCGAAAATCCCCAAGCAATTGTCGCATCTTTTGGTGATTCACGCATCAAATTTTGGCAGCATCCGCAAAATGTGGGTATGTTGGCTAATCAGCAGTATGGCTTCAATTTAGCGCGAGGTAAATATGTTGCTAGTCTCCATGACGATGATATTTGGCATGAAGATTTTTTAGCAAAGCTTGTACCACCACTAGAAGCAAATTCTGATTTAATTCTCGCTTTTTGCGACCAATATATTATAGATGCTAATGGCAAAATTAATGAGGTTGGAACTGAAGAAAATACACGCGGTTATAAGCGAGATAAACTAGCAAAAGGAATTCATCAACCTTTTTATAAAATTGGGTTAGTAGATAAAAGTATACCTACTGCTGCATCTTGCGTAATTCGTAATAATTTGGTGGATTGGTATAGTATTCCGTCAGAAGTTGGCGGGATGTGGGATTTATATTTAACCTATCTGTTCTGTATATCTGGTTGTGGCGCTTACTATTGTCCAGAAAGATTGACGCGATATCGCGCCCATGAGCAAACTGAGACTATGCTCAGTGGTAGTCGAGATGTGCAAGCAAAAATTCGCAAAGCTAAAAGCGAAATGTTTTGTTATCAAGTCTTTATGGAAGACCCTCTTTTACAAGAATTTAGAACTCATTTTCAACAAAAATGGTTAGAAGCTAATACTACTTTGGGAATTGGTTTGCTACGAAGTGAAGAGATAGCAGCAGCACGTTCTCATTTTTGGCAAGTGCTGAATAAACAAAGATTTAATGTGCGAAATCTGGCAGCACTTGGTCTTAGTTTTACGCCACAAATTTTGACAAGTAAGTTAATAGGAATATCGAAATAATATATCAATATATCTGAGTTTGGGAATTTATTTGTTAAAGAAACCTCTTGCATAAGTTGAATAGACCCCCCTTAATCCCCCCTTATAAAGGCTACGGTGTATACACAAGTCTGAAATAGCTGATTAACCAGGGTTTTACCCCTCCCTAACCCTCCCCTTGGAAAGGGGAGGGAACTAGATTTTCCGGTTTCCCCCCTTTCCAAGGGGGGATTAAGGGGGGTAAATTCGACTTGTGTATACACGGTAGCCGGAGGGTTGGGGAGGGGTGATTCAAGCTTTTTATCCTTAAGGAAGATAGTGGATGAAACTTTGTATTGTTACTCATAAAATCAAAAAAGGTGATGGTCAGGGACGGGTAAACTATGAGGTTGCTAATGAAGCAATTCGTCGTGGTCATGAACTGACATTATTAGCTAGTGAAGTCGCACCAGAATTAGAAGAAAATAGCCAAGTTAATTGGATTAAAATTCCAGTCAAAGGCTATCCTACAGAATTTGTACGTAATTTCATATTTGCCCAAAAAAGTGCAGATTGGTTACGTAAACATCGCTCTGAAATTGATTTAGTTAAAGTCAATGGAGCAATTAATCTGGCTGCGGCTGATGTGAATGCTGTACATTTTGTCCACAGTTCATGGTTGCGATCGCCTGTTCATATTTCCCGCGATCGCCGCGATTTATATGGTTTTTACCAATGGCTGTTTACGGCTTTTAATGCCCGTTGGGAAAAACAAGCTTTCCAAAAAGCGCAGGTTGTGGTGGCTGTATCGGAAAAGGTAGCCCAAGAATTAGTCAACATTGGTGTACCGCGTTCTCGGATTAAAGTAATTGTCAATGGCGTAGACCTAGAAGAGTTTACCCCTGGTGAAAGCAATCGCCAAAAATTAGGTTTACCGGAAAATGTCACCCTAGCCCTGTTCGCTGGAGACATCCGTACACCCAGAAAGAATTTAGATACAGTCCTACACGCCTTAGTGAAAGTTCCCAATTTACATTTGGCGGTGGTAGGTCATATCGAAGGTAGTCCCTTCCCTCAACTAGCAGCATTTTTGGGGTTAAGCGATCGCGTTCATTTTGTGGGATTTCGCCGTGATATCCCCGAAATTATGCGGTCAGTAGATTTATTTATTTTTCCTTCCCGATATGAAGCTTGTAGCCTCGTATTGTTAGAAGCACTTTCTTCAGGACTACCAGTAATTACTGCCACAGCTACCGGAGGTGCAGAGTTGGTGACACCAGAATGTGGCATCGTTTTAACCGACTCAAATGATGTCGATGCTTTGGCTGTGGCGATGATGTCTTTGGTAAGTGGAGATATGCTAATGCAGCAAATGAGTCAAGCTGCTCGTTCTGTGGCAGAACAACACAGCTGGACTAGTATGGCACAAACTTATGTGGATTTATTCGAGGAGTTAAGCAAGAATGCGGAACACCGTTCTGATACCGACTTATCGCCGTCCACAAGACCTCTTACGCTGCCTTTTGGCGCTACAGGAGCAAACTAAACCAGTTGATCAAGCGATCGTGGTTGTCCGTGATACGGATGCAGAAACTTGGGAATTTCTGGCGCAATTAAACACGCACAACTTGCCACTGCATACCGTGAAAGTCACACAACCGGGGGTAGTTGCAGCCCTCAACGCCGGACTAGCAGCAGTGGAGGGCGATATTGTTTCCATTACTGATGATGATGCCGCACCCCATCCCGATTGGTTAGAGCGGATTGCGGCTTACTTTACCAGTGATAATCGCCTCGGCGGTCTGGGAGGGCGTGATTGGATACGCCACGGCAGCAAATTAGAAGACGAATCCCGCCCAGTAGTTGGACAGTTGCAGTGGTTTGGGCGAGTTATTGGCAACCATCACCTGGGAGTGGGAGAACCCCGCGAAGTCGATATTCTCAAGGGGGTGAACATGAGTTTTCGTACCCAAGCTATCGAACAATTGCGCTTTGACGAGCGGATGCGCGGTACTGGAGCGCAGGTACATTTTGAAATGGCGTTTACTCTGGCATTAAAGCGGGCTGGTTGGAAGATAATTTACGATCCTCACGTTGCTGTAGATCATTATCCAGCACAACGTTTTGATGAAGATCAGCGAAATAACTTTAATGAAATTGCCTTTATTAATTTAGTCCATAATGAAACTTTAGTTTTATTAGAGCATTTGCCATTTATCCGCCGGATTGTATTTTTATTCTGGGCAGTATTTGTGGGTACTTGCGATAGTTTGGGCTTGGTACAATGGCTGAGATTTTTACCTAGCCAAGGGCAGTTGGCGGGGAAAAAGTTATTAGCATCTTGGCGGGGACGTTGGCAGGGATATCAAGAATTCAGAATTCAGAATTCAGAATGAGGCAGAGCCTCGAATGATTTCATTCCCAGGCGAGAGCCTGGGAACGAGTTGAACTTATTTATATGTACATCTAAAATTGAATGAATTCTAAGCAGATACTTTTCAATAGTTTTTTACAAGAAAACTATTCTCCTGAAGAGCGATCGCTACAGGGTTGGATGGCGATCGCAGGTTTTATATTACTAACTGTAGTTTGCTATTTTGCTGGTGTTACTGCCGGATTGCGCCTAATTTATCCGGTGACAGCTTTAGCAGTAGCTGTATTTTTATACTTGCGGCATCCCATTCTGTATATCAGCTTTACCTGGTGGATTTGGTTTCTCACACCCTTAGCTACTCGCTTAGTTGACTATCGGGTGGGTTGGGACCCTAGCCGTCAAATGCTCATCGCACCCTACTTGGTGGTATTTGTAACTATAGCAACATTCTTGCGACATTTTCCCCGCGCTTCTCGCCAAGGGGGTTTGCCGTTTGTTTTGGCTTTTATTGGGGTGTTCTATGGCTTTCTCATTGGTCTAATTTACAACCCACCTATCCCTGTAGCTCGCGGATTGATGGATTGGCTCAGTCCAATCATTTTCGCTTTTCATTTATTTATCAACTGGCGAGATTATCCCAGCTATCGCCAGAACATTCAGCGAACATTTCTCTGGTGTGTGTTGATTTTAGGAAGTTATGGCGTATATCAATTTGTGGTAGCTCCTGAGTGGGATAGGTACTGGCTAATACAATCAAAATTATTCATGAGTTCGGGAAATCCTGTACCTTTCGGGATGCGGGTCTGGAGTACATTACACTCAGTCGGACCCTTTGGTTCTGTTATGCAAGCTGGGTTACTGTTGTTATTTACTAGTTCAGGTAACTTAATTTTTCCGGCTTCAGCTGTTGGTTACTTATCTTTTCTATTGACACAAGCACGTACTAATTGGGGAGGCTGGTTATTTGGAATAATTATGATTATGGGTTCAGTCAAAGCTAAAATTCAAATGCGTTTAATTACCATAATTGTAGTTATGGCAATTTGTGTTGTGCCATTGACAACTATCGAGCCAATTGCTGGCGTGGTAGCAACCCGTTTGGAAACTTTTTCTAATCTTCAAGAAGATGGCAGCTTTAAAGATAGATCGGGAAGTTATGACAAAAACCTTGGTTTAGCCCTTTCTAATGGTCTAGGTAACGGTTTAGGAAATATTTGGAAAGTTAACGAAAAAACTGGTCAAATTGAAGTAGTAGTAATTGATAGTGGCATCTTAGATATGTTTTTCACCCTTGGTTGGTTTGGAGCCATCTTTTATATGGGTGGATTAATTTTGTTAATTGTTAGTGTTAGTAGCTATGGCGAAGGTCGTTTTGATAGTTTTATCAGTGCTGCCCGCGCCATTGGGATCAGTTCCGCTTCACAGCTAGTTATTGGTAGCGGTATGTTGAGTGTCGCCGGGATGATTCTTTGGGGATTTTTAGCGATGGCGATGGCAGGACATAAATACTATAGCAATCCTCAGATGCTCTCCAACATTCCTAACTTCTCTAAGGGACTTCCAAGAAATAAATTATCCAAATAAACGAACCACAGAGACACAGAGAACACAGAGGAATAAGGAGGAGAGAGTTTTTTCGCCAGTTTTTTGAGTATTTTTTTATTTGGAAGTTCCTAAGAAGTCGAGAATCTGATAAATCTTACAACTTAAATAGGACTCTTATAGATTATGAAAGTAATTATTGTAATGCCACTGGCCGAGCAACGAGGCGGCGGTGAAATGATGCTTTGGGATTTGGTGCAGCAAGGGCGTAATGCTGGTGTCGAGTGGCTGGTGATATTTTTAGAATCCGGCCCGATGGTAGAACAAGTGAAATCCCTTGGTATTGATGCGCGAGTTGTGGAAAGTGGACGTTTACGCCAAATCCACCGTTTTATTGGCGCTGTTTTTCGGATAGCTGCGATCGCACGCCGCGAACGTGCAGATATAATTGTCAATTGGATGTGGATCACACATATATCTGGAGGTTTGGCGGCGATGCTGGCGGGCTTACCTGCTGTATGGTATCAACTAGAAGTACCTAGCGATAAAACTTGGTTGGTGCGAATTGCTACTTTAATCCCAGCACGGGCAATTATCACTCTTTCGCAGGATGGTAAGCAAGCACAGGCAGAGATTTGGCCTCACAGACCAACACCTCTGGTTTATCCTGGTGTCGCATTAGACCGATTTGAGCCAAATGCCTTACCAACTCCAGAAGAAGCACGGCGGAAACTGGGCTTACCTTTACACGGGCCCTTGATTGGAATTGTCGGACGATTGCAACGATGGAAGGGAATGCACGTATTGGTGCAAGCGATGCCCAAAATTTTACAGAAGTATCCCGATGCTCATTGTGTGGTGGTTGGCGGTAAGCACGATTTGGAACCAGATTATGAAGACTTCTTAAAAGCAGAAATCACCGCTTTAGGCTTAAAAGACCAAGTAATTATGGCTGGGCTACAGCGTAATATCCCGGAGTGGGTACAGGCAATGGATGTATTCGTTCATGCATCAGATAAAGAACCCTTTGGGATTGTGATTATTGAGGCGATGGCGCTGGGTAAACCTGTAATTGCCGGCAGTGCGGGTGGTCCGACAGAGATTATTACCGATGGCATGAATGGACTATTAACACCTTACGGCGATGCGGATAAATTAGCGATCGCAATTCTCCGTTATCTTGACGAGCAAGAATTTGCCCAAAGTGCGGGAATGGCTGCTAGACAACGCGCCCTCGATTTCTCAACGCAGAATTACGCCCAAAATTTTATCAATACAATTCGTTCTGCAATGCCTAGTAGTCTATCGCAAAAGTTTTGAGAGGTTTGTAGTAAGCACTTTAGTGCTTAGAGGATGTTTGAAAAGTGTTTGACTGTGATTTTAATCACCCCCCTTAATCCCCCCGATGTATTGGGGGGAAACTAGAAAATCCAGTTCCCTCCCCTTTATAAGGGGAGGGTTAGGGTGGGGTAAAAAAATATTTATACAAAAGGAACTAAATTAATGTTGATTGATAGTCGCAAAGTACCAATAGATGAAATTATCAATACCGAAGTTTGTATAGTTGGTGCTGGCCCAGCAGGAATTACACTTGCACGAGAACTAATTGGGCAAGATTTTCGAGTTTGCTTACTAGAAAGTGGTGACATTGAATTTAATCAAGAGACTGCTTCTCTTGGTGAAGGTGAAACGGTTGGAGATCCTTTTCCACGACTTCAAGATATGCGTCATCGTCAATTTGGTGGAATGGCTAATGTCTGGAATATTGAAATTAATAAAAATCAACTTGGTTTGAGGCACGTGCCGTTAGATGAAATAGATTTTGAAAAAAGAGATTGGATACCATATAGTGGCTGGCCTTTTAGTAAATCTCACCTGAATCCATTTTATCAGCGCGCTCAAGCAGTCTGTAAACTCGGTTCCTTTGCTTATGAAGCTGAGGCTTGGGAAAATGCTCAATCTCCGCGCACACATTTCACAAGTGACCGAGTTACTACCAGTATGTTTCAGTTTGGCCCGCGCGATATTTTCACCAATGAATATCGGCATCAAATTAATCAATCTCCTAATATTACCACATTCCTTAACGCCAACGTGGTAGAAATTGAGGCCGATGAAGTAGCTCAGACAGTAAAACGTGTACAAGTTGCTTGTTTATCTGGGAATAAATTTTGGGTAGCTGCAAAAGTATTTATTTTAGCCACAGGTGGTATTGAAAATGCACGTTTATTGTTGCTATCAAACCGAATTCAAAAGAATGGATTAGGCAATCAACATGATTTAGTGGGTAGGTTCTTTATGGATCATCCTTTTATTCGTTGTGGTATGCTTATTCCGCAAAATCGCAAAATATTTAATTCGATGGCTTTGTATGACTTACGCCGGGTGAATAATGTCACAGTGATGGGGAAATTTGCCCTGACAGAACAAGTGATGCGCCGCGATAAATTGCTAAATATGACTGCGTTGTTATATCCCAGAGATGAAAGATTTAGATCGCCAGCAAAGGCTTCTGCAAAAATTTTATTCTCTTCAGTTAAACAGAAACAGTTACCTAAGAATGTTTTTCAACATTTACAAAATGTTATTACGAATATTGATGATTTAGTAGCTGATTGGTATAAGTATAATGTCAAAAAAGAATATTTGTTTCCTGATTTGAGTCATGGAGGATGGTCTGAACATGAAGGTAATGAACAGAAATATACCAAGTTTGAAGTTCTTAGCCAAACTGAACAAACTCCAAATCCAGATAATCGGGTAACACTCAGTAATCAACTAGATAAGCTTGGTTGTCCTCAAGCAAAATTAACTAATCATTGGGGCGAAATAGATATTTGCAGTGTGAAGCGATCGCAGTTAGTATTTGCACAAGAATTTGCTAATGCCGGTCTGGGTGAGTTGCAGATTGAATTGGATCAAGATCGTCCTGTTGCTTCTCTTAGTACCCATCATAATATGGGAACAACACGTATGCATCATGACCCAAAACAAGGAGTAGTAAATGCAAATTGTCAAGTTCACGGCATCTCTAATTTATTCATGGCAGGTAGCTCTGTTTTCCCTACAGGAGGCTATGCTAATCCTACGCTCACTATTATCGCTTTGGCAATCCGATTGGCAGACCATCTGAAAGCACAATTGTCTCACTAAGGAATAAGAATTAAATAACATACAATTTATGTCCCTGGCTTACCTCACCCTCAATCCCTCTCCTTATAAAGGCTACCATGTATACACAAATCGGAGTTACTTTGAGATCCGGGTTTTACCCCCCTTAATCCCCCCTTGTAAAGGGGGGAAACAAGAAAATCTAGTTCCCTCCCCTTTGCAAGGGGAGGGTTAGGGTGGGGTAAAACCTTGGTTAATCAGCTATTTCAAGACTTGTGTATACACGGTAGCCTTATAAAGGAGAGGGAAGCTAGATACAAGATAAAGTTTTGCATTTTATTTAATTCACGTTCCTAAGTTTTAATTTTCACAACTCAGATAGGATTGCGATCGCTCAATTGTCGAATGGCACAATTTGATTCAGAATAAGGAGTTCTGGAATCATTTCTCTGAGTTTTTCTGTAAGAGACTGAATCGTAGAAGCTTCTGTTACCAATCCCGGTATGTCTTCACTAGTTGCTACCCAAACTTCTGCATCTTTATCCCAAAATGCATCAACCTTTAATGTGTTTTGTGTCATGAGCGATCGCTACACACAAATTTACGACGGTAATTCAAGTTTAAAGCAATAAACTGCCATTCAAAGACGTTCCTCTAGCTTCTGTCAAATAAACTCAGTTGAACAGGCTCATTCCATGAAGTATAACCAATCGCCTTACTTCATAATGATTGTGTAGATTGCGTAATTTTTCCAATCCAAATTTCAGTAAGATATAACTCACAACTTAACAATAAAACTATCTCGCAGATGAAAGTCAGCCTCTGCACCTTGATGAGTTAACGCCCAGTAAGTCACCTCACCGTTTTTATATTTAATAACAGTAGTAATGCTAACTTCAATGGCTTGGTTTGCCGAAATAATTTTATCCAAATCGACATCTAACACAAGTACCAAAGCATCGGCTTGATTCTGAACGCTAAACGGTAGCTTTTCAAAAGCTGTTTCCTCTTGCATTCCTTGACGATACCCATTAAAGCGATAGACATTCCAATGTTCGGCGGGAGAGAGGTTAAATTCCCAATATCGTTGAGAATCTTTGATACCAAGGAAGAACTCAAAGCAAGTGTCTTCCCATAATTCGTACTTGCGTGATGGTAAATTTAATGGTGGAGGAATTGCAATTTCTTTTAAGTCGCCTCCCAGGTTGTAGCAGATGGTAAGTTGATTAGAATTTCGGGAGATATTGCCTGTAATTTTAAAATTACCAAAGGACTCGCTAGAAGGGAAAGGTTGCAGGGAAAATGTCTGGTTGTTCATTTCATATCTTGGATAATTTTGCGAATCTGCGTCTCTTGAGATTCAATACTTTCTGTAAGTTTAAACTGAACGATCGCTCTGGTAAGATTATGTTCTGGGTGTTTAACTTTGAAGTAGACATTCCCTGCTAAATAATCAGCAAAAAATCTTAGCCCTAGTTCAAAAGTAATTAGACGGATGGCATCATATATATATGCATAATCATTCTCAGTCAGAAATGCCTTAGCCACAGCGAGATAACCTTGTAGGATTTCTTGACACAGATCGGTATCGAAATAAATACTTTCCCAATTCTCGGTTTCTTCACCAGCAGGATTGCAACCCGATCGCAGACAATCACCAATATCGTAATGTACCAAACCAGGTTTTACGGTGTCGAGGTCGATGACGCTGACGGCTTGCTGGGTAACAATATCAAACATCACGTTATTGATCTTTGGATCGCCGTGCATCAGACGTAGAGGTAGCTTGCCTTCCGATTTGGCATTTTCTAGGATATGTGCAAAGGCTTGGCGATCGCTAACAAATTGTAAGCAATAATTAACTTCAGCAGATTTACGCACACTAGTTTTTGGCAAAACTTCCTCATAATGCTGGAGATAAAGCGGTGTAATATGGAACCCTGCGAGGGTGTCAGCAAGTTTTTCTGGTGGCAAATCGCTGATTAGATTGTGGAACATTCCCAACGCATAACCGATTTCTTTGGCGTGTGAGCGATCGCCCATTGTATCAAATGACTGGGAGCCTTCAATAAAGCTGATTGCCCGCCAAAAGGAGCCATCTAGACCCCTACAGTGGTCTTGAGCATCTTTGGTCAATAGTACGCGGGGAACTTCCCAGCGACGATTAAGGGGTGTATCCTGCAACCGATTGCGAACATGATCAGTGAAGGTACGCATATTCTGCATAATTAGTTTTGGCTGACGAAAAACTTGCGTGTTGATGCGTTGCAGGACAAAACGTTGTTCTTTTGAGGAATCTAGAGTTACTAAAAAGGTGTCATTTATATTACCACTGCCAAATGCTTTAACGCCTGTAACCTTCCCTTGTTGGGCAAATTGGTTAGCGATCGCCACCAGATTCTCAGCATCCTGTGTATTGAATTCTTCTATCATCTGTTTAACCTGCACTACTCCTCACGTACATTGCATGAAAGCAATAGGGGATATCGTAGCGCAACTATTAATATAATTCGTAATTCGTAATTCGTAATTCGTAATTCGTAATTGGTAGATATGAAAAACAAGATCCCCGACTTCTTTGAGAAGTCGGGGATCTGCGGGTTGCAATTCAACAGTTAGGAAATCTCATCGCTATC
>NZ_JABXKI010000327.1 GCF_017115095.1 Nostoc sp. NMS4 | reverse complement strand
ATGGGAGGGACAAGTACAGATGTTGCCCACTTTAAAGGAGAGTATGAACGACAACTAGACTCAGAAATTGCTGGGGCCCGGATGCGAGTTCCTGTATTAGCAATTAATACCATTGCTGCTGGTGGTGGTTCAGTTCTGTTTTTTGATGGTTCTAGTTATCGTGTCGGCCCTAAATCTGCTGGTTCAAATCCTGGGCCTGCTTGTTATCGACGTGGCGGGCCATTAGCGGTAACTGATGCCAATGTGATGTTAGGTAAAATTCACCCACAATATTTTCCCTCAGTTTTTGGCATTGATGGAAATTTACCTTTAGATAAAGATATTGTTATTCAAAAATTTACACAATTAACCCAAGACATTCAAGCCGCTACATTAAATGATTGTACTCCCGAACAAGTAGCTGCTGGATTTATTGCGATCGCAGTGGAAAATATGGCGAATGCAATTAAAAAAATCAGTCTACAACGCGGTTATGATGTCAGTCAATATGTGCTTTGTTGCTTTGGCGGCGCAGGTGGCCAAGTTGCTTGTTTAATTGCCGATACTTTGGGAATGAAAAAGATATTTCTACATCCTTATGCTGGCGTTCTCTCTGCTTACGGAATGGGATTAGCTGATATCAGGGCAATTAGAGAAGGGGGAGTAGAACAGCCTTTAAGTCAAGCATTAATCCCTAAATTACATCAGTTAATGGAACATTTAGAAACTCAAGCTACAAGTGAAATAAATGACGCTCAAACAGAAATAGTCCAAAAAGTAAACTTAAAATATGAAGGAACTAACTCTACTTTAACCGTTAACTTTGCCGATGATATGGTATTGATGCGGCAAGAATTTGAAGATGAACATAAATCACGTTATGGTTTCATTCAATTAGAGAAAACTTTAATTGTTGAATCAGCCTCAGTAGAAGTAATTCAGAAAATGGAGACTCCCGAAGAACCTTTAATTATTCGTACCCGTTCTATAATTGAAGCCCCCGAAGCCGTAGAGATAGTAAGGATGTTTACTGCTGATAAATGGTATGATACTCCTGTTTATCGGCGGGAAGATTTACAACCAGAAGATAGTATTAATGGACCTGGAATTATTATAGAAAAAATTAGCACAATTGTCGTTGAACCTAACTGGCAAGCGAGATTAACTGAGGATAATCACTTAATTTTGCAGCGTCTATAAACTACTTATACTGTAAGTATTTGTGGTGTCCAGGTTAAAAAACAGCGATTACCTTTCTGCTCCGTAATTTTTGCAGCTATTCTATCATAAAAACTAAGTCCGCGAGTGTTGCGAGCATCAGCATTCCAACCCAAATGAGTACAGTCATTGTCTTTCGCAACTTGAGCTAAATAACTCATTAATGCGGCTCCTGCTCCCTGACTTCTCATATCTTCATCTACATACAAATCATCAAGCCAGAGACTCGGTTGACCTGCAAAAGATGAGTATCTAAATCCATATAAAGCAAACCCAACTACACGCTCTGAGTTTTCTGCAAATAAAACGTAAGAGAAAGGCACTGTTCCAAAAATTGTTTTACGTATCTTATCTTTAGTAACTTGAAGTACACCAGAATAAGCACCAATTTCTCTATCAAACTCAGACTTTTTTCGGATGAAGGAATAAATTAGTAGTACATCATCAGGTGTAGCAGACCGAATCTTCATTGAACTACTTTAATCACTTTAGTAGATAATCTTAGCAAATAATAGGAGTCAAATATGTACACAACAGCTAAACCCGATCCCGTCCGTTTAGAAATCTTCAAAAATCTCTATCAATTTATCGCTGAACAAATGGGAATTGTGCTGCAAAACACGGCAACATCTGTGAATATCAAAGAAAGGCTAGATTTCTCCTGCGCTATTTTTGACTCATCGGGATTATTAGTAGCAAATGCTCCCCATATTCCTGTACATTTAGGCTCAATGAGTGAAAGTGTCCGCAGTTTAATTAACGATAAAGGCTACACCCTAAAACCAGGAAATGTCTATCTATCTAACAACCCATATAACGGCGGCACACATCTTCCTGATGTCACTGCAATTACCCCTGTATTTTTAGAAAGTAGTGACAATAATCCATGCCCAATGCCCATCTTTTTCGTTGCTTCTCGCGGACACCAAGCAGATATTGGTGGCATTACTCCCGGTTCAATGCCTCCACACAGTAACACAGTAGAAGAGGAAGGAATTCTTTTTGATAATTTTCTTTTAGTTGAAGAGGGAGATTTTCGAGAAACCGCAGTCAGAAAACACCTTGCAAATCATACTTATCCTGCTCGTAACCCTGACCAAAATATAGCCGATTTCAAAGCCCAAATTGCTGCAAATGAACGAGGACTTCAAGAACTTTGTAAAATGGTTTCACAATACAAGCTCGATACCGTTCAAGCTTATATGACATTTGTGCAAGCTAATGCTGAGGAGTCTGTTCGGCGTGCGATCGCAGTTCTCAAAGATGGCTCATTTACTTATAAAATGGATAATGACGCACAAATTAAAGTAAAAGTAACCATTCACCCAGAAAACCGCAGTGCTACCATTGATTTTACTGGCACTTCTCTACAACTAAATAGTAATTTTAATGCTCCTAAAGCTGTAACTCAAGCAGCAGTCTTATATGTCTTCCGTACTTTAGTTGATGATAATATTCCTCTCAATGCCGGGTGTCTTAATCCTCTAGAAATTATTATCCCGGTTGGCTGTATGCTTAACCCAACCTATCCAGCCGCCGTAGTCGCAGGTAATGTCGAAACCTCTCAAACCATTGTCGATGCTTTATATGGTGCTTTGGGTGTTATGGCTGCTTCTCAAGGAACGATGAATAATTTTACTTTTGGTAACGAGCAATATCAATATTATGAAACTATCTGCGGCGGCTCTGGCGCAGGAATTAATTTTGATGGCACTGATGGTGTTCATTCTCACATGACTAACTCCCGCCTGACCGATCCAGAAGTTTTAGAAACCCGTTATCCTGTACTTTTAGAAAGCTTTAGTCTTCGTCCCGATAGCGGTGGCAAAGGAAAATATTCAGGTGGTAATGGAGTCGTCCGCCGCATTCGATTTCTTGAACCGATGACAGCTAATATTCTCTCAAGTCATCGGCTTGTTCCTCCCTTTGGATTAAATGGTGGAGAAGCAGGAAAAGTAGGGCGCAACTGGATACAACGTCAGAATGGAATTGAAGAAAATTTAGGTAGCACAGCAACAGTACAGATGAAAAATGGAGATATTTTTGTAATAGAAACTCCTGGCGGTGGTGGATTTGGTAAAGTCTCTTAGGAATAAGAATTAAATAATATACAATTTTATGTCCCTGGTTTACCTCACCCTCAATCCCTCTCCTTATAAAGGCTACGGTGTACACACAAGTCTGAAATAGTGATTAACCGAAGTTTTACCCCACCCTAACCCTCCCCTTGCAAAGGGGAGGGAACTAGATTTTCCCCCCTTTATAAGGGGGGATTAAGGGGGGTAATTCGACTTGTGTGTACACAGTAG
>NZ_JABXKI010000313.1 GCF_017115095.1 Nostoc sp. NMS4 | reverse complement strand
TAGTGAGAGTTTTACTTATAGATATTAGATTATCCATTGGGTAAGGTATTTTTTCTGAGTCAGGGTTGGAGCTAATACCATTTTAGATATTAGATTTTAGATTTTGGATTGGGAATCGCCTTCTCTGTCGGGGTTATATTAATCCATCTGTCGCAATCATTTTTCAAATTGGTATAACTTTAAAAATATACCCATCATAACTGTAGCTTGTATGGCAAGGCTTACCAGAGTATAGAAGTTGCCATAAGTCTTGTGAAAAAAAAGATGGTTCGACCTTGAAGGAGCTATGAAGTGGACGACAATAAGTCATTTTTTGGTCTACAAAAAATATTAATTACCTTGCTTGTCTTGAGTGGCAGTTTGAGTGCTGGCACGATGATGCTTATCAAGTCAAGCTCCTCTGATGCTCAAAGTACAGAGAATCTAAATGTAAACAATCTACCAAGCAAAGTTGGAATTCAGCAGCAGCTTGAAGAACTCAAAGCGACGATGCTTAAAAGTTGGCAGGAACAAGTACAAACAAAAGGCCTTTCATATACTGTGCCACCGCGTTTTCAAGGAGCAATAGTTGATGCGGCAAAACTTACTCCCGAACAGAAAGTAATTGCGCTCACTTTTGATGATGGTCCATGGCCTGAGAGTACCGGGGAAGTACTAGATATTCTCAAAAAAAATCAAATCAAAGGGACATTTTTTCTGATTGGGCAAAACGTGAAAAATTATCCAGGCTTAGTAAAGCGGGAGATTGCTGAGGGTCACGTAGTTGGTAATCACACTTGGCATCATTGGTATCAATTTTTAAATCCCCAAGCAGCTGCCTATGAAATTGACCACACAGCAGACTTGATTTATCAAGTAACAGGGATTAAAACAAATTTATTTCGACCACCAGGGGGAATCATGCACAATGGGGTGGCTAGTTACGCTAGAAATAGCAAATATGCCATCATTCTCTGGTCATCTGATTCTGTAGATTACTCGCGTCCTGCTGTACCAAAATTAATTAATAATGTGTTTAGGAAGGCCAAGCCAGGTGGAATTGTGCTAATGCATGATGGTGGTGGTAATCGCTCTAAAACTGTGCAAGCTTTACCAGAAATTATTGCCAACTTTCGGAAACAGGGCTATAGGTTTGTTACTATTCCTGAACTTTTAGAAATGCAAGATAAAGATCAAAAGCTGATTGCAAACAAAAAAACCGTCCAAAATTAACATCTGAACGGAATTTTAATGTATTAGTTATGTCGATCTAGTTATGTTGCCAATTGTGCTGTTGACATACCTCCTCGTCCAGGATGAGCGAGGATTCCTTAACGTTTCACAGAAACCCGCTACTAGGTAGTCTTACAGTCTCTCCACGTCCGTTTAGAGTCTCCAAATGCCCTATGGCGACTAGATATATCTTACCAGAAAGCCGTGCTAGAAGCACGGGGTTTTAAACCCAAATTTTCGATAAGTACAACTACAAGTCAGGAGGTAAAATCACCTGATCGATTGCGTGGATTACACCGTTGCTACCTGTGATATCTGCTTGTGTTACTTTAGCATCATTGACAGTTACACCGGTAGCAGGATCGACTTTAATGTTGATTGTGCCACCTTCAAGGCTTTTAACTTCACCAGACTTCAAATCAGCAGCCAATACCTTACCAGGTACTACATGGTAAGTTAAAATCTTGAGCAATACTTCTTTGTTATCTGGCTTTAACAATTCTTGCAAAGCGTCTGGTGGCAACTTAGCAAAAGCTGCATCTGTGGGTGCAAAAATAGTTAAGTTATCTTTGCCTTGCAAAGCTCCGGCCAATCCTGCTGCTTTCAAAGCCTTGGTCAAGGTGGTAAAGGAAGCGTTTGACTCTGCCAAGGCTAACAAGTTTTTGCCTTGATTGTCACTTGCCCCTGGGCCTGGTGGAGTTGTAGATGGTGTGGTAGGTTGAGTTTCCGGGGTAGTACTTGGAGTTGAGGGTGCTGGTTCACTAGGCGCAGCATTACCACCACGGTTGTAGGGAGGCTCGTTGAAAATACTTGGTTTGGGATTGAGGGTTCCACCACTTTTCTGTGCTACTTGTTTGCGTTTGGTATTACCCTTTTCTATTTGGGAAACAGCCTCAGCAGGTGTGTATTGAGTGTTTGCCTGAAGGCTTTGACCTCGGTTATAGGGAGCTTCGTTGAAAATACTGGGGTTAGGATTTAGTGCCTCTTTCGCATCAGATGGTAAAGTAATGAGGACGCTGAAACTAGTAAATCCTGCTATCCCTGCCAACGTAGTCAGCAATTTGCTGTAATTTGTCTTCATAAATTTTGTTTTTCTTTTTGTCCACACGTTACATAAAGATTTATAACATTTTGCTATGTACAAAATCTAACTCAAGAGGGAAGTAAGATTTTTCTCTAGAAGAGTTTGTGCTATTGAGGTAAAATACTTAACATCGACTCCCTCTGATAAGTATGAAATATATCTACCATATATTTCATGTAAGTTGAGCAAATTTTCTCCATTACACCAAAATAAGTTGAAAAGCCTTACTCTGTATAACGTAAACTCTCAGAAAGTGTGAAAATCTCACATCTAGAAGTTATGAGTTACAATGACCTTTGGAGAAATATTATACTTAAAAGCCAATTTATATACAAATTTGTACGTAAATTAATAGTTGATTCATAAATCCTAAATTACATAGGGAAGAAAGCTATATCTCTTAATTCGCCATTGATTATTCAACAAAAGTACAAAAAATAATTACCGAAATATTTTAATATTGGCGCACATTGGCAGAAATTGCAGTAACCGTTGAAGATCCACAAATTAAGGATTAGAAGATTTTTGGAAAGTCACGATTGATGTATCTATTTTTTACCCCACCCTAACCCTCCCCTTATAAAGGGGAGGATACCGGATTTTCTTGTTTCCCCGCAATATATCGGGGGGATTAAGGGGGGGGTAATAATTCGATTAAAATCACAGTCAACAACTTTTCAAACAACCTCTTAGGTTTATTTTTTATATACGCTGAATTAAATTACTTAGTTATTTGATATTTTAATCAATCAGGAAACAATTTTTTTAAAATTGATGATTTTGCCAAATATCAGGCATCAGTTAAACCCTAACGTCAATTAATATAATAAGCAACTAAGCAATTAATACCAACAAAAATTACTTAAACTAAAGATACAATTGTAAAGTTAAGAAGTTGACCAGTTACAAGATATACAAAATATGCTGGAATTATACCAATGGGAACTCTCTCAATACTCAGAGAAAGTGCGCCTAATTCTAGATTTTAAAGGACTAGATTACCGCAAAATAGAGGTTACGCCTGGGATTGGACAGGTAGAACTGTTCCGGCTGACTGGTCAAAGACAAGTGCCTGTATTAAAGGATCGTAATAAATATATTGCGGATTCTACGGAGATAGCTAAGTATTTAGACTTAGAGTATCCCGATCGCCCCATAATACCGCAAGATCCTAAACAACGGGGTTTAACTTTATTAATAGAAGAATGGGCGGATGA
>NZ_JABXKI010000204.1:42228-56493 GCF_017115095.1 Nostoc sp. NMS4 | reverse complement strand
TTGGAATGGGTGAGTGATGGCAATAAATATATTAACAATTGCCATTGTTACACCGATATCAAAAATCCTGAATACGGTTATTCCATTTTATTCGCTCAATGTGTAGCTACCATCCTTTACCCTGGTAGACCACCTCAATTATGTGGACATGAATATTTAGATGAAGATGATTTTTGGCTAAATGAATGGGGAGAAATGCCACCTTACTACTACCCAGATGAAGAGGAGGACTGGTTTAAATGAGTAATAACCAAGTAAAAATCAAGTGCGAGTTGTTCAAACGGACTAATGAATTAGATAAAACTGAAACCTTTGATTTAAAGCTAGAACTAACGAATTTTACACGCGATGACCTACTTTCTTTTTTAACAGAAGTCCACGGCTCTATTGCCAATTACACCAAAATAACCCCGCCTGATGAGGCTACCTAACACAGTAGCCGAAACTCTGGCATTGCTGCCAGAGTCGCGGGTTGTGTCCAAAGCAATCAGCATTGTTAGCAAGAGAAAGTGCAGCGTTTAAATTGAATTGCGCCACTGAATTGTGATGTTCATCTTTTCATGCGCGGCAATTCCCTTGTTAATTCTCCCGAATGCGTTTACTCCTGAATCGCGCCCCTCAAGTGTGGGGCGTTAGGGTGATTCGTGCGCTATTAAGTTCGGGCTAATCAAAGGATGCCAGTCCTTGAAAACCACCTCTTATTGTTTGCAGAACCATGACAACAGAATTAATAATTCTGGGAATTGATGTTAGTAAATCGAGTATAACCACTCATATTTTAACACAATACCCCAAGGGCGGATTACAAGCATATTGGAATAAAACAAGAAATAAAGCATCTACTTTATATCCAGCTTTTTACTCCAATCCTGATGCTAAGAAGAAACAAAAATCGGCGTTTGACTTTGCTAAGTATCTAGCAGAAATCAAGCCAGATTATGCGATTCTTGAACCAACAGGAAACCACTATTCAAGACTGTGGGCATCCATCCTCAATAAGTTAAAAATCAAAATTCTCTGGGTGGGTCACGTTGAATTGCGGCGTTATCGTGGCGGTAAGAATTTACCGAATAAAAGTGACCCTGCTGATGCTTTAGCAATGGCTGCTTATGGTCACGATCCAGATCACCGGCTAGAGAGTGGGGAACTGAATCTAAGATATTTTCTGATGCACCGCCCTGAGCCAATTGATGAACTCCGGGATCTGTGCCAGCAACTTGAACACCTGAACCGAGTTCAATCGCCGATCGTAAATTATGCCAGACAGCTTCTCGCTTGGCAGTTCCCAGAGGTCGCCCACAGCAAGAGCATTTCCGCTGCGGGATTTTTACCTCCTCTGTGGGGATGGTTAGCGAAAAGGCTCGAAATTTCTCCCGCCGGGAAAACCAGAATCGAAAATCGCTATAAAATATCCATTGCCAAAGACTACGGAATTGAAATTGACCCCATTCTGGAACTACACGCCGAATGGATGTGTGATATCTCCCTTTATGAGCAGCGCTTGGAAATAAGAATCAGTGAAATCCTCTCCTGTTCTGCATTCAAGCCTTACATGACCGTGTTCAACAAGTTTGGTTTTGGGTTGAGAGTGCGATCGCGTTTGCTCACCAGAATTTATCCCTTTGAGTCGTTCCTGGGTATCAATGGCAAGCCCGTAATTGAGTACGAAGTCCGCGAAGTGAAGAAAACGGAGCGCGAACGTAAAGATGGAGAAACCACAGTCCGGCGTTTGGCTGGTGACACTAAACGAATTAAACGTAACCGCAGCCGTGACACTTTCAAAATGCGTCTGGGTATGGGTACTGTTCTGGAACAATCCGGTGATGGACTTGTTGAAAAGGCTAGCGGTTCACAACTGTGCAGGATTAGCTTATGGCAGTACGTCTTAACCGGCGTAGAAACTGGCAGACTCCCAGAAAATGAACTAACCAAGGAATTAATCAACTACCGCGACTCACTCAAAGCTAACGTCACTGAACAGGGTGAGAAGCTGCTAGGTGGTAAGCACATTCAGGGTAAACTCATGAGCAAAGTAGTAAACCTACTGTTCCAAGAATTGTGTAAAATAATTCCTCTGGCCTGATGCGATAGCCCTTCATCTGTATGAAGGGTTTTAAAATCCCCAAAAGTTTCAGTTACCCTGAAAAGATAAGCGATCGCTTGTCATCTAAGTATACCGATGGTTGCAATAACCACTAAATTCCTGTTATCCCTATTCTGGGGGATGGCTTAGAGCAGAAATAAAAACTGATGATTAAGTATCACTCGATGAAAGTAAACTGGCTTGTGGTTAAGGAATAAAGTTTTATGAAAGCGATGATTCTCGCGGCTGGCAAGGGTACTCGCGTGCGTCCGATTACGTACACTATGCCCAAGCCGATGATGCCCATCCTGCAAAAGCCAGTGATGGAGTTCTTGCTGGAACTGTTACGCCATCATGGATTTGACCAGATTTTAGTCAATGTTAGTCATTTGGCTGAGGAAATAGAAAACTATTTTCGTGATGGCCAGCGCTTTGGGGTGCAGATTGCCTATTCCTTTGAAGGAAAAATTGATGATGACGGTAAATTGGTAGGCGAAGCGATAGGTTCTGCTGGCGGAATGCGGCGCATCCAAGACTTCTCACCGTTTTTTGATGATACCTTTGTGGTTTTATGTGGTGATGCTTTAATTGACCTGGATTTAACTGCGGCTGTTAAATGGCATAAATCCAAAGGAGCGATCGCTACCATTATCACTAAATCTGTCCCCAAGGAAGAAGTTTCTAGCTATGGTGTGGTTGTGACTGACGAAGATGGTCGTGTCAAAGCTTTTCAAGAAAAACCTTCAACTGAAGAAGCCCTCAGCACCAACATCAATACAGGTATTTACATTTTTGAGCCAGAAGTTTTTGATTATATCCCTTCTGGTGTCGAATATGACATTGGTAGCCAATTGTTTCCGAAATTAGTAGAAATCAAAGCCCCCTTTTACGCCATTCCTATGGACTTTGAATGGGTAGATATTGGTAAAGTCCCAGACTATTGGCGGGCGATTCGCGGTGTGCTGCTGGGTGAAATCAAAAATGTGCAAATTCCCGGTCATGAAGTCGCCCCCGGCATCTACACTGGCTTAAATGTCGCCGTAAATTGGGACAAAGTGGATATCACAGGTCCAGTTTACATTGGCGGCATGACCAGAATCGAAGACGGAGCTAAAATTGTCGGTCCAGCAATGATTGGCCCCAATTGTTGGATATGTAGTGGTGCAACAGTAGAAAATAGCGTGATTTTTGAATGGTCACGCTTAGGACCCGGAGTCCGGTTAGTCGATAAGCTGGTATTTGGACGTTATTGTGTAGATAAAACTGGCGCTGCGATCGATGTTCAAGCCGCTTCTTTAGACTGGCTGATTACCGATGCTCGTCAGACACCGCCATTACATACCCCTCTTGAGCGACAAGCGATAGAGGAATTGTTGGGGACGAACGTAAATTAAAGTTAGGAGTTAGTAGTAGAGACGCGATTAATCGCGTCTGTACAAGAGTTAGTAGTAGAGACGCGAAAAATCTTTGTCTGTACAAGAGTTAGGAGTTATTATTTTGTGTTTCACTCTTCACTTCTAACTCTTAACTTTATTCCTAACTTTTCACTCCTAACTCCTAACTATTTAAGTACGTATATCTTCTCAGACTCTGCTCGTAGGTTTGTAGTAGTCGTTGAGATTCGGCTAGGGTGATGCGCTTTTCTTCTAATGCTTTCTCGCAGCGCTGACGAATGTTTTCTACCATGTCTTCAGAATCATATTGCACGTAGCTTACTACTTCGCTCATGGTGTCACCTTTGACAACGTGTTCAATCTGGTAGCCTTTGGGCGTTAATTGGATGTGAACGGCGTTAGTATCGCCAAACAGGTTGTGCAAATTGCCCATGATTTCTTGGTACGCTCCATTCAAGAACATTCCCAAATAATATGGTTCTCCCGGTTTGTAGGTGTGCAACTCTAAAACCGATTTGACATCACGCAGGTCAATAAAACGGTCTATTTTACCATCACTGTCGCAGGTAAGGTCTGCTAAAATTCCCCGCCGCGTTGGTTCTTCATCCAAGCGGTGAATTGGCATGATCGGAAATAGCTGATCGATCGCCCAGCAGTCTGGTGCTGATTGAAACACTGACATATTCACGTAATAGATGGAAGCCATAATCTTTTCTAGGTCTTCCAGTTCATCGGGTACGTATTCTTGCTGTCTTGTGATGGTAAGAATTTTCTGACAACAAGCCCAGTATAGCCGTTCGGCTTTGGCTCGTTCTCTGAGACGTAAAATTCCTAAGTTGAAGCGGCTGATGGCTTCTTCTTTGAATTGTGCAGCGTCGTGGAACAACTCTTGGTAATTCTCTTGGTTGATGGATTGGTAGCTTTCCCAAAGATAATTAATAATTGGGGATTCTCCTTCTTGCGGAGGTTCTGGTGCGTCGAGGGGAACATCGCTAGTACTGAGAACATCAAAAACCAGTAGCGACTGATGGGAAGCGAGCGCTCGTCCACTTTCACTAATCAGTGTTGGTACGGGAATCTGCCGTTCAGCGCAGGTATCTTTTAACTCTGCAACGATGTCGTTGGCATAGTTCTGCATGTTGTAATTTTTCGATGCATAGAAGTTGGTTTGGGAGCCATCATAATCTACACCCAATCCACCACCAACATCCAGGTATTTCATATCCGCCCCCAGCATTGCCAATTCTACATAAATGCGACTGGCTTCTTGGATGGCATCTTTAATTACATTGATGGCAGAGATTTGTGAGCCGATGTGGAAGTGCATCAACTGCAAAGAATCGAGCAGGTTAGCTTCCCGTAACTTGTCAACAGCCTCGATGACTTCAGGCATTGTCAAACCAAATTTAGCGCGATCGCCACTAGAGGCTCCCCAACGTCCCATACCTTGGGTACTGAGTTTTGCACGAACACCTAATATCGGTTTAATACCTAACTGGCGATTGGCATCAATTACCAAATCAACTTCTTCAATCTGTTCTAAGACGATAATTGGTGTTTGCCCTAGTCTTTGGGCTAACATTGCCGTTTCGATGTATTCTCGGTCTTTGTAGCCGTTGCAAACTAACAACGCTCCTGGTGTATCCAACACAGCTAGAGCAATCATTAATTCTGGCTTGGAACCGGCTTCTAAACCAAACTGATGGGGCTTGCCAAATTTCACTAAATCCTCAATCAAATGCCGTTCTTGATTGCATTTGACGGGAAACACGCCACGGTAGACACCAGGGTAATTGTAGCGAGCGATCGCTTTATTAAAACAAGCATTCAAGCGCTCAATCCGGTCTTCCAAAATATCAGAAAAGCGAATCAACATGGGAAGTCCCAAGTTGCGCTGTTTCATGGAATTGACCAATTCAAACAAGTCAAGAGAACCCCCGCGATCGCCCTTGGGTGCCACGGTTACGTGTCCAGCAGCGCTAATGGAAAAATAAGGTTGTCCCCATCCTTCAATGCGGTACAATGCTTCGCTATCCTCAATTTTCCAGGAGCGAGGTAAATCTCCTGTGGTAGGACTCGGTGGTAACAGTTTTTTTTGTTTATGATTTTTCACTTCAGATTTTTGTCCATTGGACGGTAGTACCACCTCGTCAGATGTAGCAGTTGACTCAACACCCATTTCTTCCTAACCTCTGTTTTTCACCCACGAGTTAACAATTTAGCGCATTCATCTAGGAACGTATATGCACCTAAAGATAATTTCTGAGATAAACTCTGATTGGTCAAGAGTCGTATGTCATTAGTCATTGTCATTGGTCATTGGTCATTAGTGCAGAACCCTTGGACAAAGGACAAAGGACAAAGGACAATTGACTAGATAAAAACTTTATTAAGCTTTGGGAGATAGCAATGGAGCGCACATTTTTAGCAATTAAGCCTGATGGTGTCCAAAGGGGATTAGTGGGAGAAATTATCCGTCGCTTTGAAACCAAAGGTTTTACTCTAGTTGGTTTAAAGCTCCTGAAAGTCAGTCGGGAATTGGCTGAACAACACTATGGTGTTCACCGAGAACGTCCCTTTTTTGGTGGTCTAGTGGAATTTATCATTTCTAGCCCAGTGGTAGCGATGGTATGGGAAGGTGATGGCGTTATTGCATCTGCCAGAAAGATTATTGGGGCGACAAATCCCTTAACAGCAGAGCCGGGAACAATTCGCGGTGATTTTGGACTGAATATTGGTCGCAACTTAATCCACGGTTCTGATGCTCCAGAAACCGCGCAACAAGAAATAGCTCTCTGGTTTAAGGATGAAGAATTGGTCAGTTGGCAACCACACTTAACGCCTTGGTTGCACGAGTAAGATTGTAGGGATTGGGGATTGGGCATGGAGAAGAGACAAGGTAGACAAGGAAGAGGGGGGAGACAAGGAAGAAACTTGTCCCCCTTGTCCCCCTTGTCCCCCTTGTCTCCCTTGTCCCTCATCCCCCTCATCATCACTTAGAGACTTCGCTCTTTTCCGGTTCTACTTGGGGTAATTCAGTACCAACACGCTTGGAAAATCCCCAGCCTAAAATCAGGAAGATGGCAGCAATCATGACCCATTCTGGTGGAACCAAATTATCGTTCAATACTTTCAACAACAGGCGCAAGCCCACGAACGCTACAGTTATATAACCTGCATCTTCTAGGTTTTCATATTCGTCTAGCCAACGGATAAACAATCCTGCCATGAATCGCAGCGTAATAATACCAATTGTTGCACCCGTTAGCACTAGCCATTTTTCTTGAGAAACTGCGATCGCAGTTGTCACGCTATCTAAGGAAAATGCTAAATCTGTAAATGCAATCACGGGTATGGCTTGCAACAATGAATTAAACCGCGGCCCGTGATGGTGATCGTCGTTGGATTCTTCTGAGGTAAAGTGTTGAAATACCAACCAAAGTAGATAAGCAGCGCCCAATAATTCAAATTGCCAGAATTTTTGTACCCAAGTGGCGGTAAGAATCAGGGTGATTCGCAGCACATAAGCAACGACTAAACCAAAGTTCAAAGCTTTACGCTCAAGTTCTTGATCTTCCAACCCTTTTGCGATCGCAGCCAGAGCGATCGCATTGTCGGCAGATAACAGCGCCTCTAAAGCCACCAGGATCAGCAGTACTATAAGGGCTTCAAGGCTGAAATGAAAATCGAGGTAATTAAAAATTTGGTCTAGCATTCCGGGTTTCTCAAGCAGAAAAAATTAAAATTTGACAAGAACAGAGATTTGCATATTAAAAAATTGCTACTCTAATTCAGCTTAACGTGGTTGTGGTGCATTTTGAAGGGGTTGAATGTGTGCGATCGCAGGGCGAGTGGGGTAATTTGCGTATAAGTCAATACACCCAAGGTTTTAACATCTAGTTTAGTGCGATCGCAATGGACTGTCGTTATTTCACATCTAGAATTAGAATATGAGAACAAAAATATAGTAAGAGTTTATGAACAACACACTTCTACAACGCATCACTCATAATCCAAATATCTGCCACGGTAAACCCTGTATTCGAGGACTTCGTTATCCAGTTGAGTTTATTTTAGAACTGCTCAGTTCTGGCATGAGTACTGAGGAAATATTGAAAGATTATGACGATTTAAAATCTGAAGATATTTTGGCTGTCTTGTTATTTGCGGCTCGACTGTGCCAAGTCAAAAGCATTCATCGAATCGCCTCATGAAATTTATTGTCGATGCTCAATTACCAGTTCGTCTCGCCCGTTTTATCAAAACTTTAGGTTATGACACGATCCACACCAGAGACTTACCAAGGGAAAATGCTACGCCAGATAATGAGATTAATACCGTATCAATTCAACAAAATTGAATTTTAATTACTAAAGATGTGGATTTTGTCAACTCTTTTTTAACAGTTCAGCAACCTTATAAACTCCTTTTAATCACGACAGGCAATATCAATAACTCAGAATTGGAATCCCTATTTATAGCTAACTTCCAATCTATAGTTGAATTGTTTAAGCAGCATTCCTATATTGAAATAAGTCGAGACACCATTATTGTGCATCAGTAGTCTCTATGAAAATTTCTAATATCACACGTAGGCTCGATGTTGCTGTTCCAGATATTCAATTTCTCTTTTCCACCGCCCAAGCCTGTTTTCTCGCTGTTGTAATTGATCTGCTGTCGGGTTTGTGTAAGGTTCAGTACTTGGATTTGGGTTAATTCCCTTATTTGCAAGCCATTGGCGGCAAAAGAATTGCCAAAGAAATTCATGATCGTGCTTATCGCCACCCAGACAACGAATCCGCTTGACTGAAAGCGTGGATTCACCAAAAAGGATTTGCTCATTTCTGGAATTTTTCGGAAACAGGCGCGTCTCACTACCTCTTCCACGAAAGAATTCGACTACAAACCACTCACCAAAATCAAATATACAAACCTCTGTCGGGTCGCTACCATCATCTTCTAATAGATCAACATCACCTTGGATTTGATACCCTATGGCAATTTGTGATGTCGTGGGTAACAAGATGCGAAGCCGTTCAAAGCGGTTACTGTAACTAGCCCAAAAGTTTCTGCGACTACATAGCCGTTTTGACTCGAAGTCTGGGAAATCGAGCTTCTTCAATATGAGATTTACTAACTTTTGGAAATCAGCATAATTGATACCTCCAATCCACTCTCGAAGTCTTTGCCTTGCTTGATCTGAAAGTTTATACCAATTTTCACTATTTCTATAGTTATTTCTCAACCAATCAACCAGTAAAGAATGATTGTTTGCTATATCATTGGAAACATTAGTTAGTAAATGATTAACAGCTTTTATTTGCTGACTATCTGACATTTCATCTAAACAACTTAACAGCCATCTTACTTGCTGCTGATCTTGAGAGCGAATTGTAGTAAAATAGGGAGTTATATCTTCTATGAATCTGCTAAATAATGGAATCCAAATAGGTAAATCTTCTTTGATTATGTTTAGTAATTCAGTTCGATTAACACGCTGTTCACAAGCAATTTTTGCTAATTCTCTGCCTGCTTGTTTATTACAAAATACCCGAATAATTTGAACTGGTAGCAGGTGACTAACTAAGTCAGAATTAGCAAAGATATCAAAAGATTCAGCTAAAGACTGTGCTAACACCTGTTCTTGCCGATCGCCATAATAAAGAGCTAAACGCCACAATAGCTGATGTTGCAACCATAAATTAGAAATTGCTACCTTCCAAATGGCTGCTGATGTTTTCCTACATCGGTCAATATTTTGCTGATCCCATTGTGCTTTAGCATGGATGCAGTAAACCCAGTCTAACTTACTTACTCGATCAGCTTTACCCTGTTCAATAGCTTCCAATACTTTATCAACACTTGGTATTGATATTGTTACATCTGGTAAGTTGCTTGCAAGCTGAATAAGTTGATTAGGACTACACTGGGGAGTTTCAGGTAGGGAAGGAATGGAAAACTGAGAATTCAATGTTTTAGCTCCTTTCAAGAGAGGTTTTGATGATATCTTTTTTTAACTCATCACTGCGGAACTGAAAGCGGAAAACTACCTTGCGATCGCCTGGATTATCACGTTGCTTGTCAGATTCGATTTCTCCACGACCAGCAGCTAATATTTTTTGGCTTAAAGGTGCTTTAGTAGGGAAATTCATATCATAGAAAATGTAGTTGTAAACTGATGCTGATCGCAACAAGCTTAGTTGTAGATTGGTTTTGTTGTCTCCATCTGAGCTAGTGTGACCTTCTATAACTACACGGCTAATTTCCTTCTCAAATTCTGGTTTAGAGAAAATAACACCACTGTAAACAGGAATAAAGCTGCGAAGGAAGGCTTTACCTTCTGGTTTCAGTTCTGTACTTCCCTTGGCAAAAAGAATTGATTCTTGGATACTGACATCCCCGGTTTCTGGGTTGACTTTAACATTGATATTGTTGCTTTTCATCTGTCCGACAACATTACCAATTACTACCCGTTTTGGTGCATCTTTTTGTGCAAGTTGGAGTAGTGTAGTGATAAATAGCAATGCGAAAAACATTAGTAAACTAGACATCATATCGGCAATAGACAGATAGATACTAGAGTCATCGTCATCAGCAATTTGTGTTTCAACAAATTCGTCGCTGATCAAATCAGCCATTTTAATTACTCCCTTGGTAATTTAGTATTTATTATTTGCTGCTACTAACACTTCTGCTGTTTTGAGTAAATCTCCGCAAACTCTAGCCATAGAAGTATCTGCTTTTTGGAAAAAGCTTTCCTGTAAGTCAACAGTTCTTTGCATAGACCTTTCAAGATGACTCTGCCAAGACTCAAGGCTAATGTCAAATTTTTGATTCAAATTTATGTATGATTTATCTACTATTTGCACTTGCTGTCCAATACCGCTAGCAAGCTTTTCTAGTTGCATTAGTCGTTGTCCGTCGTTTAATCCAGCCGCAATAACTAATTGATTAATTTGTTCGACAGACTTCTGAATTTTTGTCATACTTCCGTCTACTTCTTGAGTCAATTTACTACGTCTTTGAGATTCTTCTCTGAAGACCCGATCAAGATTGTTAACAACCTCAGATAATCCATCCTGTTGTTTGCCTAGCGTCCCTTCAAGTAAGTTGTTTTGTTCTTGAAAAAACATCTGTAAATTTGTTTGATATTCTTGCCTAAATCTGGTCAAATCTTCCTCTACTGTTTGGCGGGTGGCTGTGAGTGTTGCGTCGATATTGCCTAAAGTAGCCAGAAGATTATCCTTCGCATCATTCATTAACCCAGAAGCTTGATTACCCACTGTTTGTAAAGTATTAGTTTGCTCATGAAAGGTTCTATTTGCTTGGGTGAGAATTTGGATAATTCCAGTCCGAGTAGCTTGAAGCGTCTGCTGTTCTACTATTGCGCGTTCTTGTAGTGCTGTTTGCAGTTCCTCTCGTATTCCTCGGAAAGTAGCAGCAGCTTGCACTGCACTTGCTTCAAAAGCACTTCGCTGGGCTGTCATTCCTTCGATACTTTGAGCTACACCTCGATTAATTTCGTGAGATGTTTGTTGTATAACTCCCGTAGTTTCAGTTTGGAATTGACTCAAAGTTTGCCCCATATTGTTAGCAAATCCTTGAAGCATCTGCTGTTCTACTACTGCGCGTTCTTGTAGCGCTGTTTGCAGTTCCTCTCGTATTCCTCGGAAGGTAGCAGCAGCTTGCACTGCACTTGTTTCAAAAGCACTTCGTTGGGCTGTAAGTCCTTGAATACTTTGGTCTACGGCTCGGTTAATTTCCTGTGCTGTTTGTTGTAAAACATCTTTTGTATCTGTTTGGAATTGATTGAGGGTGTCTCCCAAATTCTTAGCAAATCCTTGAAGTTTTACCAAAGTCTCTTTTTGAAAGTTCTCAATTGTCAGGATGGAATTTGCCAAACTTTGAGAAATACCACCCAATTCTCTATGCAGAGTCAGCACAGCTTCGGAAGCTTGTTGGGTTAACTCTGCACTTTTATCTAGCCGATCTGCAATGGGTTCGAGTACCTGAATTCGCAAATCTTTGATCAGTTCTTCTAAAACTCTCTGTCCCTGATTTTCTTGAAGTTGTCGAAGTTGTTGCTGCTCTTTGAAAATTGCTCGCAGCGCCGGTAAGATAGCAGTCTGCACTTGCTCTCCTACAGATTGACCAATAGCTTGGGCTGACAACTGATTTAAACCTGCGAATTGTTCTGCAATACTCCTACCTACAGCTTGACCAATGCCTTCTGCATTTAGCTGCTTTAACCCAGTCAAGTTTTTTGCTACAAGACTAAGTGCTTCAGCTATTTCATGGTTGGCATTGTCTGCCGTTTTTAAAGTTGCGATCGCCTTCAATTTATGACGCAAACTATCACGCCGTTTCTGACGTAGCGAATCACATGCAAACAAAACTAGAGTAAATAAGCTACCAGAACCAAGCCCCATCATGGAAGTAGAGAAAGCTGTTTTCATTCCCACCAATAGCTCTTTACTGGCAGTTATCAGTTCTTTCGTATCTTCTGTAGATAAATTGATTCCTTGGAGTCCCTGTTGTATACCATAAAATGTTCCTAAAAGACCAATGGCAGTACACAAGGTTGTCACGAAGCGTAGGGAACTACGAGGTATGGGGTTGGCTAAGATAGATGGATACTTTATCAGTATAAAATTACCATCTTGTTGTTTGAATCTACTAGAGTCATCAGTTCCTAAATACTCTTTTAACCAGGGGCGAACTTTGTTTGAAAGCTTTACATTTTTACCCTTTTTCAAATTATTCAAAAATTTAATCGCGGCTTCACTTGTGCCACACTCTGAGAGCCAATACTGCCATAATGTGTAAAGCTCGACAATAATTGCGGCTATCAACACAAAAGCAACTGCCCAATGAAAAAATTCGTTATGCCAAATAATGTCCCAAACTTTTGTTATTTCCACGCTGCACCCCTCTTGTTTATCTTGGTTATAACTTTTTGAATTGCTCTAATTCTTTATCCGTAAGAACTTCTTTAGCTATCCGCATTGGGAGATGTTCTGCATACAGGCGAGTTCCTATAGATTCCCGGAGGCATAAGCTGTAAACCGGTTCACCTTCTGATTGTTTATCCTCAATTAAATAAACCTGTTTTGGTGCATAGCTTCGTAACAAACGCACCTGCAAACAGGTTTTTAAATCCCGTGAAGAAATAGATAGGGGTGAATCTTGTCCAAATAATTCACGAGCTACTTTCCAAGCGTGGTTAACTGCCACAATCTCGTTAACCAATTTCTCCACCGAGGGGTACAAAAGTTCCGCAGTTTCATCAGTCAATGCTTTTAACCTACTTACCTGAAATTCGATAGGTTTATTGTTCCCAAAGATGGAAGCTTATTTAACTTTTTTTGCTAAATTTATAAAGTAATTTTTGATGTCAAACTGCTCTTTAGGCGTTGAAAAGGTGTATGATATATGATGGTTTTTATCAGGCACAGAAAACCTGAAATAATGCGTTACCCTAACGCGGTAAAACACTCTACACCTATAGCGGTTTTATACTTAATATTTTCCAGGTTATGCCAGAGAAAAAGCAAACAAAGCCTGCGTAAGCAGACCTTGTTTATAAACTATTGATTTTTAGTCTAGGGGAAGACCAAAAACTAAGTTCTCCATTATAAGTATAAGTAGGGTGTGTTAGCCCAGAAATTTTGTTAAAGTACTCAAAAAGTGAGTTGAACCAGAAGCTAAATGAGTCAAGAACAGCTACAAGAACTGATGAATCAAACGAAAGACCTCTCAAATGAGGCACGGCTGAAGTTAATTAGCTACCTGCTGGCAGAAGTGAAGAGAGCAAATGAGTCAACAAGAGAAGCAGCGATCGCTCGAATCCGTAAACGTTGGGAGATATTGCCGATTCAGTCGAGCAGTCAAGTGCAAGAGTGGAAGGAACAAGGACGACTTTGATGGTGATTGATACGATGGTTTTTGTGTATGCTTTATTACGTGTAGAATCTCAACATGAGCAAGCACTTTCTGCTTTAGAAAGAGCGGAACAAATTATTGTTCCCGATTCTTTTTTTGCTGAATTGGGTAATGTTGTATGGCAATGGATTGTCTTTAGACAGCTACCGCTAACTATTGGGCTTGAGGTTTTGAAAGATGCGGAATCATTGGTAACGAAAATTATTCCTGTTATTGATATTCGAGACACTGCACTAGAGCTAGCAGTACAGAAAAACCATTCTTTTTATGATACGGTGTTTGTTGCCGCAGCAATTCAAGAGCAAGTTCAAGTAATCACCTTTGATCGCAAGTTTGGAGAAAAGTTTTCTGATCGGGTTCAACTTTTGTATTGAGAAGGCAGAAGGAACCCATGCTTAAAGGCATCAATTCTACAAATCTTGTGTAGCTGACTATGTTGGGAAATGCCCCACGCCAACCAAGAAGTACGTTCAATGTATAAAATTCCTTAAATTCTTCTAGCAGCAAGCTTTCTGGCTTTCATTCGTCGTCGAACTCACGTTAATTAATTCTGTCTGACTACTTAACTGAGTCGTATTGAAACAGAAGAGAGCGCTAGCTGTCTTCTATAATTACAACTTTCGCTTCACTCAAATAACCCTAAAAACTTCTCCCACCAGGAATTGTTAGGATTGTTCTCAACCTTACGGCTAGCACTCTTTTGAGCTTGAAGATTTTCTAGATTTTGCCGAACAGTAACCGTATTGGGATGATTTACCCCAAACACCTGCTGACGAATTTCTAAAGCTTGGAGAAACAGGGGTTCGGCTTGGTCGTAGCGTCCTTGAGAATTGTAGAGATTTGCCA
>NZ_JABXKI010000204.1:0-42018 GCF_017115095.1 Nostoc sp. NMS4 | reverse complement strand
CTGCTAGGGTATACAAACCCTGTCCTTGATAAAATTTGCCCAAGCCAGTGAAAATCAAGGTTAAATTTTCATCCTCCACAACATCAATCAGATTTTGTGCCACCTCAGTTAAATGGGGAATTGCCAGTTGCACTAACTTGATATCCTCAAGGGTGAGAGATTCAGGTATTTTCTGAGCAATTTCTACTAATACTGCGGCAAAGGCTTTTTTGAGGTCATCGGCTGTGTTTAACCTTACCAATTTCCCTTGCAAAAACTCCCTAATTAAAGGATGAATTTTATAGCAACTTTCTCCTTCTGCTACGCTTTGAATTAAATGGCGTTGATAAAGTTGCTTTCTCGCCTTGTCAACATCTGCCTTCGCCCAATTTAGCTGCTGACTGACAGATTCAACTATTTGCCAAGGAATGATATCTGGGGCAAATAAACTCAACAACTCACCGACATACTGTGTCATAGAATCGAGTTGTTGCCAGCTTAATTCAAATACAGCTTCCAATTGAGATTTTTGCTGGTCTGGTAATCGCTGTAAAATCTCTGTTAAAGACAAATTTGGATCTTCTGCCAAATACGCGCCGACTAATTGCAAACCTAAAGGCAGATATCCCAGCCATTTACATAAATTTGCTGCCGTTTGTGGTTCCCGTTGCACCCGCCGATCATTTTCACCCAACAAAGCTGTCAACAACTTTAAAGCATCGTTTGGTGACAGTTCATCTAAATTTATCTGTTGAACTGTTGAACCGAGATTTCGCAACCGAGTTGTCATCAATATACAGAAGCGGTTATCTGTTGGTAGTACTTGGCGAGATTTTTCCCAGTTAGTCACATCATCAACATTGTCCAATACTACCAAGACTAGTCCTGTTTGTGGTTGCCAATTACGCCAGCACCATTTTGCTTGTTCCTGGGAAGTCAATAAAGTTTGCGGTACTTCCAGTTTCATGTAAAACCGAGCAAATTCCACAATCTCTGCTGCTAAATCTGGTTTTCTGGCATCTAACCAGCAAAGCCCACCAGGATAATTGTCTTTGTAGCGCTGTGCGTATTGTGTCGCCAGTTCAGTTTTACCCATTCCCCCCATACCAGCCAAAGCCAAAATTGCTGCGTTGTCATTTTGCAGCAACTTTTTATGCACTTGGGCAAGTTTCTCATCCCGCCCGACAAAGTTGGCGACACCCCGATAAGGAATATTGTTTGGAGAAGTTGACTGTAACTGCTGAGTAGGAGAATTGTAGATACTAATATCGCCTTGATAAACTATTCCACCCTCAACCTTATTTTCCCATCCCTTGGCATTATCCTGGTTGCTTTGGTTCATGATGGCTCAATTTAAGAATTGGGCGGTGCATGATGAATGCTAATATCGCCTTGATAAACTGTTCCACCCTCAACCTTAGTTTGCCATCCCCTGGCATTGTCTTGATTGATTTGGGTCATAGTGCTTTTGTCTACTATCTTACCAGCCTCAATTTCACGAGCCAGCGTTTCTACTTCTTTCGCAAACTCTGGTTCTTCATGTAAAATTATCTGCAAGTAAGCAGCAACCCTATCTAAATCTGGTTTAGAGCCTTTTTCAGCAGCGACGAGGGCTGTTTCTGCTTTCAGATTTCCCCGTAACTTACCCCAAATCTTTTTCCGCAGCTCGTCCATTTTACCAAGGGCTGCTTCAGTAAATTTCTCGATGGTTTTCTCAAATGCTTTAGTAAAAGCGAGAGTTGCGATCGCACTAGCTGTGATTGGTTCCAAAATATCCTACCTTATCTGGCGACATCTTCACTGAGGGACTTCCAACAAATAAATTATCCAATATTGTGGGGTGGGTCGAAAAGCCATTAGTGTCAAGTTAAGAAAAATAGAATCTTGTCAACAGGGTAAAACTGAATGGATAAACTCAACACAAGGGTGTTGATTTGAGCCATAAGTAAGCCACGCAAAAAACAAGGAAATCCAGACTTTCGACATCGGGTAACTTGCCCAGCCCCAACAAACCAACAGATAGAATCACGGTTGATTGAACTATTAAGTCCAGGGACATTTGCTAATCTCAGATATTTTTTTATTTGGAAGTCCCTTAACTTTGGCAGTATTTACGCCATGACCATACCGCCATCAACATTAAATACTTGTCCGGTGATGTAGGCTGCGGCGGGATCGGCAGCTAGGAAGCGCACCATCCCGGCGACTTCTTCTGGTTGACCGAAGCGACCGAGTGGGATGTATTTGAGAATATCTTCGGGATTGTTGAGATTACTGGTCATGTCGGTGGTGATGAAGCCAGGGGCGACGGCGTTAACGGTGATGCCACGAGTAGCGAGTTCCTTGGCAACGCTTTTCGTAAAGCCGATTACACCTGCTTTAGCGGCACTGTAGTTCGACTGACCTGGGTTGCCCATTTGTGCGGCAACTGAGGTAATGTTGATAATCCGCCCCGATCGCTGCTTCAGCATGATTTTACTGGCGGCGCGTGTACATAAGAAAACACCGGTTAGATTAAGGTCTATCACTGCTTGCCAATCTTCTGGTTTCAAACGCAAAAGTAAGGTGTCGCGGGTAATACCTGCGTTGTTGACCAAAATATCTACGCGGCTGAACTTTTCCATGACGGCGTTAACTAGTGCGTCTACTTGCTCAATTTTAGAAACATCAGCTTGAATAGCGATCGCCTGACCTCCTGCTTCTATAATTTCTGTAACAACTGCCTCAGCCGCAGTATTAGAATTGGCATAATTGACAATTGCGATCGCTCCTTGTGAGGCTAATTCAATTGCGATCGCTCGGCCAATTCCTCTGGATGCACCTGTGACAATTGCGACTTTATCTTGTAATAGTGTCATTTAATGTTCCTCAAGCTTAGAAATACCGCGCTAATTATCTTATGGTGATTTCGTGAACATCTGAAATATTATCTGAATAAAATCTAATTCTTGCGATCGTCATTACAAATTACGTTAGCGCAGCGTTAGCGAGTCAGACGCTCCTACGTCCCTAATGCTTCTCTACGAGACGCTTTGCGAACGCTATCGAGCGTCATTACGAATTATTTAATGTAGATGCACAACCTAAAAGAATATACGTATTTTATTATAATTATTTAATCTTTTTGGCTAGCAAATCATTCTATATTAATTAATCTAATCTTTTACCAACAAAAACCCATGAACCTATACCGATTTTATTTTCTAAGAATTACTATTGAAACAAACAATTGAAAATCGGTGTGTGTCATCATGGCAACTAAAAAGCAATTTAATAGCTTTGAAGATATGCTGTCTGCTTCTGATGTGCCTGTATTAGTAGATTTTTACGCTGACTGGTGTGGCCCCTGTCAGATGATGGTGCCAATTTTAGAGCAAGTCAATGCCCAACTTAAGGATCGCTTGCGGATTGTCAAAATCGACACAGAAAAATACACAGATTTGGCTACAGAGTATAAAATTGCTTCTCTCCCAACTTTAGTACTGTTTAAGCAGGGTAAACCTGTAGAGCGGATAGAAGGAGTGATGCAAGCACCGCAGTTGGTGCAATATCTACAAACAAAGATTTAAGCTAACACTTAGATACTGAGATCCCCCAACCCCCTTAAAAAGGGGGCTTTAGAAGTTCCCCCCTTTTTAAGGGCTACAGTGTACACACAAGTCTTTCTGACCCCCTCTAACTCCCCCTTGGCAAGGGGGAGAACCGGATATTTCCCCCCTTTACAAGGGGGGATTAAGGGGGGTAAATCCAGGATTGGGGCTTCATTACCAAGATGTGTACACCGTAGCTTTTTAAGGGGGGCTAGGGGGGATCTAGGTTTCAGGCTTCAGTGCGTAAGTCCTAATTACTTTGAGCAGCAATTAGGTGGGCAATGCCCACCATACTATACTTAACTAACGCAAACTACTAGCTGGCATACCCAAAATATCCTCCAGCTTCGGCATATCTTCCAACGGAATCACTCGCCCTTCATCCTCAAAACCAACAATTTGATCGAAGTTCAAATACCGATACAAATCATCGGCAAAAGGCTCAATTCTACTCGCTACAATATCCATGTATTCCTGCACTGTGGGAAGCCGCCCCAGCAGCGCACAAACTGCGGCTAATTCGGCTGAACCAAGATACACTCGCGCATCTTTACCCATGCGATTATTGAAGTTACGGGTAGAGGTAGAAAACACTGTTGTGCCATCAGCAACTCGCGCCTGATTACCCATACACAAGCTGCATCCTGGCATTTCTGTCCGCGCACCCGCAGCCCCAAAAATACTGTATACACCTTCTTCTTTTAATTGATGTTCATCCATGCGGGTTGGTGGTGCTATCCACAGACGAGTTTTCACTTCCCCTGCACCTTCCAAAACTTTCGCTGTTGCCCGATAATGACCAATATTTGTCATACAAGAACCGAGGAATACTTCTTGTACTGGATCGTTGGCAACTTCTGATAATAATTTAACATTATCGGGGTCATTGGGAGCAGCAACAATTGGTTCTTTGATTTCGTTCAAATCAATTTCAATTATTTCGGCATACTCCGCATCGGCATCGCCTTCTAATAATACGGGATTGGCTAACCATTCTTCCATCTTGGCCACACGGCGCAGCATGGTACGCGGATCGTGATAGCCCCGTGCTATCATATTTTTCAGCAGGGCGACGTTAGAACGCAGATATTCTGAAATTGTCTCTACACTCAGCTTAATTGTACATCCAGCACAAGAACGTTCAGCGCTAGCATCGGTTAGTTCAAAAGCTTGTTCAACTTTTAAATCTGGCAAACCTTCTATTTCCAGAATTCGCCCGGAGAAGATATTTTTCTTGTTCTGCTTGTCTGCTGTCAGCAAACCTTTTTGAATTGCCACGTAGGGAATGGCATTCACCACATCCCGTAGGGTAATACCTGGTTGCAATTCACCTTTAAATTTTACCAAAACTGACTCTGGCATATCTAAAGGCATGACACCCAAGGCGGCTGCAAAAGCTACTAATCCAGAACCGGCGGGGAAAGAAATACCCAAGGGGAAGCGGGTGTGAGAGTCGCCGCCAGTTCCCACGGTGTCGGGTAGCAGCATCCGGTTTAACCAAGAGTGGATGATACCATCACCGGGGCGGAGGGCGACACCGCCACGAGAAGCAAAGAAATCAGGAAGTTCGTGATGAGTTTTGATGTCTACTGGTTTGGGATAAGCAACAGTGTGGCAGAAACTTTGGATAACTAAGTCTGCACTGAAACCAAGACAGGCGAGTTCTGTCAATTCGTCGCGGGTCATGGGGCCTGTGGTATCCTGAGAACCAACGGTAGTAATGATGGGTTCGCAAGATGTGCCGGGACGTACACCAGGTAGTCCGCAAGCCTTACCTACCATTTTCTGTGCCAGGGTGTAGCCTTTGCCTGTATCAAAGCCTTGCTGGGGACGGGTAAAAACTGTGCTGGGTTCTAAACCAAGTGCAAGACGAGTTTTGTCGGTGAGGGTACGTCCGATAAGTAGAGGGATGCGTCCACCTGCGCGGACTTCATCGAGGATGGTGTCGGGTTTAAGGGTAAAGGTGGAAATGACTTCCCCTGTTTCGTTGGTGATTTCGCCTTTGTAGGGATGGATGGTAATCACCATACCTGTTTCGAGTTTGGTGACATCGCACTGAATAGGCAAAGCACCGGCATCTTCTGCTGTGTTAAAGAAAATTGGCGCGATCGCACCACCTAAAACATAACCCCCAGCGCGTTTGTTTGGCACAAAAGGTATATTATTTCCTGTATGCCACAATACGGAGTTAATAGCAGATTTCCGCGAGGAACCAGTACCAACTACATCGCCAACATAAGCTACAGGATGCCCTTTTTCCTTCAACTCGGCAATGGTTGCCAAGCTTCCCGGTTGCCGTGACTCTAACATCACTAAGGCGTGTAAGGGAATATCTGGGCGAGTTGTAGCGCTTTGGGCGGGTGATAAATCGTCGGTATTGGTTTCGCCAGGAACTTTAAAAACGGTGACAGTAATCGCTTCTGGAACTGTGGGGCGGAGGGTAAACCATTCAGCTTCCGCCCAAGAGTCAACCACCCGCTTGGCGAAAGGATTGGTTTTAGACAACTCTAAAACATCGTGGTAAGCGTCATACACCAAGAGAATTTTGCTTAAGGCGTTGGCGGCGTAGGCGGCGATGGGTTCCTTTCCTTGTCCGCCCATTACTAGAGGTGTTTCAGATGAGTCTGAGAGGGATACAGTGGGCAATTGCAGCAAATCGATTAAAGATTGCACGTTGTAACCACCAATCATTGTCCCCAATAATTGCACCGCTTCGATGGGCGCAATTAAAGGACTGGTGATTTCTTCCTTGGCAATGGCGGTGAGAAATCCGGCTTTGACATAAGCTGCTGGATCGACACCCGGAGAAATGCGATCGCTCAATAAATGCAATAATATATCCTCTTGACCCTTGGGCGGATTTTTCAGTAATTCACATAATTCTGAGGTTTGCTTTGCATCCAATGGTAAAGGGGGAATACCGAGTGCTGCTCTTTCGGCAACGTGTTTACGATATTGTTCTAGCATTTTGATCTTCTCCATTGGGATTTTCTCCCTTCAATTATGAAATATTTTTAGGCAATACTTGGCTATAAAAGTTTAGCTTACTTTTATTATTGAAAGCCTTACTGGTAATCGGTTATTAGCAAAGTTTTTTTATACTGAAAGTTTGAAAAGTGTGAGGCGAATAGAATTTGCTACTACACAAAACTTAGTCCACCGACTTGGACTAAGAGGATGTTTGGAAAGTCATGATTGATGTGTCATATATTGTTTTACCCCACCCTAACCCTCCCCTTATAAAGGGGCTACGGTGTATACACAAGTCGAATTACCCCCCTTAATCCCCCCGATGCAAAGGGGGGAAACCGGAAAATCTAGTTCCCTCCCTTGTTTTTCGCCTTGGCGAGTTGCATTACTACTTGCATTGGGGGGAAACCGAAAAATCTAGTTCCCTCCCTTGTTTTTCGCCTTGGCGAGTTGCATTACTACTTGCATTGGGGGGAAACCAAAAAATCTAGTTCCCTCCCCTTTGCAAGGGGAGGGTTAGGGTGGGGTAAAACCCTGGTTAATCAGGTATTTCAGACTTGTGTATACACGGTAGTTATAAAGGGGAGGGAACCGGATTTTCTTGTTTCCCACCTTATAAAGGGGGGTAATAATTCGATTTCCCAGCTATAGTAATAATGAATTAGATTGATTGTTGGTTTAACCAAATTTCAAAATCAGCAACACTAGAAAAGTCTAGCAATGCTTCTCCTAAATTCTCTAATTCTTCGAGCGATAAACCTTGAATTCGTTCGATTAATGACGTATCAATCTCACCAATACGGCGATTGAGTTGACGTATAACTAGACGTTGTTCTCGTTGTTTATTTCCTTCCTGTATAGCTTGTTCTCTGTCTCTTTGATAAAGTGGTTCTAGTCGCATAATTAACTCTTTATCAATCGAAATGAATTAGATTGATTGTTGGTTTAACCAAGTTTCTAAATCAGCAACACTAGAAAAGTCTAGTAATGCTTCTCCTAAATTCTCTAATTCTTCGAGCGATAAACCTTGAATTCGTTCGATTAATGATGCATCAATTTCACCAATACGGCGATTTAGTAGACGCAGTATTAAGCCTTGTTTTCCTTCTTGCCTTCCCTCTTGCCTTCCTTCTTGCCTTCCTTCTTCTTTGGCTTGTTCTCTGTCTCTTTGATAAAGTGGTTCTAATTGCATAATTAACTCCCTATCATCTGCTTCTAACTCTTGATTTACTCTCAAGTTTTCCCGCAAGTTGTAAACTAATTCAAGAGTTGCTTTTTGGTATGGATAATCTAATGGTAACGCTTGCAACTCGATAATTGCTTGTGACTGCACACTTCCCCTACCTAAAAGCCTCAACCATAAAGTTTCTGGTGTTTGGGGTAGTTGATGTATCGCTACAATTGCTGTCCGCAAAGCATCTGGTAGAAAATGGACTCCTGATAACCAACCTGGTTTTTGCATAGTTCCAAAGCTAGACAATCTAGTTTCAGATATGGTTGGAGTAAGAACCCACAATCTGGGAATTTCTGAATCCTGAAGTTTGGTTTTATTTGCCTTAGCTTCTCGTCGCAATAAAGCCTTGATTTCTAATAATTTAAGAATACAGTCGCAGATTTCATCGGTAGAAGCTGGATTGCGGTATGGTTCTATAATTGCAGGATGTTCAGCAAATCTTCCTAGTAAACCCAGTATTTGTAAATTCGAGTTTTGCTGTTTAGCAGGAGTGAATAAAACATCTATTTCTTTAATCTCTCCTGATACTTTTTCTGATGCCTTGACTTCTCCGTAATCTTTTAGTAATTCTTCTAGATAGTCTTTGGCAAATTTATCATGTATAAAACGGGTCATTCAATTTTAAGATTTCGGAATTTCTGGGTTAATGCAAAGTCTTATTATATAGCAGTCCTGAATCATTCGTAATGAAATAGATCCCCGACTTCTCAAAGAAGTCGGGGATCTGGACACCTTAAATTTTCACAGATACCATTCTAAAAAAGTTAAAAGCAGATTCTATAAACCTTTTGAATTTTGACTTCCACGTAGCGGTACTAGGCGGTTATAGCTTTTTCATCTGATGTTTTATCTGTATTAGCTTTCAAGCGTGTTAATCTGCTTTTACGGATACGATCGCTATCTCGAACACCACCTGCAAGTCCATATTCCTTACTATTTTTGCCATACTTGAAACCAACTCCCATCAGCATTTTGTCTGAAACCTGATTTAAGTTTTTTTCCATCTCATCTAACTTTGTTTTAGAAGAGTCAATCATCGCTATAGCAGCGTTATACTCATTAAGTATATTGTGAAAATCTTCTATTAATTGAGTCAAATTTTGCAAGTTGTAAGTATCATCAAATCTGATATTTTGATCAATAGCTTTCAGCCCGGCAACTCTAAACTCAGCTTTTTCTAAAATCCGGGAGCTACGTTTTTTTCGAGACATAAATTTATCCAGATATTAAAGCTTTACAGAGCTATTTTGTCTCAATTAATCTATATTATGGTTCAGCAAAAAGCGCAGTCTTTTAAATAAAATTTTTTACTTATGTCCGTAATTTTTCGGTATTTAATCACCAAGGGTTGATTTCTTGAAAAATATAATATTATGTTTAAGTTGCACGAAAACTACAATATTGTTGCATAAGCGTAGGCATAGCCCGTCGTAGACATCGCACCTTTACTTCTAGTTAACTGCGATCGCTTTAATCTTAAGGCTTAATGTTGTAACTTTAAGGCTTAATGTTCTGGCTCTAAGGCTTAATGTTGTAATCTTAAGGCTTAATGTTCTAGCTTTAAGGGTTAATGTTGTAACTTTAAGGCTTAATGTTCTAGCTTTAAGGCTTAATGTTGTAACCTTAAGGGTTAATGTTGTAACATTGATGACTAAAGTTTGTTGGTGAGTGCAATCATCGCTAGTGTATATTGTTGATTTACAGCGATCGCAAAGTTGGACAGCAAGGATCAACAGTTATTATTCTTTTGTGTGGTGGTGATAAAAGCACTCAAGAAAAGGATATTGCCAAAGCCAAGGAATATTGGGAAGACTACAGGAGTAGAGATCATGCCTAAAAGTACAAGCTATCATGAAAAACTGATTCAAGACTTAAAAAATCCACTAGAAGCCGCAGCTTATATTGAAGTTATTTTAGAAGAAGGCGACCCGAAAATGTTGAGTAAGGCGCTGAAAAATGTCATAGAAGCGCTTTACCCCACCCTAACCCTCCCCTTGCAAAGGCTACCGTGTATACACAAGTTATCGAATCACAATCAGTCTGTTGAATTACCCCACCCTAACCCTCCCCTTGCAAAGGAGAGGGAACTAGATTTCCGGCTTCCCCCCAATGCATCGGGGGGATTGAGGGGGGTAAGAGGACTTGTGTGTACACCGTAGCCTTGGAAAGGGGAGGGAACTAGATTTTCTGGTTTCCCCCCTTTCTAAGGGGGGATTAAGGGGGGTAAAAATGCAATTAAAATCACAGCCAACGACTTTTCAAACAATTAGCTGCTCAGTTATTCAGATCAGGGACATCAATTGGTGCAAATATTGAAGAGTCTCAGTCTGCTGAGAGTGATAGGAATTTTATTAGCAAGCAATCAATAGCACTAAAAGAAGCAAAAGAAACAAAATACTGGTTGAAGCTGTTAATTAAATCAGAAATGATGACTGAGGCACAAGTTAGAAATATTTTAGATGAGTGTGAACAATTAATTAAAATTATTGCTAAATCAATCGTAACAACTAAAGCAAAGCTAGGAAAATAAGCTTTTGACTTTTGACTTTTGACTTCCCGTTAGGGCGTGTTACAGTTTACAAGTCTCGATGCGAGAGAAGAAAATGGTAATACTTCCACCGCCGAGTTTGGTATTAAACCTCCATGCTTCTTTTGTGTACCTAGTATATCTTCTACCTCCTCTGCACTCCGATGATCTAATCTGTAAGGGAGGTGTCCTTTTGGCGAGGCTGTATCATAATTTACGTCAGAGTAATTTATCCAACTACTATTCACTCTCCATCCTACGCGATCGCCAAACTTTTTCCAGGCTTCTTCGTAATCCTTGCCGTCAGCTTTACCGCCAACGCTCAAGTAAATTTCCTTCTGGACGCTGAAGCCAAAGTGTCCATTGCTGTATCTTACCCATAAGCCGTCAATTGTGCGTAAGTCAGTGCAAGGAAATTTAAAGAGTTCCTCTGAGGTGAAATAGTTGCCATATTCATACTTTACAGCCTGAAGCATCACCCGATAGGTTTCTTTGTCGGCTTCCTTCCAGTTTTTTGCTACTAATAAGTCGCGTAGTTTGGTATAGTTAATGCCTCTCTCTGATTCAAGTGAGTTGCGTTCTTCCCGTTGCTCCCTTAGAGGGATGCTGCTAGTAGGCTTTGTTTCTGGTATTGCAGTCTGAGATGATTCAGTGTTTGTAGGTTTATTATTTGTTACAACGGGCAGATTTCCTCCTTGACTCAAAATCCCTGCACCCACGACTGATGTTACTAAGCCTAGACTTCCCCAACCTACCCATTTCAAAAATTGTCTTCTGTCTGAAGGTTTTTGAGGCAGTTGAGATAAAGTGATGGGTTGTGTTTTTGGCTTTTGTCCAGTAATACCCCAAATCAACTGTTCCATTGGATCGGGATTTTGTAGCCGAAAATCTACCCAATGAAAGCCTTTTAAGAATCTCGGAACTGTATCTATAAGTTTATCAGGGCATCCAGGAAGAATAACTAAGCCTATGCGAAGCTTATGATTCTTCGCAAATTCAACAAGAAACTCTTTCATTTCGATATCTGCCCACGGCCCTACACCAGAGGAACCGAGAAATACAGCTACAGCTTTGACTTGAGGAATAATTTCTTCAAGTTGGTCTTGCCAACGTCGAAATGGCTCAAAATCATACTTATCTAACCAAGCATCTATTCCTTCTTGTAATAGCTGCGCTCTAATTTTTTCTACCTGTGCTTTTTCTTTGCTATTGTGGCAAAGGAAAACATCTTTTGGCATTTATCACTCCTCCACGCCTGCAATTTTTGCCAAAGCCTTAGCGTAATCTTCCAACCCACCGCGCAAAACTTCCAACTCACTTCGCAACTTGGGTTCCTCCGACCAACTCTGCTCATGTTCTTTGGGACTCACCCCCACAGGTCGTCTACCTTCCCATGCTTGCAACAAGGGATGCCATTTAGCCAAAAATGGCCTTAACCCATTATTTAACACAGCGATCGCAATTCCCCCCACAGAATCACGAGAAGCACCCACATCCGGCCCGGCGGCTTTGAGAACTTCGCGGGTTGTACCAAATAAACTATAAAGAGAGTTCATCGCTTCTCGTACCAAACCTTGGTCAACTTCCAAAGGTTGTACAGCAATGCGTGTCACCAATTCCACATAAAGCGACCAAGCCGCCTTCTTTTGTGTGGTGTCAACTTTCCAAGACATGGAACCAATGCCAAAAGGCAGACTTACAGATACAGTCTCTAAAGAAACGCGATCGCGCATATTTATAGTAAGCAAATTTAACTAATTTATTTGTGTATTGTATAGTAAATAATATTACTAATCTATAACTTGTTCAGAATTAGTTGCTATAATTATTCCTCTTTAACCTAAACTTTTATAGTAACATCTGGATATTTTTAACTAATTCAGATAAACTAATACCTTTGTCCGTTGCATCACACTTGTTTTGTATATGCCCAAAATTTACACCGTAGAAATCGATCACCAAGGCAAAATTCATACCTTGCAAGTTCCTGAAAATGAAACGATCTTATCAGTTGCCGATGCTGCTGGCTTGGAACTGCCGAGTTCTTGCAATGCAGGTGTTTGTACAACTTGCGCCGGTCAACTATCTGAGGGAACTGTAGATCAAACTGATGGTATGGGCGTTAGTCCAGATTTGCAAAAGCAAGGTTACGTATTGCTTTGTGTTGCCAAACCCCTTTCTGATTTGAAACTTAAGACAGAAAAGGAAGACATCGTTTATCAGTTACAATTTGGCAAAGACAAATAATCTGTGAACAGTTATCAGTATATCGGATGATTATTCATGACTGAATAACTGTTCACTAACATTACCAAATCTGATCAATAATATTATAAGTATTTCATCGCAGAGGACATCAGCTATTCTAGAAACTACAAACCAAGAGAATTTATCAAGATGACGACTCACTTTATTACCGCAGAAGTTGATTTACAAGAAACTCCCGCAGAGTTACTACAAGTAATTGAAACAGAGTTGAAGAAACAAGGCGAACCCCTACGTTGGGCAGTTACCTCTGTGGACGTTAACAAACAAAAAGCTACAATTGAAGCCGTGGTGACAAAGAGTGCTGAGTAGTGAGCAGGGTATATCGGCAAACAAAAGGGCGTAATGAGAATAACTCCAAACTCCTAACTCAGCACGGGCTAAACCTTAGCTATCCGCTAACAGCACTCAGTACTCAGCACTCAATATGTACACAGCTATATTAATTGTACCAACAGGCGTTGGGGCTGCCATTGGGGGTTACGCAGGAGATGCTTTGCCTGTTGCTAGAGTTATATCACAGGTTTGCGATCGCCTAATTACTCACCCCAATGTCTTGAATGGCGCAAGTTTGTATTGGAATATCCCCAATGCTTTCTATGTTGAAGGTTATGGGCTTGACAAATTCGCCTCTGGGTGCTGGGGTTTGCGTCCAGTTCGCACCAACAAGGTAGGTTTGCTTTTAGACCAAGGCATAGAGCCAGAGTTACGGCTACGACATATACAAGCAGCCGATGCAGTTAGAGCAACATTGGGATTAACCCTAACAGATTATGTAATTACAGATGCACCATTAAACGTAGAATTACGGACTACAGCATCGGGAGCGAGTTGGGGAACAATTGGCAACCCAGATAGTTTATTACGGGCAGCCGAGATATTAATTAAAAAAGCGGGGGCAGAAGCGATCGCAGTTGTTGCCCGTTTCCCCGATGATATAGATGAAGAAGCAGTACAAAAATATCGTCACGGTGAAGGCGTAGATCCTTTAGCGGGTGCAGAAGCCGTAATTAGCCATTTGCTATTGCGAACCTTTCAAATTCCTTGCGCTCATTCTCCCGCCCTTTTGAGCGAACCTCCACAACCTGATTTATCTCCCCGTTCCGCCGCCGAAGAATTAGGTTATACCTTTTTGCCCTGCGTCCTTGTCGGATTAAGTCGCGCCCCACAATTTATAATAGAGAGAGGAGCAATCGGATCGCAGCCAGAAGATATTTGGGCTGATGAAGTTGATGCTGCGATCGCACCTGCAACTGCTTGTGGTAGCAGTGCCTTACTGAGTTTAAGCCAAAAACGATGCCAAATAATTACAGTAGAAGAAAATAAAACTCTGATAAAAGTTCCTCCCCAACCCCTGGGGATAAAATCTATACAGGTAAACTCATATTTAGAAGCAGTAGGTGTATTAGTAGCACATAAAACAGGCATCAATCCCAACGCTCTCCGTCCCAAATTATTACCTTTGCAGTCAGTAATTAAAAGTTAGGAGTACAGACGCGATTAATCGCGTCTGTACAGGAGTTAGAAGTTAGGAGTTTTGTTTATCTCCCTCATCTCCCTCATCTCCCTACCCCCTATGCCCAATGCCCCCTCTTTCTTAAAAACCCGTGATTGAACAACAAAAGCAAGAGCCAGAAATTCCATACCTGACGCGCATCCAAATACTTGGGGCGATGGGAGCGACTGCAATCATTTTGTTGATAGTCGCCAAACTTTCGTTATACTTAGGCAACTTTTCGTTATTTTCTTGGGACTTGAACCAAAGAGAGTTGCTGTTAGGTGTAGGATTGGGATTCCTCATCACCGCCTTAAGTGGCTTAACTTATCGCCTGTGGACTGCCTATCGTAAAAGTGCAGATTATTACCTAGAAGTAGTACTCAAGCCTTTAGCTTTACCAGATTTAATTTGGCTAGGGTTACTACCAGGGTTAAGTGAAGAATTATTATTTAGAGGTGTGATGTTGTCCGCTCTAGGCTCCGATTTGACAGCTGTAATTGTATCCAGTCTTTGCTTTGGAATTTTGCATTTTAGCGGTTCCCAACAATGGCCTTATGTAATTTGGGCAACAATTGTTGGGATGATATTAGCATATAGCGCCTTGCTGACCGGAAACTTATTAGTGCCGATTGTCGCTCATATTATTACGAATTGGATTTCTAGCTATTTCTGGAAAATGGGGCAACTGGCGGCAATTAAAAAATAAATATCATGTTCGGCTGATTACTTAGGAACATGGATTAAATAAGATGCAAAACTTTATCCTGTCTCTAGCTTCCCTCTCCTTTATAAGGAGAGGGATTGAGGGTGAGGTAAACCCATGATATTACAACAAAAACCTTCTCATAAATAACAGCTCCAGCCCTTTCATATTTTGGCGAATTTTTCCTCAACTACTGCGTTAATAACTTGTCCCAAGACATTCTGACCAGATTTTTCTAAAATTTCACAAGCAACAGTGGTCTGAACAGAATCAACTACCCCCGGACGAACTACCAATAAAACGCCATCAGTCATTTGACCCAAAGTGACTGCATCGGCGACAACATTTAATGAAGGAGTGTCAATAATTACGAAATCATAGTTGTTAGCAAAACTTTGAATCAAAGAAGCCATCCGTTTTGAATCAAGGAGAGATGCTGGCGATGGAGGTACTACTCCAGTAGTGAGGACATCTAAATTATTCATAACTTTTTTGACAACAGTGCTGATTTGGGCTTCTTCCAGAATCAGATTACTCAGACCTTGATTATTACTTAATTCCCAAATTTGATGTTGAACTGGATGATGGAAATCCCCGTCCACTAGCAAAACTTGATATTCCATCTGTGCCATTACTATTGCTAAATTAGCTGCTACTGTTGATTTACCTTCTTTAGGCACAGAACTAGTGACAACAATAACTTTTAACTCTTTATCACCACGTTTAAACTCCAAATTTGCCCGCAACATCCGATAAGCTTCATTAATTGGGGAGTGAGAAGTTTCTCTCTCAACAAATTTTGAGGTAGATAAGTCTTGCTTTTCATCCTTTAAATCAGACTTTTGAGGCTTGCTAAAGGCAGGAATTACACCTAATAAAGTTAATCCTATTAATTCCTTCGCTTCATCAACAGTCTTAATGGTTTTATCTCTTACTTCCAAAATATATATAGTCGCCAAAGCAGCTAGAACAGCGACTAAACCTGAACTCAAGTACGAAATCATATTAGAAGAAATCGGCTGGTCAGGAATTTGGGCTTCAGATATCAAACTGGCATTACCGACGTTCTGATTTTCTGCAATTTGGCTCTCTTGCAATTTTTGTAACAAAAGTGAATATGTAGATTGTGATGCTTGTACTTTGCGTTCTAGCTGACGCTGTTGTTGTTCCAATCTGGGCAAAGTTTTCAATCTTTGTTTGTAGACTGCTTGTAATTTGGATAAAGTTACAGCTTGGCTAACTAAACCCATACGAGTTGACTCTAATCCAATCAAGTTTGCAGTAAGTTGCTGTTGTAAAGCCCCAATCTGCAAATTACCATTCAATTGTGCTTGATTTGTCCCTAAAACCTGTGTTGTTCGCTGTTGTATTATCTTTTTTAAGGCTTCTAACTTATTTTTTAAGGTAATAATTTCAGGGTGTGATTCCCGCAAAACAGTTCGCCTAACTGCAAGTTGAGACTCTAATTGCTGGACTTCTTTGAGAATATCCTGCAACCCAGGAGATTGGCTCAGAGAAGTCTGAGCAAACGCCTGTTTTGAATTCATATTTAATTGTTTACGGATATCTTGAGACTGAGCATTGAGATTGGCAATTTGAGATTGAACCTGGCTAGATTGCTTTTGTAAGTCTGCAATCACATCTAGTGAGTTAGTTGTTTCTTCTTGCAGGGAAACAACTTTGTTCTTATCTTTAAACTTTGCTAGTTCACTTTCTGCTTTTCTGACAATTAATTCAGCTTTTGGTAATTCCTTTTGAAGAAATTTACGGGCTGATGCTGCTTCTTTTCTTCGAGAAGATACGTTGTGTTCTAAATAGATATTTATTACCGTATTAACTACTTCAGCAGATTTTTTAGCATCCCTGTCCTTGTAAGAAACTTCTAGAATATCAGAACCCTTAATATCTTTTACTGTTAACTGTTTCAGGAATTCTTTGGGTTTTAAGGCTACGCCTTGATTGTTTTTCAAGGCAAGTTTATCTATAGTTTGTTGCACTAAAGGGACTGACTGAATAATTTCTGCTTCTGTGTTTAAAGGATTGGTTTTCTGATCCTGTGCTACTGCTTCTAGCTTCCCTATCCCCTCTCCTACTCCCGTCAGCGAGGAGATCGTATTCGTCCTTTGAAACAGTAGCTTTCCCTCTGCCTCATAAGCAGGTTTTTTTAAATATGAAGTCAGCACTAAAAATATAAACACTGGGATAAAGACAGCTAAACCTGGTGTCCAACGTCGCTTTAGTATTTGCCAATATTTATCAGATATTAAAGAAAATGTTAAAGGAGATGTTTGTGATTCCATAAATCAATTTTAAATACTGAATAATCTTAACTTAATCTAATAAATTTATCTAATAATTTAAATTTGTGATGTTGGTCGCCATTAAATATAGGGTTTTATACCGCTATTTTCACATATAGCTTTTCTAAGGTAGGCACTAAAGTCCTATGTGAAACATAATTAAGAATTACTATCTTCTCCACGAAACGCCTCACGAACTAGCGGGGCGTAGTCCATTACTAAATTCTTATGACTTGTTGTAATGTTTTAAGGATAATCAGTAGAGCAAAACCTAAGTTATCTTTACCAAGATATTGCATATTCAACTCTAATTTTTGAGGCATTATCTCGTTAATATAGACATTTTCCGGGTTAGCAGTATCTTCTAGTAGTTCACTTTCATTTCGGAATTTGATTGAAGCTGGATCGGTGATACCTGGAAGCACATCTAACACTCGCCGTTGTTCAGATGTATAATATGCCACATATTTTGGAACTTCAGGACGAGGCCCAACTAAACTCATTTCCCCTTTAACAACGTTGAATAATTGGGGTAATTCATCTAGCTTGTATTTTCTTAAGAACTGACCACTTCGCGTAATCCGCGTATCTTTAGCTACTGTAATTTGTTTTCCTCTGCTTTCGGCATCAGCTACCATAGTACGGAACTTATAAATACTAAATTCACGTCCGAAGCGTCCAATACGAATTTGTCGAAACAATACATTTCCTGGAGAATCCAGTTTTATCCAGATTGCAATTGCAACAAATAGGGGTAATAGGATCAAAATACCAACTAGGGCAAAAAACAAGTCAAAAATTCGTTTAGCCATCATTAAACACCTCTTAAAAACGCAGTTATCTTACTTTTTGTATAGACAGAGATTCATTAAGTCTTTAGAAAGCATTAATCCAAACATAAAATTATTTAACTAACAATATAGTTGCAGTTAAATTAGAACTGTTTGTCAACATTAACTTTGGTTGAGATAATTTTGTGATTGAGTTATTTTTGGTATTTTTTTCAGTTATTTGGTTTAGCTGATTGAAAGCGATAAATTACAACGCATCCAAAATAAAACTTTTATTAAAACAGCGTTAATGCCTATTTAAAGTTTTAGACTAGATGGTAGTTTTTTTTACTATTTTATAGCTATATTAGTTACTTTTTAAATTTTTTTGGATAATTTACACGAATTCTTCATAAAAGTCTGCCTTATGTGAGTGCAATTTTATAGCAAAGTTTAGTACAATAAGCAGCGCAATATGATACTGTAAGATAAATATTTGTTGTTTGCATGATAACAACAGTTTGAAAGTAAATATTTAAACACAAAAATGTTAAGATAATACCTCATATACTTAGTCTTAAGATGATTTTTAAATCAACATTTTTAGAATATATTTCTTAAAATATTAAGTCAAAGTTTTGTGAATGATTTTAATGATATGGGTTTGATCTGCTTCAGTCATTTTTGTGTATATTGGTAGGCTTACTATCCCTTGATATGCATAGGATGCTTGAGGGAAATCTTGTAAGGAAAGATTGTAAGTTTCGCGCCAGTAGGGATGCAAGTGTAAAGGAATATAGTGAACGCTACACCCAATTCCTTTAGCAGCTAATTGCTCAATAAAATTATTGCGACTCACTTGTACAGAGTCGGCTAAACGAATTACATATAGATGCCAAGAGTGAATATCTCCATTAGTAGGTGATGCTGGCAGATGTAAAGGTAAGTCGGCTAGTTCTATATTGTATCGATTAGCGATCGCAGCTCGCTGTTGCTGTAGTATCCTAGCTTTCTTTAATTGATGGATACCAAGTGAGGCCGCGACATCCGTCATATTATATTTGAATCCTGGTGCAACTACCTCGTAGTACCATGATGGTTTAGTTGAGGTATAGCGATCGAAGGCATCTCGATTGATACCATGTAAGCGCATAGTCCGGCATCGTTTAGCTATTTCCGGGTTACAGGTTACTAGCATCCCTCCTTCACCTGTAGCGATGGTTTTGGTGGCATAAAAGCTATAAACGGTGACATCACTATCTAAACTACCAATCAACTTACCCTGATATGTTGTCGGAATCGCATGGGCCGCATCTTCAACTACTTTTAATTGATGCTTTTGGGCAATTGTTAAAATTGATTGCATATCACAAGCAAGTCCGCCAAAATGGACAGGGATGATGGCTTTAGTGCGGGGAGTGATCGCAGCCTCAATTTTGCTAACATCAATGTTCATGGTAGCCAGATCAATATCGACAAAGACTGGATTGCCCCCTAAGTAACGAATCACCTCTGCGGTAGCAGTGAACGTGTGGACTGTGGTGATTACTTCATCTCCGGGGCCAATTCCCAATGCTTCCAGAGCCAGATGTAACCCTGATGTGGCAGAATTAACTGCGATCGCTTCTACCCCAGAACCAATAAAATCTGCAAAATCTTGCTCAAAACGTTTAGTCTTAGGGCCTGTAGTCAACCAACCAGATCGTAAAGAATCAACAACCTCAGCGATTTCTTCTTCTCCAATATCCGGTAAGGCGAAAGGAATAAATTCTGTCATAGGATGTAGTAATTAGAATCAGTAAGTAAACATCTGAGCAAATTATGGCTTGCTAATCCAACACAAGACATGAGTACGCAGAAACGGAAGTAAGTTAAAAACATTATAAAGACTGGGATGAATTTTGGTAACTCGGCGACTAATGGGAGGAGCTAAACATAATTGCCAAGTTTTGATATCTCCATCGGGAAATAGTTGATGAATTTGTCTTTTAGTAACACCTTTGACATCGGGATTGTTCGGGTTATTGAAGATAAAATCATACCAAAGTACACCTCCTCCAGGTTTAACCATCGACCACATCCGATTGGCTAATTTTTGTTGAAAAATGGAATCTAAAATTGAAGTAAAAACTGTTGATTGAAAAACAATATCAAAAGAATTCTCTTCTAACTTCAGAGTTGATGCATCACCAACTAAAATTTGAGTTGCTGTTGGTAGTAAGCGACGTGCATTTCGTGCATACTCTTCGATTAATTCATTTCCCACCAAGTTCTCTGGTTGAAAACCCAATGACATAAATAAACTCAGGTTATTTCCATTCCCACAACCAATTTCTAATAGACGTTTGTCTGCAACTGGCGCAAGATTAGCCCAATCAATCCAACGAATCAAAGCTTGACGCTTTTCTTGATAAAGCATATAACGAGATGGATTCAATGGATCATATAAAGTTGCTGACGGGATTTGCTGCCGTCGATTATAACGCTGACGGATTGCTTCAATTTCGGTGTTCATATAAGTTTCATCAGGAAAAAATAAATTATTAAAATACTCTTATTTGAGTGTTTTTGGTAGCTTTAAAACCCGGCTATAAATATCAGAATAAGCATCTGCTACTTGGTTAAGACTGAAGTTCGCCTCGACGTGTAATTTACTTCGTTTTCCCATAAGATTTCTTTGTTCTGGAGAATTCAGAAGTTGTAGAATCGCTGTAGCTAAAGCCTTGCTATCTCTGGGAGGAACCAGCAAACCATTCCAGCCATCTTTGACAACTTCCTTACAACCAGGCATATCAGTTGTAATCAAAGGGAGTTCCATTGTCGCTGCCTCTAACAACACCCTTGGCACTCCTTCACGGTAATAACTCGGCAACACAAATACATCGCTTAAGTTCAACAGTGTCGGGATATCATTACGAGGGCCAAGATAGCGAACAATTCCGGCTTGTTGGTGAATTTCTTCTATTGGTACGGCTTGTCTACCTTCAGAAGATACAGAACCAACTAAGAGAAACGTGACATTTTTCATTTGCTGGCAGACAATGCTAGCTGCCTGAAGAAATTCTCTCACCCCCTTAGAGACAACAAGACGTGAGATCATTGTGACTACAAGCTGTCCTTCTAATCCTAACTCCCGTCGTGTTGCTGCCAGTTTTTCTGGTGCGGGGGAGTTTTTCAACAGTCCTTCGATATCAATACCCGATCCTAAAACTAAATCATCCCGACCATCCAGTACCATTTTGTGTTTGCAGAAATAGGCGCGATCGTCAGGATTTTGAAATATAGTTATGCCAGTTGCGATCGCAGCTTGCTTTTGAAGATGGCGATATATTGGTCTAAGGACAAGTGCTAAGGTCGATGTGGAAGAAAAGACGTAACCCATTCCAGTTATAGTTCGCACCCGTCCGGGAATTCCGGTCTTCATTGCCACAATGGGTGCAATCATCGCAGGTTTAGTATCAAAACTATGAACAATATCTGGTTGATGTTGCTTAAATAAAGCAGAAAGTTGGCTGCGAGTATATATATCAGCCCACGGGTTTATTCCTCGTTCCAGGGTGTATCGAAAATATGGAATCTGAACATCTGCAAAAGTATTTCCATCTTCAGATCCCACCGCCCCAACATTGAAACCTTTCTCCCGCAGTTTTAGCAGCAAGGGGATACGAAGACGTATATCTTCACCGCCAACGTGCCAAACAGTGATTGCAGAAGTTTTGCGATCGCTTAAATCTTTGCTAGGTAAGGAGAAAACTGAAGAATTTTTGTCCATCTTTTAAAGGGAATTTATCAGAAAGCTAGAGGGTTGAACTTTTGATATTTAAACTTGGTAGTAAGAACGATACCAACTAACAAAACGTTCAACTCCTACCTCAATGGGTGTATTCGGTCTAAAGTCCACATCTCTTGCGAGATCGTCAACATCTGCATAGGTAATAGGTATATCTCCAGGTTGTATGGGGAGTAGATTTTTTTCTGCTTTTATTCCCAAACAGTTTTCCATCACTTCGATAAAGCGCATTAATTCCACAGATTGATTATTACCAATGTTGTAAAGTTTGTAGGCAGCATTACTAGTTTCTGAGTTAGATACATCTCGTGACAAAATAGAATTTGGCTCAGGTATTTTATCCATGACGCGGACAACACCCTCAATGATGTCGTCAATATAGGTAAAATCTCGCCGCATTTGACCGTAATTAAAGACATCAATGGGGTTCCCTGCCAAAATTGCTTTAGTAAATAAAAATGGTGCCATATCTGGACGACCCCACGGCCCATAAACTGTAAAAAAGCGGAGTCCGGTAGTTGGTATACCATACAAGTGGCTATAAGTATGAGCCATTAACTCGTTAGCTTTCTTAGTAGCAGCATACAAGCTGACTGGGTGATCTACCTTGTCATGTACAGAAAATGGCACTTTCGTATTTGCACCATAGACTGAACTAGATGAAGCAAAGACTAAATGCTTGACTCCTGAGTGGCGACAACCTTCTAAAACATTGAGAAAACCCACTAGATTACTATCTATATATGCATAAGGATTTTTGAGTGAGTAGCGGACTCCAGGTTGTGCAGCCAAGTTAACGACTAAATCAAAGCACTCTTCGGCAAATAGCATAGCCATGCCTTCACGGTCAGCCAAATCGATCTGGTAAAATCTAAAATTGGAGTGATCCTGCAACTTGGCTAGCCGAGCTTTTTTGAGATTTACATCATAGTAATCATTCAGATTATCTAACCCAACAACTTCGTTTCCACAAAGTAGTAAACGTTGGCTGAGATGAAATCCAATGAAACCAGCTGCACCTGTAACTAATACTTTGAACATCGCTTTTATGCCTATAAACGCTAATTAAAAAATGTTTATTCCCCTGATTATTTCATAACAGTTTATTTAACATATCCCCATCGTAGGGATTTACTATACCTAATCGATTCCAGGCTTTTTCGTAAATATCAGGTAATGGATCTAAAATGCTTTGCCAAGCAAGATCGTTCCTGATTTTATTAATTCCTGGAAAAGGGTATTTACCTACTAGCAATCCTTTGATAAATTGACCTGGCGATGGATAAGGAATCTTTTCAGGTTCTGTACAAGTAAGTTCTTTTTTCAGGTTTTCAGGTAATTTTTGTCCTTGAGCTAACAACATACCCAAGTTTACAAAGTCTATCCCATAGGATACTGAAGCTCCGAAACTACCCCAAAATCTGGGATTACATTCTATTACTTTAACAGAATTAGTTCTTTCATCAAATCTGATATCGAAATTAGCTACACCACTGTAATTGCATGAATATACGAGTTTATGGGCTATTCCTAAGATTTCTTCATCTTTAAAAAATTCAAAAAAATAGGGGACTCTTCTATTAATTGTCCAAGCAACTAGCTTTCCATCTTCTGCAAGTATATTCAGGAGAATATCATAGCCATGTATATATTCTTGTGCTAATAAAGGTAAACCATCCAGATTATTTTCATTTGATACATATCTTTGCAAATCCTCGATTGAGTCTATTTTTTTTACCCCATATCCATTACTTAAATCTAATGGTTTGACTATGATAGGAAAATCTAAATTCAATAATTCTATTTGTTCTGCTGTTTCAATCAATGTTGTTTCTGGAGTGGGAATATTATGTTGCTTCAATATTTGATAAAAATACCATTTATTATTTAAGTTACATATTTTCTCCGCACTATTTAGAGGAAAAACTGATGAATGTCTCAGCTTTTTCTTAATTAAAGCAATTAAAACCGTCCCCAAAAGACCTGATGGAATAATAATATCAATTTTCTGTTTTTTACAGTAATCATTAATTACATTAGCTATCTGTTCTGTGTCTTGTGATGACTCAGAAAGAAAAGAGGAAACGTAGTTTTTGCAAAATCTTGAAAACCTTGATGAATCCGAAGATTTCCAGATGCTGATTATATGTGGCCTAATATTAAGTAATCCAAGACATCTCAATAAGGATAGGGTGATGCTATTACTAGAGGAAACAATTAATACATTCATTTATTGAAATCTCCAAAAAATATAGTCTTAAAGATTTGTGAAACTTGATAAAAATCAATAATTTGCTTCTACATCAACACGTTTTGTTGCACAACTATCAGCAAATAATCGTTGCTCATTTGTACTAGATATGTACTAAAAAACAGTAACATTACGTATTTTAATCTCTAGTTTTATTTTTTATAATCCAACAAAGTTTTGTACAAACTTTCGTATTGATGCACAACTGAATCAAGGGAAAATAAATTAATCACTCTTTCTCTGGCTGCTTTTCCTAATATTTTTCTGTCCTTATACTCTAAATCTATTAACTCTTTGAAAGCATTAGCTAGTAACTGGGGATTTTTCGGAGGTACAACTTTTCCCGTATCACCAACAAGCCAAGCTGAATCACCAACATCTGTAACTACACAGGGAACAGCACAAGACATCGCTTCTCCTATCACCATAGGAAATGCTTCGCCATAAGCAGAAGCAGAAGTAACAATATCTAAACTGGCCATCAACCGAGGCATATCGTTACGTTCCCCTAGTAGATATATATGGTTAACAATCTCCAATTCTTTTATTAGCTGTTTCAAAATTTGATTTTCTTCAGCAACTCCTCTTCCAGCTAACACGAAGATAATATCTGGGTATTTTTTTAACAAAAGGCTGGCTGCTCGAAGAAAATTTTCGTGATCCTTCATTGGATGATAACGACCAATTAGCCCAATCAGAAAACTTTTATCAGATAACCCCATTTCTAATCTAAAACTACTTCGAGCTTCATCTGATGGGATAAACAGCGAAGTATCAAAACCGTTAGGAATGATATAGCTATTGTTAGAAGAATACCCTAATGCTTCATGTTGTAACTTACTAGCCTGAGAAACAAAAAGTATCTTTTTAGGTAACTGAGAAATATATGCACCAAATTTAATAATGTTTTTTGTGATAAATTTATAAGATTTTATCTCATGAATTGACGAATGAATACTCCAAAGAACAGGTATTTTATTATAGTCTAAAAAACAACTAGCAAATTGTGCTGCAAAATTCCCATGATACATCCAACCTTGAATTAAATCAGGTTTGATTTTCCGAACAATGGAAATCAATCTGCCAATTACAAATGGTGTCGGAAATCCCTGTTTCATACTCATAGTATAAACTGGAATCTCTAGAGATTTGAGATAATCACCTATGATATCCCAATTCATTAGAGAAACTACAATTGGAGAAAATTGCTGCCGATTTATTTTAGATAGCAAATTGTAGAGCATTATTTCAGCACCTGCTGCTTCCAGTCCTGTAGTAATAAATAAAATTGTACTTTTGTGGCGATCGTTTAGATTAGTACTCATGATTTGTAAACACGAATGGTTATGTAAGCTAGCTAATATACTTTTCCAGAAATTGATAATTTATTCTGAGTAATAGTTATGAGTAAATCCATCTTTGCCAAACAATATAAACAAGTGTTTTATATAGTTATTTACGGCTACAGGTTAAGAATATAAATTTAAAACTTTGATTACCTGCCATATCATAAATACTAAAATAATCTCCTAATATTTTTGCTTTATAAAAAAAATTATTTTATATCCTGATTTTTCTGCCAGTTAGATTTTCGGACGGGTTTAGTAATATAAAATTTGCATCCAATGAACACCAAAAATGAGCAAGATGTCAATGACATAAAATCACCTTGTAAGAATGTCTCAGGATCGGAAGTCATAAAAGTTGCCCATAATTGAGCAACTATAGTATAAAAATGTGGCATCCAAAAAATGCTATTAAGATGTTTATTTAGTATGGCTTGTAAGAAACCACCGAGCCAGCCATAAATTAAGCAGGTAATAATCAGTCCAGGCCACGACATACTGTATATACCAAAAGCAAGAATCCCAGTTGGCACTGCGGCTCCTACAGCATCATCCGGCCCTAAAATGTACACACTGTTGTAATAAAGTATTGATTGGGGCGACTTTACTCCACCCAAGAAAATTTTTGGAATTAAAGAAAGAAATCCATAGATTATGTCTGAAAACCAGCGCAGATCGTAATTCTTGTTAGTTAAGGCTGTATCTAGGGAAAAATTTGTATAATAGAAGTTGTTCATAAATTCATAAAAATTAAAACTTTCCTTATTACTACCTGCAATAGATTCATTAAACTTTTGGATGACTGCATCCAAACCATCTGGCATAGCAGAAAGGCTGAAAAAGAAGTTTTTACCATATAACAGAAATAGAGACATTGTAAAAACAAAAATAATGCTGGTTATCCAAGGAATTTTCTTATTTATTACAACATAAATTTGATAAAATCCTAACAAGAAAGCAATAATATTAAAGCGCCCAGCCTTTGTCAAAAAACTTGTAAATGCAGTAATAAAAGAAGTGATAAACCAGAAAAGTTTACCAAATTTTCCTTGACCAATATTTTTCGTAGATAAATAAGCTAATAGAATATAGCAAGCAAAAGTTGCTGCTGACGTAAATCTAGTAAAAAATCCTAAATCGCCTTTAGATTCTATACCGGCACGAGATGCTGATGAGTTTGTTATAGCTGCAAGAATACCACCAAACTGCAAGGTAGCTATATATAATGCCAGCATAGCGAATAAACATAAAAAAATTGCATAACTATAAATAGATGATATTTTACGAGATTTGATAATAACTTTTTGCCCATTTTCTTGAGCTAATTTAGAATAAAAACTTGTAACAATAAGGAAATAGCCAATAAAAATTGCCACGGCTGTTTCGAGATTGTTTGTATGGAATCTCATGTTATACCAGTGATCCCAAGTGATTGCATTTTTCAGATCGATAGCGAGAATGAAACCAGGCAGTGCATACCATAAAAGATAATAAATATTAAAAAGAGTTAGAAAATCCATGATGCTTTCTTTCTTTCTAATTATTTCTACAAAAGGTATGATGAAAAGCAAGATCAAGTAAGCTGAGGCTAGCATTTAAAATCACATCTAGATTGTTATGTTCTGTAGGAAACTTTCGGTTTTTTCACATAGACTTTGCGTACTAAATTGTTCCTGAATACGCGCTCTTGACATTATTGATAGCTTTTGACCGCCTAGATGTAAGATTTTCAACCATGCCCCCAGCAAAGCCTCAGAATCCTTTGGTGGTACTACTAATCCTGCATCCCCAACAAGAAATGTTGAATCCCCTACATTTGTAACTACACAAGGAATACCACAAGCCATTGCCTCTCCAATTACATTAGAAAAGCCTTCACCGTAGGCAGAAGCAGAAACAGCTATATCGAGAGCATTATGAACTTCAGGCATATCTGTGCGAGCTCCTGCCCAGATAACTTTTTCAGAAATACCTAGCTCATTACTTAGCTTAAGCAATTCTTGGGTATAGTTGTTTGATCCGATACCAACACAGACGAAACGCATATTCTCCCTTTGTTTGCATAGTAAGGCTGCTGCTTTCAGAAAAGTGGGATGGTCTTTCATAGGATGCAATCGTCCTACCAGACCAATCAGAATTGTGTCTTCTGAAATTTTCCATTCCAATCGGACTTTTGTCCTGCCCTTTGTGTCAGGCTTAAAACGTTCAGTATCAATGCCATTAGGAATTACCACTATCTTGTCAGCAGGAAATCCATAGGTTTGGTAGTAGCTTTTACCAGCATGGGAATTAGCAATAATCAAGTCAGCAAAGCGTGATAAGAACGACTCTAAACGAAAGATAATACGCGATAGCCAATCAGAATGCTTGAGATTCATGTTTGAATCTCGTATTCCCCAAACGATCTGAGTTGAAGCAAAAAAAGGCTTAAAGAAGATCGCTAGTAAATTTGATTCATCAAGATATCCATGCAATATGTCAGGCTGTATTTGTTTGAGATGCTGAAACAAACGCCAAAAGAAACCGAAGATATCCCAACGTCCCAATTTATCCAGACAGATCAATGGAATTTCGCTGTTTTTTAGATCGAGTTCTAACATATCACCAGAGTAGAAATATAAAACGGTGATATCAAATAATTGCTGATCAAGCCCTTTTACCAAAGTCAGCAATTGTCTTTGAGCACCCCCATAGCTTAGATTCCGAATGAGAAATATAACTTTCTTTTTCATATAAATTCAAGCTAATCGATTAGTAATTCATCATCAGCACTTCACACCATATTGACAGGATTCAATTTTAAGAAACTTCTGAGATTACGAAACGGTATTTACCAGAAGCCGTTGTCTTAATATCATCAACAAACTCAAAATTAACTATGCAATCTTCACCCATTAATATTTTGGTCTTTTCGACAAACTCATCCAATTCTTCTAATGGATAATTTGAGGTTAACGGCACAATTTTTACAACTATTTCTGAGTAGCTTTTCTGAATAACTTGATAATTTTTAACCCAGTCTTTAAAGTACATTAGCTCCTCAAAGTATCCTGATTCTGTTAAAGTTCCATCCTTCGTCTTAAGCATGTCAGTATCTTTACCAGAAATTTTCTGGAATATCTGTCCTGATGAATGATTAGCTGATAAAACTCCTCTATCGCCAATTTTGTAACGAATCAAAGGCATAGCAAAGTTTGTCAGAGATGTAATCAGAATGTTGCCTTCAACCCCTGCTGGTAGAGGATTATTATAATCATCCACAATCTCAACATAATTACCCCAAGGTGCTATCCAAAAGCCTTCGTATCCTGGGCGCTCACAAGCTATATCGCCAACTTCTCTAGAGCCATAGCGGTTAAAAACCTTACATTGAAACATTCTCTCGATCTGTTCCCGCATCCAAGGATGAAGATTCTCCGCCGAAGTCATGATTGCATTTGGAGGAGTGATTTCGAGTTGCTCAGACTCAGCAAATTTTGCTAATTCATAAATTGCGATCGCATAAGCAAGAATTAACTTCGGAGATTTCTGATTGATTAACCGAATGTAAGCAGCCATTCTCTGAGGATTCATCTGATAAGCATTCATATACGCGGTATTACTAAGAAAACCAGAAAATATGGCTCTCCAGTTTGTAGTGGCTTCCAAAATGTCTCTTTCTGAACCCCATAATTTCACCTCTGGTTCTCCTACTTCTCGTCCAACTAAATAAGAGTAAAGTAGTTTAACTGCTTGAGAGCGATCAAAATACTCCCGATCTTGGATTAATCTGATCGGCTCTCCAGTTGAGCCACCAGAAGCGTTGAAATACCACTTACGCTTTTCCAAATCTAAAGATTTTAGTTCTTCAAAGTTCTTGCGAATTATATCTTTAGTTAAAATTGGTAACTTGCTCAGATAGACTTCTGGATTCTGCTCAAGCAACTCATCACAGCCAATCTCATTCATCAAATTGGTATAGTATGGGACTGACTTCTGAGAATGGCGCAGGAGTTTCGTGAGTAGTTCCTTAGTTACATGAGAAGCAACAATAGATTTTTCTTCCTTTATTAAATCTCTATAGATTTCAGGGTAACGAAACCCTCTCAACTTATTCAAGGTCAGATAGATATGTTTTTTAATATTCATGGCTGAAAAACCTCCTGTAAAATTAATTGTTTGAGCAGTTAAGTATATTTTCTAAGTTTAATTTTGGCACTAATGAAAATATAAAAGAAACAAAAAACATAAACAAAACTAGTAGATAAAGCAATACCATTAATTCCCATCCACTGCATAAACAGGTAATTCAATCCAATGTTGAGTGCAAAGCTTAAGGTGTCAACTTGAAGGAATATATGATTAAGTTGCATCGCTGAGATTAATCTTATTATTAAAATGTTAGCAATGTAAAAAGGAATTTGAAAAGCAAAATAAAATTGGATTTGAGCAACTGAGTAAGTATCATTAACTGTGAAAGAACCTCTTTGAAAAAGTAGTTGAGTAATTTGGTAAGAAAATAGAATAAATAGCAAAGTCAGTGGCACACTTACTATAAAAATAATTTTCAGGTAGTGGTTAAGTGTATGATGGATACTTTTCCAATCTTGATGAGCAACCATCTTGGAAAAATAGGGAATAACGGCTGCGCTTAATGCGGTAGTAGCTAAGGTGAGTGGCAAAGCAATGACCCGATTTCCATAGTTCAACGCTGCGACACTTCCTGGTGACAACATAGCCGCCATTGATTGATCGACTAGAGCAGTACTGCACATTAAAAATGAACCAGCAATCGTCGGAATATATTGACTAGATACCTGACGCAGATGAGGGTCAAATCCGTACCATTTTGGACGCAATGAAATACCTTGTCGATGAAGCGCGACTCCCAATAATAAGATTTCTAGTACTGCACCGCCAACTATACCTGCGACTAGGGCAAAGCTTTCTAACGAACTAAATTCTAGCAGAAAAACGATGGTAATTAATGAAGTTGAGGCAGGAGAAAGAGCAGCTAGGAAAAATTTTTCTCCGGCGTTCAAAACAGAACTCCAGATAGTAATAACTCCGCTCAATAAAATAATTGGTGCCATTGTATATAGTAGCTGAAAAGTCAGGCTTAACTTCTCAGAACTGAAGCCCTTAGCAATAAATGGTAGATATAAGGGTGCAGCCACTATCATTAATATTGTCGTAATTCCCAGTAGAGCTAAACTCCAGACTGTAACTCCAGAGAAAAGTTTTTGAGCTGCCTTTTGTCCCTCTTGCTCTCGCACCCGAATATAGGTAGGGATGAGGGCAGCATTAAAAGAGCCAGCTACTACGTTGACAATAATAGAAGGAATTAGTAAGGCAATTAAAAATGCATCTAAAGCATCGCCAGTACCAAACTTCCAGGCAACCACTAATTCTTTAACGACAGCTACTCCTTTAACCAACGCTGTGCCAATAGCAACCGTAATCGCTGCACCAAAGATTTGGCGATTCACAGATCCATGAGTGAGTTTTCTCCAGTAATCAAGTAAATAATGCAATTGCTCAATTTTCATATCATCATCCAATCACTCAATTTATTAAATCTATTTTAATGAAAGATCACGATGGAGATAATTGGATGGCTCGGAGTTAATTTCTGAGGTATTAAATTGATTTTTGTAGCTCGGATATTGAGGTTTATATTCAGGGATTATTTGCTCCAACAAAAACAGAATTGAATAGCCATCATTTTTATCTGCCGATTTACACAAAGCCTCTACAGCAACATTCATATTCTCTGGAATCATCCGACTAGCATTTTTCACTACTAACAATTTTTCATGTTGAGTTGCTTCGTACTCTTCTCCTTCAATAAACAACTCCTCAAACAACTTTTCTCCTGGTCGTAGTCCTGTAAAGACAATTTCAATGTCTTTATTAACTTCATATCCTGAAAGACGAATTAGTTCTTTTGCTAAGTCAACAATTTTTACTGGCTCGCCCATATTCAGCATTAACACTTCACCACTACGACCCAGCACAACTGCTTGTAAAACTAGTTGTACTGCTTCCGGTATGGTCATAAAATAACGGCAAATATCAGGATGAGTAACAGTTATTGGGCCGCCTGTTGCAATTTGTTTTGTAAAAGTAGGAACTACGCTACCCCGACTACCTAAAACATTGCCAAAACGCACAGCAACATAAGGCTTGCCACTGTCTCTTGCGGCTTGCAACACCAACATTTCAGCAACTCTCTTACTAGCACCCATAACATTAGTCGGGTTAACTGCTTTGTCTGTAGAGATCATCACGAAATGTTTAACATTGTATTTTTTCGCCATATCCAGCAAATTTTTTGTCCCTAGTACATTATTGGTTATGGCTTCTGCTGGATTTAATTCCATTAGAGGGACATGCTTATGCGCCGCCGCATGAAAAATCACATCTGGTTGGAATCGCTCAAATGTATGTTCTAATCGAGACCGAAAGCGAATATCAGCAATGAATCCAGAAATACGGGGGATGTTTGATTGTGCTTTACCATCGTGTTTGAGTACTTGGGTAAGTTGTTCTAATTCTTGTTGGATGTTGAAGACAGAATTTTCCCCATGTCCCAACAATATAATTTCCGCAGGTTGGCACTTGAATATTTGACGGCAAAGTTCGCTACCAATTGAGCCACCTGAACCGGTAATTAAGACTTTCTTGCCTTGAATAAATTGATAAACTCTCTCAATATCTGTTTGTACAGGTTCCCTTCTGAGCAAGTCTTCAATGCGTACATCGCGTATGCTGTCTACCCGCACCCGACCATTGAGAATTTCATGTATGCCTGGTAGAGTGCTAGTCTGAATTCCATTTGCTTTGCAAATATCAACAATTTCCCGAATGACTTGTCCTGCAACACTTGGCATTGCAATTATTACTTTGTGTATTTGCAGATATTTCACTACGTCAGCTATGTAGTGGCGATCGCCTACTACAGTGATACCACGAATGTTTACATTAAATTTCTGCGGGTCATCATCAATAAAGGCTACAGGATAAAAACCTAACTGCGGATTTCTCTGCATTTCTTGTACTAACGAAACCCCTGCACTACCAGCACCAACTACTAATACCCGCTCGTGTGTATTTAAGACTATTTGCTTATGGCTAGTTCTTTCCACTGCCCGAACACTGAAACGCAGACCACCAACAAAAATAAAGGTAAGTAAACTATCAATAAATGGTAAAGATTGTGGTAGTTTCTCCATAGAAACATGAGGCATATTTTGGAACAAACAAAACAATAATTCTTGGATAATTCCCGCAGCCAAAATCAGCATTGTTATATACGTAAGATCCTCAATGCTGGCATAGCGCCAGTAACGCCTATAAAAACTAAAACTCCAAAAGAAAGTTACTTTGACTGTTAAAAACAGTATCGTTGCAATTATTAGCTCTGATATGTATGTTTTCAAGGTGAGAGCGCCGTCTAAACGCAGAATCAGAGCTAACAAAGGTGTTATTGAAAATAAAATAAGATCGCAAAACAAAAAATGTCTATTTCTCAGATGCAGTAATTGGTTCAAGAATATGCTGGCAGACTTTTGCGATAAACAGTGAAAGTTCAAGAAAAACAAGTTCATTTGGGTAAAAGTATTTAAAATCTCAATTACTACACATATTGGTTAATGAAAATTACTAGTTTGATCTAATCTGCATTGAGAAAATTCTTCTTTTTAAGAATGTGAAAAACGGCAGAAAGTACTAGCAAATTTTTAGCTGGTGTGAACAAGATAGTTTCAATGAAGAAAATCACAGCCATAGGTGGAAAAGAAACGAAAAAGAAGCTCTAGACTAGAGACTAGTGGTTTATGTCATTAATTCTGATGGTTTGTGAAAATCTATAGCAATTCTAGACTTTGAACTTGAGCGATAAATCGCTTATTACAAACCGCACAAAATTAATGACATAGACTAAAGTAGTTGTCTCTCAACCTGAAATTGATGGGTAAGTGAGTTCTTAATAAGGACTAAAGCACTTACTAGAAACCCTCAAAACGACTAGTACCGCAAGGCGGAATTCAAAATTCAAAATTCAAAATGAATACAGCGTAAGCGTTTCGTTAATCTGGAATGGGTGGTTTATTTACGCCGTGCTGTACTAGCTTGGCAAAGTACTAGTACTTTTAAGTTAGGAGATAGAAGACAGCGATCGCAAAGGTTTAAAGATTGCTTGACTTCGTTGTAAATTGACTTGTATTGGGCATGACATAGCCTACAAAAAGAAACCTTCTTATAGTATTGGTTTCCTAAATATAGATGTTTGGAGTTGAGCTTAAACCCTTCTTCAGGAATCGTCGTCAAAGTCTTAAATTGAGCCTCCTGCCCCTTGTATAACTGCTTTCCTTGGTAAATTAGGGGATAAGATTAAACCTGTCGATCGCTCTGGTTTTTATTTTCGAGGTATTGAGACTTTTCAAGACTGATATTGGGTTACTAGACTGATATTAGTTTGCCAAACTGATGTCAGGTTGCTAGACTGATATTAGTTTACTAGTATCGATATTCATTTGAAAGCACACTGAGACTGAAATTTTAATCCAACAAAGCTTTTATATAAAAACTTTTCATTAATCAAACCGAAGTCCTGTATTTATCCTTACAGGCAAAATAATATGGTTACAGCAATTTGCAAGTATGTGTCCTCGATCACAAAAATAATGTGCTTAAGCACACTGCTAATTTAGACAAATTAATATAACAATTAACCGATAATCAAAGATTGACTATCACTTTCCAGCATAATTAAAACAAGTCTGTAAAAAGCTGTCATTTCGTTAATTTTCCTTGTGGAATAATGAGTGTAGTTATATCGATTTTGTTAAATCAACAGCAGAATATTCCTGCCTATATCTTCTGTTTGTACTCCGATCGTCTAATAGCTCATATTCTGTTGGAAATTTAGTGGGTTCCCTAACGCATCCACGGTGGCATGAATCTTGGTAATCCGCATTGGGTTCAATAGCTTCAGCCCGGATTTCTCACCACATCTCTCAAAGCCTTTGCTTGAGCAGGGGAGCAGGGGAGCAGGGGAGCAGAGGAGAGTTCAAATACCAAGTTCTTTCCCCTCTGCTCCTCTGCCCCTGCGCTCCTCTGCCCAATATCCCCTCAAGCTTGTGAGAAATGCGGGTTCAGGAGATGCCTCGCCAGTCCTTGCCGGGAGCATCCCAATTTGGCAAATTTACCAAGATTGATTAGTTGTTATTGCGAATGAAGCGAAGCGGAATGTTCGCAGAACGTCTCGTAGAGAAGCAATCGCAAAGTACAGATTTTGCGATCGCTTTGCTTCACTGCGTTCCGCTCGCAATGATAAATTATGTTTTTAGACATTTGGGATGCTCCCTCCTTGTCGGCACTACAGCACCGAATCGATTATCTCTGCTGTCACTCCCACAGATTGTTATCTTGCTAGTACGAAGTCTTTGATCCCTTCCCATCGGTCATCGCATAGAGCATAAAATCGAGCCATACTTGCTTATAAAAGTACACAATTTTATGTGGATTTTTATAAGCAAGTACAATTTGGCATTCTTAGGTGAGCCACTCCTGGGTTTGACTGTAGCTCTTGAATCCTGGAAGTTGAGATAAACGTTCCTTCAATTGCCTGATTACTTTGTGTGGTTCATTTTTTTCACAACTCATTTAGGATTGCTATAGTTTGATTTGATGCCGCTATAAGAAGGAGGTTGTAATTTAATAACACGAACAAATCTTACCGTAAGGTCTTGTTTTCCACCATTAAATATTCGGAAATCCATATTGCCATTCTGACGGTTTAGAAAAGCTGCATCTTTGATTTCAAAAGTTACTGTTTTCCATTGGTTATCATTTCTATTATTCACTAAAGAGGATTTCTTATAAATATGACCATCAGCAGCATCATATTCAATGCCCCAATCAGCCCTATTATTATCAAGATAAGTTACCTTAATCTGTATATTATTATTATCACCTTTGATAAATTTATCATCAACTCCTAAGTAAATATAGTCACTATAGTTTTGATGATCCGTGCGTCTGGCTTCGTAAGCAGATTCATTGTATTTGACTGGAAGTGTAACTAAATTAGTTGAAACTGTCTTACCATTCGGCTCAACTTCCCTTTGAATAAGCCAGCGTTCAAAGTTTCTAATCCACCACTCTGTCTTATCGCCAAGATGCCAATGCGCTCCTCTCTGATAAGCATCCTTTGCTTCACGTAAGGCAGCCCATGCGTCTGGAGAATCATAATAGTGTCTGCCCAGACTTTTTAGCATATAGTTATGTAGTTCTGGTTCCGCATCCCAAAATTTTGCTGTAGTAGACATTAACACGTTCACCCTTGCTTGTAGATTTTTAAGTGCAGTCATTCTGTACTGGTTTTTGACTAAAGCAGGATTGGTTGAAAGAGGAATAGTGGAACCTCCAAATTGTACGGTTTCGCTTCCAATAAATCGCTTGGGATCTGCAATCAAGGGAGCATTATCATTAGTTACCATGTACTTGCCATTGCCTATATTAGCTACTGAAATACCATAGGTTGGCATATCAGTTGCGACAAAGTTATATTTTGCGAGTAGCCCAAAACGGTTACTACCGCCTTGTGTCATAACATATTTGAATGGGTTTCTACCAATTGTCTTTGCCCAGTTAAGATTTCCATCGAACGAGTAAAGGATATCTTGATCGGTATACATAAGCTTATGAGCATTGTCCTTACCAAAAGCATCTACATAAGCATCGAGCATTTCTTTGAACCAGTTTAATAGGTCGTTAGGGAGCATCCCTTTTGCTGCCATATTTTGTTGAACAACATTGAGATCTAACTCCCCCCATTTCCAAGCACCAGGTATGTAGAAGAACTTCAGATGAGGATGGGAAGCTAAATTGCGTGCTTTAAAACTCTGAAGTAATTTTTTAAATTCTTGCTTAAATCCTGGATGCCACATCGGATAAAATAAACCTGCACTTGTAATATTAAAATCATCGGGATAGGAATCAATTTTAAAAGGCTTGAGGTCAGGATATTTACTTGACAACCATTTCGGGCAATGTATTACATCCGAGTTGAGAAAGCGAACGTAAATGTTATTTGTTTGTTTAAGAGCTGTTTCGAGAACACTCCAGTCATAGACTCCCTCAGTAGGGTTGACATCTCGCCAGCGAAGCGTGACTACATCTAAAGTTTGTGATGGTACTTTAGGATTAGGTACATTAAACGATACAACATCAGGAAGTGGATTCACCCATCCGGGCAACCACCAATCATCGCCATTCTTAATGATTGGTTGATTGCTCATAGCCAATTTTTGGGTTATTGTTCCTCCTCTAGCATTACCTAATGAAGGTTTTTTCACTGTTGTATTTAGAGAATTATTAATTATATTTTCAGGGAATTTTCCTAAATCGATAGCACAAGAAGTCGAACTGAATGTCAAGATACTACATACTAAGAAAGATAACCCACCATTTAGAATAGTGCTGAAATCGAGGAAAGAAGAGAGCAGGTTTGTTGCAAAACCTACAAATGCTAGTCCAATAAAACGAAGCTGTCGCATAAATATCTCATCAAAAACAACTCTATGATCTCATCAAAAACAACTCTACGATCGCAATCAAAAGAGGCGATCGCAGCAGTAGCCAGTGATGGAACAAGACGCTGAGGATAAAACCCCAAGTACGCCAATACTGCTGAGTTAAGGGCAAATAGGTGATAAAGTCAAGAATAATTTTTTCGCGCTAATCACACGAGGACAAAAAAATCGTTGCGATCGCGTCCCCTTGTCGGTCAATTTCTATACATCATTTGTTGATTAGCAAAATGCGATCGCAATTTATGCTTAGTTTTTGGACATTGGTTACATTGGATAACATCAGAACTTGACAACTGGTCTAATTTATTGTTGTAGCTGGGTAAAAGTTCAACTTTTTTACTTTTTATTGAGCAAACTGTGCGCTGCAATGCTTCGATACGTCCATAAGGGCGCTGCGCTGCACCGGACTATTAACCAGGAGACTACAGCAATGATGAAAGCTGAAGATATCATGACCAAAGACGTAGTTACCATTCGCGGTTCGGCGACTGTTGCTGAAGCTGTGGGGCTAATGAAGGAAAAAGGATTACGGGCGCTGGTTGTGGATCGTCGCTATGACAATGATGCTTATGGCATTGTCACAGCAACGGATATTGTCTATAAGATAACAGCCTACGGTAAAGATCCAAAGCAAGTCCGGGTTTACGAAATTATGAGCAAGCCTTGCATTGTGGTCAATCCTGATTTGGGTGTGGAATATGTAGCGCGGTTATTTGCTAACACTGGTATTCATCGAGCGCCTGTGATTCAAGGTAAGCTGTTGGGCATCATCTCGATTACAGACATTTTGACCAAAAGCGACTTTGTGGAAGCGCCAAAAGCATTACTGCTGGAGGATAAAATTCAAAAAGCAATTGAGCAAGCTCGTGCTATTTGCACTGAACAAGGTGCTTATTCCAAACCCTGTGCAGCTGCCTGGGATGAAGTAGAAGAACTCCAGGCAGAAGCAGCCCATCAGAAATCTGAGGGTATGGTATCAGCCAAAGTCTCTTTTGAGGAATACTGCAAGGAAAATCCAAACGCACCAGAATGTCGAAATTATCACCCGTAATTGAAGTGTGGGGATGAGGGGGCAGGGGGAGATGAAAGAGCAAGCGAACAATTATTATTCTTCCTCATCCCCCTGAATTTAACGTGAGTTCAACGGTTAATAAAGCCTAAAAAAGTTGATAAATATTGGTTTATGGATATAATTCCTCTTCTTAACAGAATCCTATTATGCCAATGGAGAGTCCTATGATAATGTAAAAAATCATTGTGCAATTCTAAATTAAAAAAAATTATGCTTCAACATCTTGCGCCCAAGCTAAGTTGATAATTCTTAATAAAACGCTCGGCGCAAAATCGTTCCAAATTTATAATTGCTTTCTGGCAAAGGATTTTCGATGAATTACTATGAATACAAATACCTAATTTTATCAGACCTTTTTCGGATCACAGGAAATGTTAAGCTTACCGCACTCATCCGGTATATCTTCATTGGTGGGTCATATAAGTACAACTTCTGGATGCGAACATGCTGCTACACTCAGGCTAACCCTTTGCTGAGATATACTATATATCCAATAGGGAGGATTATACTTTCCAACTTAACCTATAAATTAGGTATCTCGATTTCTCCCTCTACAAAAATCGGTAGTGGTTTTTATATAGGTCATTTTGGAGGAATAATTGTTAACGAAAAGAGTGTGATTGGAAAGAATTGCAATATTTCTCAAGGCGTTACTTTGGGGCAAGCAAATCGAGGAAAAAATAAAGGGTATCCAACATTAGGCGATAATGTCTATATAGGGCCAGGGGCAAAAATAGTCGGCGCTGTGAAGATTGGAAACAATGTTGCTATCGGTGCAAATTGCGTAGTGACAAAGGATATGCCGGACAATTCTGTTGTTGTTGGCATCCCCGGTAAGGTAATATCACAAGAGGGTGCAGCAGAATATGTCTGCAATACGGAATATGACAAGATAATAAAAGACATTAGGCTTGTCAAAGTGTAACCTAGTAGCGCAAGGCGTAATTCGTAATTCGTAATTACCATTATGTAAGGGTTTTAGACATTTTAAATGGGTGGCTTATTTCCGCCGTGCTGTACTAGTACAGCATGGCGGAAATAAACCACCCATTCCAGATGAACCAAACGCTTATGCTGTATTCATTTTGAATTTTGTTAGCGCAGCGTAAAGCCTTCTCTACGAGAGGCTTGTCTGCGACACGCTCCGCGAACGCCAACGGCATGGCAACTCTTAGAGACGCTAGCGCGAACGCTTAGAGCGAGTCCTCGATAGCGTAGCGGTAGCGAGTATTCGTTCGCTTTTAGCGTCTCGCAGAGAGCGTCGCGTCATTTTGAATTTTGAATTTCGCCTTGCGGTATTAGGGTTTTCTTGTTATTTAAATTAGCGTTTAGCAACTCGCCTCAATAACAATAGACCTATTCCCAAAAAAAGAAAGTTGGGCAACCAAGCACCCATAAAGGGAGATAGGACACCTGCTTGTGCGATCGCACCACTAATAAAGAAAATTAAGTAGTACGAAAATATAACTACGACACTAATCCCAAAGCTAGTACCTCTTCCCGTTCGCTGGGGTATGCTTCCCATCGCTGCGCCTACTAAGCCAAAAACCACGCATACAAATGGCAAAGAGATTTTTTGTTGAATCCGCACTTCAAGTTTACGAATTTTTTGGCGATCGCCACCAAGATTTTCCACTTCTAGTTGCTGTAGTGCTTCTGAAATATTCATCTCACCATAATCCCGGCTTTTTTCTGCCAAACTTAATGGCGTGCGCGGTAGTTGCAGTTGTTGGTGTTCAAATCTGACGATGTTACGATAAGAGCGATCGGCGGCGACAAAATAGATTGTACCGTTGTAAAAATCCCAGACATTTTGAGAAGGATTCCACTGGGCAGATTCTGATACCACAATTTGATTCAGATTTTTTGTTGAGCGATCTATAATTGTCAACCCTTTCATCCGCTTACCATCAAATTGGTCAGCATAAAACAAGCGTGTCAATATCCGATTCTTAGAGCCATCCGGCTGGGCAACATCCTGGTATTCAGGATAGAAAATATTTTGCTGTTTAAAAGTTGGCTTGTCTGATTTCAGGGCTTTCTCTAAAGTCATCGCCGCTTGATAATTTGCTGCTGGTGCAATTTCTTCGTTAAACACAAATGTCATTCCTGTAACCACAAGACTTAACATCACAGCAGTTAGCACCATGCGATAGACACTTACGCCACAACCACGCAGAGCAATTAGTTCGCTCTCGCTAGAAAGACGACTGTAGGTCATCAAAGTAGCCAGCAGCGTAGACATGGGAAAGGCTAAAACAATAAAATTGGGAAATTTTAACAAAAAAACTTGAATAGCAATGTCTATGGGTAGCCCAGATTCTACAATTTTTCTAACGAGATCAAATACAGCATCAATGGTGACACCAATTGATGAAAAAGCTCCGACACCAAAGAAAAATGGCGCTAACAATTCGCTGGCAAGATAGCGATCCATGAGCGTAAAAGGCAGCAGCGAATAGAGACTATTAAAAGACGTGAGCTTCTTTGATATCATAAGCAACTTGAAAATTTAGATATTGGCAACCCTAGCAAAGCAAAGTATCTCTACTGTATTTAGTATCAAAATTAAATACTTTAAATTCATCCTGAAGAATAGAAAATCAAAATATCCTTTTAAATTATTAACTAAATAATTGTCAATTTAGACTTGAAAATTATCCCCTAAATAATATTGCCGCACGAGCGGGTTGCTGTAGAGTTCGTCAGCAGCGCCAAAAGCGAGGATTTGTCCTTCGCGCATGATGTAGGCGCGATCGGTGATTGCTAGGGTTTCACGGACATTATGATCTGTAATTAAGATTCCCATACCGCGATCGCGCAGTTGTGCTACGATTTGCTGAATTTCTGAAACTGCGATCGGATCAACTCCCGCAAATGGTTCATCCAAAAGTAAAAATTTTGGACCTTCTCTTCCAGCCGCTAAAGACCTTGCTAATTCCGTCCGCCGTCGCTCACCACCAGAAAGTTGAATTCCTTTACTTTTAGCTAATTTTTCCAACCGAAACTCCCGCAGTAAAGTTTTGAGTCGCCTTGACCACTCCCATCGTGGCACATGAGTTTGCTCTAGCACTAACAGAATATTATCCTCTACCGAGAGTTGGCGAAAAACACTTGCTTCTTGTGCTAAATAGCCAATACCCAGTCTTGCCCTTTCATGCATTGGCATTCCCGTCACCTCTACATTACCCAGCCAGACTTTTCCTTGATTGGGTTTTTCTAAACCTGTGGCAATGTAAAAGGTTGTGGTTTTACCAGCCCCATTGGGGCCTAGTAAACCTACAACTTCGCCCTGAGCAACAGAAAGGTTGACACGATTGACAATTGCTCGCTTGCCGTAAGACTTGTGAATATTCTCTAAAACAATTTTCACGCTGGAAGCACCCTTTCTTGGTGGTAAATGCTAATTAGAAGGCTTCAAAGGTGGTGTCTTTGGGGCAGGTGTCGCAGTTTGTCCACTATTATCTGATTCCTGCACCATGTAGATCGACTCTACCTGACGGTTGGATTGGGGTAAAGCCACAAATCGCCCTTCGTCAATTAAATAGGTTACTTTCTCCGCCCGAATACTGTTACCGCCCTGTTGCAAAATATAGACATTGCCACTGAAATCAATTCGGCGTTCTTTACTAAAATACTGTGCTTGGGCAGATGTTGCCTGAATTTGGCGAGCCGGATACAACATTTGCACATTACCGCGAGCGGTAATTACTTGATTTTTAGCATCATATTCTTGCACATCAGCGCGGATAGTAAGGGGGCGATTTGCCGCAGATGTTTGTGCAGTAGCGGTTTGCACTTGGGTAGGAAAAGCAAAAGCGCCCAAGAGTGCAGCTGGCAGCATCAAAGCTAATCCAAAGCGACGTATCTGTGATATGGGCAATTGATAGCAGGGCATCATAGGAATTGGGGATTTAGGATTTCAGCTTGCATTCTAATTATCTCAAGTACTTTATCCAGATATGAAATATCCAATCTGGAGTGATTTAGGATAACTACTGGCTGAAATAGTGACGCTACCGCTAACCTCAAGGTTTCAGGCTTTCAACTCAACACTCTACACTGGCTCAACCTTAGCTATCCGCTAACAGCACTCATCATCAGATGTCTAATCAGTAGTTAGCACAATTCTAGGCAAAGATAA
>NZ_JABXKI010000033.1 GCF_017115095.1 Nostoc sp. NMS4 | reverse complement strand
CAACGAGAGAAAGCATAATGAAACTAAATAGACATAAGAGTGAAAAAGAATGTATATACTTAGTGCTGCTACGTATATATAAGGGTTTCATGTAACACATAATTAATTTCAATCATCTGTCTATTAATCTTGGGCGCTTGTACTTGGGCTGAACCAGTCCAACTTTTATTGTTACAGTGTAATATTCACTTAGTATAAAACGCTCAACTCGCAACTCTGGTTCCGGGAATAGAAGCCCCCAGTCTACTGCTTGCAGTTAGTGTGGGAGTATGTCACGAAACTCGACTTTATGGTTATAGTGTAACGGGCTGAAGTTGGCTATGAGTAAAATTCGTATCGCTCTGATTGAAGATCATGACCTAACTCGTGTGGGTATTCGTACAGCACTACAGCAAAAGGATGAAATTGAAGTTGTAGGTGAAGCTGCTAATGCTGTTGAGGGACTAAAAATGTTAAAAATGCTACAACCAGATATTGCTATTGTCGATATTGGTTTACCAGATAAGGATGGCATTGAGTTAACACGGGAGGTAAAATCTACTACTAATGGACAGCAGTTACTCACAAGAGTGTTAATTTTGACGTTGCGGGATAACAAAGAAGCGGTGTTGGCAGCTTTTGCTGCTGGTGCAGACTCTTACTGTATGAAAGATATCAAATTTGATAATTTGCTGGAAGCAGTGCGAGTAACTTACAATGGCAACGCCTGGATCGATCCAGCGATCGCTCGGATTGTATTACAACAAGCGCAACAAAATCCCCAAAAATTGGAGTCGGCTTTAACCGATTCTAAGACTATTGCTCCTAACCCGGATTCTTTTGAGAATCTGGAAGGAATTCAACCTTACACCCTGACAGAAAGGGAATTGGAAGTGTTACAGTTGATTGTCGAAGGTTGTAGTAATGCACTCATTGCGGAAAGACTTTACATCACAGTTGGCACTGTTAAAACTCACGTTCGCAATATTTTGAATAAGCTATGTGCCGATGACCGTACCCAAGCAGCAGTCCGCGCCTTGCGTTCTGGGTTAGTTGGATAAATTTAATTTTGGTGTGGATCGATTGAGGATAATCAAGGGAAACTCACAACTTTGAAAAGTTATATTTTCAAAGTAATGGCTTCTCTGATTTTCTCTTATTTATTAGGTGGGATAAACATCATACTATCTCGCCATTCAAATATATGAAAACAAAAGTCAAATATGGCTGAAATTGGGACGGACAAACTTAAGCTCATGGTGGTAGATGATGAGCCAGATAACTTAGATTTACTCTACCGCACTTTTAGGCGAGATTTTCAAGTATATAAAGCTAATCATGCTTTTGGTGCTTTAGAAATCTTGGATCAATTTGGCGAAATGGCGGTGATTATTTCTGACCAAAGAATGCCAGAAATGAATGGGACTGAATTTTTTAGTCGCACTGTAGAGCGCTTTCCAGACACAATTCGGATTTTGTTAACTGGTTTTACTGATGTCGAAGATTTGGTAGACGCGATTAACTCCGGTCAGGTCTTCAAGTACATTACCAAACCCTGGAATCCAGAACGGCTCAGAGGGTTGGTTGAGCAAGCTACTGATACATATCGCCTAGTTAAGAAGCGCACCCAAGAGTTACGTCGGGCCTTACGCCGAGAATCTTTGTTTAATGCGGTAACAACAGCAATTCGGGAATCTTTAGACTACGATAGTATGCTGCAAAAAATTGTTGCAACTATTGGAGAAACATTTGAAGCTACCAGTTGCTTGCTCAAACCGGTAGAGGGCGATCGCCTTACACCAGACGAGTTCTTCTACCACGATCCAAAATCCGATGTATTAGATAGGTTCTTCGACTCCAGTGTTTTAATCGAAAAGGTGCTGGAAACCCGTCATTATCAACTTGCTCAAGATGTATATAACGGTAATCCCAGTCATCACCTAGTTGTACCACTTAGCTACCATCAGCATTTGTTGGCTGTGCTGACCCTGCATCAATGGGGACGCGATCGCCCTTGGGAAGACGAAGACATCCAACTAATTGCAGGTGTTGCCGAACAAGCAGCCTTAGCCCTCTCCCAAGCAAAACTCTACCAACGCCTCCAAGAAAAGCAACAGCAGATTCACACTGAGTTAGAGGTGGCTCGCCAAATTCAATACAACCTGCTACGCCAAAGTTTACCTGACATTAAAGGTGTGAAGGTACAAGCTTGCTGCTATCCGGCGCGCGAAGTCGGAGGCGATTTTTTTGAAGTTTTTGTCCATCCCAAAGGCGACTTGTGGCTAGCAGTGGGTGACGTTTCTGGCAAGGGCGTTCCAGCAGCTTTATTTATGGCTAGTATTATTTCAGTTTTGCGCCGAGAATTATCTCAAGAGACACCAGCAGAGCCGAATATAGTCATGCAGAACCTCAACCAGGCGCTCAGTGAAGATTTAATTAGCAACAATTATTTTGTCACTCTTGTGTTAGCCTGTTATACCCCTAGCACTAAGGAACTCGTCTACACCAATGCCGGTCATATTTACCCAATATTATGGTCGCGTGGCTCGACTTTAGCCGACAATCCCAATTACCTGAAAGTTCGTAGTGTTCCTTTAGGGATTTTACCTAAGTGGCAAGCACAGTCTGGTCGCTTGGTTCTTGCTACTGGAGACACATTGTTATTAGCTAGCGATGGAATTACAGAAGCGATGGTATCAAATAATCATGATTTAACAGTAAAAACTGAAGCTGGGGTTGAGCCAGTGAACCGTTCGATGCTGAATCAAGATGGTCTTTGGCAACTCTTACAACAAGAGCAGCAACCACTTTCTCTTAACCATTTACTAGCTCGTATCCAGGCAGATAATCACGTTCAAGAAGACGATCAAACTATACTTTCACTGGAGATTTTGTAAGTCATGAAAAGTGAGCTTCATGTACCAAGCGACTTGAATTTTCTGAATATTGTTGAAAACTGGTTGCTGGGATGTTTGAAAATCCAGTTAGGGGAATCTGTGGATTGGTCGCGGCAATCAAGTCGTTTAAGACTGGCTTTAGTGGAAGCCTACTCTAATGCAGTTCGTCACGCCCACAAGGACAAACCAAATTTACCGATTTTACTGCGTTTAGAAGTGAAAAACCGGGATTTTGCCTTAGAAATTTGGGATTATGGCGAAGGCTTTGATATGTCTAACTACTATGCTCCAAACCCGATGGAAAAACAAGAAGGTGGTTATGGTTGGCTGATTATGAATCGTCTAATGGATAAAGTAGATTACAAGTTGCAAATTGATGGTGCCAACTGTCTGAAGTTAGAAGCTACTTTACCCGAATTAGTCCAATAGACAAAAGTTACCGAATAATTACTAATTCGTAATTCGTAATTAATGGTACAAGACCCTTAATTTATTGATGGAGATAAAAAACATAACTCCTTTTTTTCAAGCCTCCGACAAAAGCCCGTGGTGTAATAATTACGAATTATTTTGACTCGGTGATAAATATTGGTTTAAAACTTTGCCCTTTGTAGTTATTTGCTACTTACTTTTCACGACGTAAAGAAAGTAACTCTTTGGGG
>NZ_JABXKI010000191.1 GCF_017115095.1 Nostoc sp. NMS4 | reverse complement strand
ATAGGCATGAAATTTAAATTATTTTAACTTTTACCATAAAAGTAGCGCAAGAGCCGATATCTATTAGTAGATCATCCAGAATTAAATCCGCATCTGCTCCTTTAACTAGAAGAGAGCCTGGCCCGAAGTCAGGATTTAAAAGAACCCTTCCTTGTGTCCTAAAAAGATTAGGATCAACAATGTTAATTAAATTCCTTAAGTCGGCAATATCTTCATTATCGATGGATTCCAGATTTCCGACAATATAATCACTGCGGCGTGTCAGTGGATCTAGCTTTGCTAACAATAAAGCAGATTTGAGCAGTTCATCTGAAAATTTTCCAGTCTCCAAAAAGTTTAGATAATTGTGTCTCGCCTTTGCAACGATTACATTTCCAATCTCATAAAGCTGATTTTCTCCTCGTTGTTGTAACACCCTTAAAGCTCGTTCTGCTGCCCATCCCCCCTCGTCCTCTTCGGCTTGAGGGTTAATGTATTTTATATAAAACCTTAAGAGGTAATCAAAAGATGTCCCTACTAATCTCGGTTGTGCGCCTAAAATTGGGGACGCTAATAGCTCTCGCTTAATATCGAACTTAGGCTTTTGAAATTCCATCTGAAATTTTGCTTTAACGTCTTGTTTTTCTAAAAAAGAACTAAGAGACATAATTATTCTCAAAAAATCAAAAGCAAGTTTAACTAAATCGAATGGCAGAAGATATGATGAAATATCATTGACTTTTGCAGCGATATAGATTAGAGCGTGTACCTTTAAAAATCATCGACAGGACTCAGCAGGAGTTGTAGAAAATCTGGTAGTTCATCAAATCGCTCTAGAATAATATCCGCGAAACTTAGATGCCATAAATAATATTCCTGGGGCGATCGATGTATGCCTCCATGAGCAAACCAGGCGTTGATCGTCCGAAGATCACAACGACAAATTTGAGCAGTTAATTCCCGACTAATATTCCACTTAGATAGGAACTGGTAATGATCTAAAGGAGGGTCAACATAGATATATGCTCGTAATCTTTGTAATTGTTGGGAAGTTAATTCTCTGGGCGAATGGGGATTGGGCATGATTACGATAACTATCTTGTGTCGTTCGGTTAAGTAATTGATTGTTAATTCTCTCTACATTACATTTGTGGTGTGGTATGGCTGTGGCGGTTACTGGTAAAGCATCCCACAGATTTTAGCCACAGCACCACGCCACACTGCTATTGTCGCCACGCTGCTTCAGTGGGTACTTTTTAGCGTGGCGTGGCGTTCACCAGTCAGACTTAGACCAGCTATCTTCGCCATCAAAAATGAGTTGTCCAGCATTAGCTAATTCATTCAAAGCAGTAATTAATTTAATGTCACCCTGCGCTCTGAGTTCATCTTTCTTTTTGATATCCGCAAGGGTTTTAGGTTCCTTATTTTTCGCGTTATCAAAGAAAGATAATAAGCGTTTGGCAAGGTCTGATAATTCCAAATGATTTTGAATGGTTGTTGATTGTTCGCTGATATCTAGCGCTTCGTTTAATCGACTAATAGCTCCCTGGTCGCTGCATATATTGTCATCACTGGGTTCAAACCCTGGCAAGAATTCGCGTTTATCACGGTTAAAAGCAGAATGGTTTTCAAGTACAGGCATTGAATACCACTGAGTTGTCTTGCCATAGTAGATAGCCCGACTGCACTCTGAGTTATTGATTAGCTCTGCTATTTTATCGGTATCAAACTTCTTAAAAAGCCGCGCACCTTTCCAACTGTCAAGCACAGCTAAATTACTTTCATGCACCAATGCAATCGGTGTTAGCTGGCTGATTCCTGAAAGGTCGCTGCCGTTAGCACCAACAAAGGGCGTTTGAGCAATAAACCAGATGTTCTTCCCAGCACTACTGCCACATGATGCGATACCAATAAGTTTGTCGTTTAGCAGCGTACACTTGGCTACTTTCAGCCTTGCACCGATAATAGTTCCTTCGTCAATTATTAAGAGCGCCCCATTATTTTCGCTAGCATATTGGTCATATTCTGCGATCGCAGCCTCAAACCATGCAGCTACGGTTTGCGGTTTTGCAGTTTCACAATGCAGACGCTTTTCTACATCAACAATGCCATCAAAATAGCCGTACTCCTTCCAGTCATCCTTCCCGTTGATCAGAAAAATTTTTTTACTTGGGTCGTGGCGTTTAACTTGGCGAATTAGGTTAGCTAAAAGCATTCCTTTCCCGGACTTCCCCAGCCCAACTAGAAAAAGATTCTCAATGCTAGAACTGACCTGCCCAACAATATCAATCTCTGTTCCAGATGCGGGATTGTAGTTCTCAACCTGAGTCTGCACTTGTGGCTGCACCCAAGGTTTCTCTAAAAGTGTTTTGGCAGCCGTCAATAAAGGAGTGGAGTTAGAAGCTGTGTTTGAGCAATTATCCTCGTAAAAGTCTGCCGCAGCATCACTCAAAGCTAGTCCGCGTTCATTAGCAAACTTCAATTCATTAATCACAACTTCCTTCCCCACTTGACGGGTATAATCTGCAAAATTATCGTCATCTAGGACTTGAGCCACGCAACCTAATTCAGCGATCGCAGCTTGATTTCTTTGAATCTGCCCAGCCTTTCTCCAACTATCCCAAAGAAAGTAACCGACTATCAATCCTCCCGTTATTGGGCTAGCAGTACTGGACGCTAATGCACCCAGGACAATACCCCCGATGACATTCCACTGTAAATGATTCTCCTGCGTAGCGCGAAGTGCAACCTCACTCCATTCTTGGGGAGTTTTATTATTTTTCTCAGGATTGAATCGTGTCATATATAGAAGTATTTATTTGGAAAAGGTAAACGCAGTCCGCGTAATTCGGTGCTGCGTTGTCCGTTTACTAATTTTTGGTTTCTTTGATTGCGTAGGATAACTTACCCACCCAAATAATCAAGCTGACAATAACTTCGATAGCAAATAGTGTGATCAACGCCAAACTTAAATTAGCGTAGTCAAACTTGTTCCACTGTCCGGTTCCTAGATACCAAAAAAAGTCTGAGAATTTGCCCGAAGCTACTGGACTATATACAGTTATGCAGATCAAAAAATCGACAGTGTAAGTTACAATTTTAAGGCGCTCCAAATTGCTTACAACCGAAATAGGTAAAGCATTATAAGTGCGTTTGAGCATTGCTAAAGTGGGATCATCACTCTGCTTGATTTCATATCTGCTGCGGCTATCCACATTGCTAATTACCTGCTGCATAAACCCCTCATGGTTGTAGAGAATCAGTGGTAAAACTTCGATAATTTGAATCACTCCCCAGAGCAAAGTACCCAGTATCCAGGTGATGCCCTGCCCTAAAAAATTAGCAATTCCATTGACGATGGGAATCACCGAAATTAGATAAAAGAATGCTTGGTTTATCGCTTTCCCACTCAAAAAGCGCACTGCCATCTCATAAGGTTGGATGTTGAGATACGCGAAGTAAATCCCGGTTAGTACCAGCCCCCAATAAAGAATTCTTAGCCACTGCGCTGGTATTTTTGGCTCTTGCGCTACTTTTATGGTAAAAGTTAAAATAATTTAAATTTCATGCCTAT
>NZ_JABXKI010000357.1 GCF_017115095.1 Nostoc sp. NMS4 | reverse complement strand
CCCCTGCTCCCTGCTCCCCTACTTCCTCATCTCCTTCCAATTCAAGACGCTGGAAAAAATAACCGCAGGTAGCTAGACAAAATGGCTTCGCCACTAAACAGGGTAATCACAGATCCTAAAGCCAAAAAAGGGCCAAAAGGTATCTTTTGTCCTAACCTTTGTTGCGATCGCTGCATAATCAAAACACCGATACCAATTAATGCTCCCAGCGCACAGGCAATAAAACTAGCCAAGAGTAAATATTTCCAGCCTAACCAGGCTCCCATCATGGCTGCTAACTTAGCATCACCTGCACCCATTGCAGTTTTACCAAAGGCAATTGAACTTAATAGGGCGATCGCATCAAATAACCATAAACCCAATACTGCACCAACTATGGCCATCATAAGCTGATTTACCAATGCCACAAAACTACCCTCTGGTAGAAAACCAACCACCATTTGAAACAAAATCCCCGCCACTAAACCCGACTGAGTAAGTGAACTGGGTAGGGTCATTGTATCTAAGTCGATGAGTGATAGCGCCAATAACCAACTGCAAAAAGCCCAATAGCCTATTGTTAAAGTCGAAACTTGAAATACCAAAAATATCAGTAAAAAAAATATGCCCGTTACCCCTTCTACCACAGGATAACGGACAGAAATTTTGCTTTTACAATATCGACACCGCCCTCTTAAAGAAATCCAGCCGAACACTGGTACATTGTCGTAAGCTTTTAGCTGGTTTAAGCATTTAGGACAACGAGAAGGCGGCCAAAGAATTGACAACCCAGCAGGTAGCCGATAAACAATAACATTGAGAAAACTACCAATAGATGCACCCAAAGCAAAGACCATTACACTCGCCGGGATAGCGAACAAAATGTCCATACAGTCATTTGTCCTTTGTCATTTGTCCTGTGTCATTTGTCGTTTATCTTTTGTCCTTTGTCATTAGTCATTTGTCCTTTGTTGAGAACTAATGACCAATGACTAATGACTAATGACCAATAACTAATGACCAATGACTAATACATATGTGATTCAATTTGACTCAAAGGCACAAAACACTCTTGAGGTAAAAGAACTGGCTGGTTAGTAAAAATAACCTTACCTCGATGAGTCACACGATTAATTGCTACACCGGAAGGTTGCCCTGCTATTTCGGGATGGACTTCACAGTGAGTATAGTATATCTGCCCAGCAGCTCTGATTACAGAGGGATCAATCAAAGGCGATTGGTTCTTTGGGGCGGTAAAATTTACTTGTCCTTGTCGTAATGCGTACACTATCGACTGTTATTTGATTGCTAGATTTCCCTTTAGTCTACCCGAAACTTATAGCAAAGGTTGCCAAGTTGCCCAAGTTGCTCTATAAAATTATTTTTGTTCGATAGCCTTAATGAGTGAGTCTCCCATAGCGCGGCAACCCAGGAGATTTTTTCCTGGAGAAATTATATCCCCTGTGCGATCGCCCTGCTCTAAAACTTGCAATACGGCTTGTTCGATGCGATCTGCTGCTTCTGGTTGGTCTAAACCGTAGCGTAACATCATCGCGGCACTCAAAACCTGTGCGAGAGGATTTGCCTTATCAAGTCCGGCAATATCTGGGGCGGAACCATGAACTGGTTCAAATACACCAGGCCCAGAAGCCCCTAAACTAGCTGAAGGTAACATCCCAATACTACCCGTGAGCATGGCAGCCGCATCAGAGAGAATATCACCAAACAAATTGCCCGTAACGATGGTGTCGAACTGCTTGGGAGCGCGTACTAACTGCATAGCAGCATTATCTACATATAAATGAGAGAGTTCGATCTCTGGATATTCTTGAGAAAGTTGAGTGATGCGATCGCGCCACAACTGAGATACTTCTAATACGTTTGCCTTATCCACCGAACAAAGTTTTCCACCGCGTTTTTTTGCTGCTTCAAACGCCACCCGTCCAATCCGTTCAATTTCTGATTCGGTGTAAACCATTGTATTTACACCGCGTTTTTCACCGGTTTCTGTAGCAAAAATCCCTTTAGGTTTACCAAAGTAAATGCCACCAGTGAGTTCGCGCACCACCATAATATCCACGCCTTCCACAATTTCGCGTTTCAAAGTTGAGGCATCAATTAACTGGGGCAAAATTTTCGCTGGGCGCAAATTGGCAAATAATCCTAAACCAGCACGTAGCCCTAACAAACCTGCTTCTGGGCGTAAATTGGATGGCAGAGAATCCCACTTATAACCACCAATCGCAGCGAGCAACACAGCATCACTATTACGGCAAGTCTCTAGAGTAGCAGATGGTAGGGGTTCCCCTGTGGCATCAATGGCTGCACCACCGATGAGGGCTTCTTGAAACTCAAACTTAATATCAAATTGCTTCCCAACGACTTTCAGCACATCTACCGCCACTGTCATAATTTCAGGGCCAATGCCATCGCCGGGGAGTAGAGTAATGCGGTAGTTCTGGGTCATAGCTGGTTATTACTAGGTAAATGCTTGCAGATTAAATATCATACCGAGCAAAATGTACCTATGGAATTTTTAATTTATTTAAATGTGTGTTGCTATTTTGCTGCACAGTACAGCAAAAATTAAAAAAAAAGTATTGATACATGATTTTGATTTAATTTCTTGTATGTTTATTGTGTTTAATAATTCACACAGAAAAAATTATGGATTTCAAACAAATTAGCCTAGTTGCTAGTCAACTTTTAACTCTGTTTGGACTGAAAATTTTAGGTGCGATTGCTCTTTGGCTAATTGCTCAACGCTTAATTGATTTTGGATTGAAGCTAGTACGACGTGCTTTCCGAGGCCAAAACGTTGATCCAACACTGATTAACTATCTTCTGAATATCATCGGCGTGACGTTGAGAATTGTTCTAGTTGTAGCAATTCTTGGCTTCTTTGGGGTTGAAACAACTTCCTTTGCGGCATTGTTAGCAGGGGCTGGCATTGCAATTGGTGCAGCTTGGGGAGGATTACTAGCCAACTTTGCAGCCGGAGCATTTTTAATCGTTTTTCGACCATTCAAAGTTGGTGATTTCATTACCACCGCAGGTGTCACAGGCACTGTTGCCGAAATTGGATTGTTTACAACCGGTATTAATACACCTGATAACGTGTTTACGATTGTCGCTAATAATAAAATCTTTGCTGATAATATCCAGAATTATTCCACCAACCCTTACCGTCGGGTTGATTTAGTGGCTCAAATCCATCATGATGTCAAACATAACGAAGCGATCGCACTTTTGAAAGCGAAAATTAGCCAAATTCCTAATGTCCTCCAAAATCCAGCACCAGATATAGAAATTCTGGATTTTAATTTTGCCGGGCCTGTACTTGCAGTACGTCCCTATTGCAATAACGATCACTATTGGCAGGTTTACTTCGACGTTAATAAAGCTATCCGGGAAACCTTTGGCGAGGCTGGGTATCCAATTCCCGAATACCGTTATGCAATTAGCGGTTCTGCTGGTAATGGGATTAATAACGTCATCCCACCACTATCAGAAATAACTTGATACTAGGGCGTGTTTTCAAAGTCTTAGATCCCCCCAACCCCCCTTAAAAAGGGGGGCGAAGAGTCT
>NZ_JABXKI010000180.1:23211-57227 GCF_017115095.1 Nostoc sp. NMS4 | reverse complement strand
AAAAACTACTTGGAGTTGCAAGGTAACAAAGCTGCTCGTTACCTGCTAAGTGCAGCACCTGTATGTGACACGCTACGCGAACGTAGAAAATGACGCTTACTCTTGCACAGAAGCAAGCTAAGAGATGCCTCTCATAGAGAAAAAAAAGAAGAAATAAGTTAAGAATTATTTGGTGCAAGTTTGAGAATTGGTATTAGTAGTTACCACAAGCGCATCGTAGATGGTTTAGATTGGCTCAAAGCAATCTTAGTATAATGGTAAATATAAGCCCTGTTTCTTAGTCTCAATTTCGGATAAATACTATAGATTGTTTTTCTAGGTGAATATTATGAACAATAACCTTCCAGCAGAGCCTAGAAACGGTTTTAACTTAGCCGAGACTTCAATTAATAAGGAGTCGCCTTTTGTGGAAAGTGATGGATTACTCTTCTATAAAGATGGGTACAAGACTCCAGAATTTTTAAGCTCATCCTTTTGCATACATCTATTTGATGAACGAGTTATCGTAGATCACTATGTACTGTTGTTTCCTGATTCAGAAACTCTTACAGACTATGCTAAAACTCTGATCAACTATGATGCCAAAATCACCGAAGGCCCAGGAAAATGGCCTGATGATTTTTGTCCTGAGCAAAACCTATTGCCCGAAGATGCAAGTATGTACTTTCTCTCAGCTTTAATGCCGTCAGGCATGATTTTGGTACTCCTTGCGCCTAACGCACCAGATGAACAGATTGCTAGCTTATTCCAGGAGCAAGGTTTTAATACTGTCCATCACGTTGCCATTCTTGTTGATGATATCTATACAGCAGCAGAAATATGGCAAAAGAAAGGCTTTATTCCTCTGTCTATAACTCCTCAAGAAGATGATTCATTGTGCCAATGGTTTTTCCGCAACTGGGCAGGGCAAATTATAGAGCTAATCTGCCGCAAATGGACGGGTAGAGAAACTTTTTCCTGCGAGAATATTGCTGGTTTACGCCTTTCTGAATTGGCAGCCTAAATTTGTAATTCGTAATTATTTGGTCAAGTATGCTCCCCGCGACGGTGGTTAGCAGCTTGTAATAATAGAGACTCTGCAAAAGCGATCGCATCAGTTGCAGATTTGCCACCAGCTAACTGCGCTAGTTCTTCCCGACGGGTGTTTAAATTATCCAAGGTAGTAACTCTGACAACTGTACGCTGTTCGCCATTGTCATCATTGGCTTTTTTACCCTTGCCTTGATTAATAGTTTGCTTATCTACGCGAAAATGCCGATCCGCCATTGCCGCAACTAAAGGTTGATGGGTAACACATAATACTTGGTTGCGTTGACTTAGCTGGTATAATTTTTCTGCGATCGCTTGGGCGACCCTTCCCGAAACCCCAACATCAATTTCATCAAACACCATTGTTCCAGCCACGTCAACCTGAGAAAAACAAGCTTTTAAAGCCAGTAAAAAACGGCTCATTTCCCCACCGGAGGCAACTTCTGTTAAAGGTTGCAGTGGTTCTCCGGGGTTGGAACTAAATGTAAAGGTAATTTTATCTGCTCCCATCGCAGTTGGGAAAGCTGGTAAGATTTCAACCAAAAACTTTACCTTTTCCATCGCTAGGGGCTTGAGTTCAGCTATCAAACGTGATTCTAAATTAGCAGCCGCCTTACTCCGCAATTGAGTTAACTGATTACTTGCTTGGGTGAGTTTCTCAAAACACGCCTTTTCTTGCTGTTCCAGATTTTCAATAGATTGTTCGGTGTCGTTGAGTTGGGCTAATTCCCCTTGAATGCGTTGGTAATAAGCGATCGCTTCTGTAAGTGTCGGCCCATACTTACGACAAATTTGCTTTAATTCCTGAATTCGTTCTTCCACCTCTTCCAACCGTTGTGGATCAGCTTCCAAACCATCCCCATAGGCATTAATCTGCCTTCCCACTTCCATCACCGCAGCTTGCGCGTCTCGCACCAATTCCAACAAATGTTGTAGTTGGGTATCATATTCCACCATGTCATTTAATGTCGCCTCACTGTCTCCCAATAAATCACCTGCGGCGGGAGTTTCATTATCGTTTTGATACAAAGCCTGATAAACTTTGTAACTCATTTGTTGCAAATCGACGACATGATTCAGGCGTTCCCGTTCTTGTCCCAATTGTTCTAATTCATTAGGTTCACTGAGATTAGCAGCTCCCAATTCTTGTACTTGATAAGCAAGTAAGTCGAGTTGTTGCAACCGTTCCCGTTCTGATGTCCGGCGTTTTTCTAGTGCTAAATGCGCCTGTTGATAACTACTAAAGCTTGTGGCAACTTTATGGCGCTGCTGCATCAGAGAGTCGCCGCCATACAAATCTAACCAGTCCCGAACTTGAGCAGATTGTCCAACCTGTACAGTTTGACCTTGGGCAGTAATTTCCACCAAGCGATCGCGCATTCCTCCCATGATCTGCCGATTTACCAACACCCCATTCACCCGCGATCGACTGCGAATATTACTAGCTGTAGCTGTGATTTCTCGGCTAATGACTACAGAATTTTCATCAAGCAAATCTATTTCTTGTTCAGTCAACCAAGCAGCTAGAGGGGCGTTTGAGGTGAAAGTAGCTTCTACCATCGCCCGACTTGTCCCCGTGCGAATGACTCGACTGGAGACTTTACCGCCCAAAGCAGCATCAATCGCATCCAAGATAATCGATTTTCCAGCGCCGGTTTCACCTGTCAACACATTTAGTCCCGCGCCAAATTCTAATTCTAGTTGGTCAATGAGGGCAAAGTTTTCAATTCGCAGACAAAGCAACATCAAGCCAAATTCTCCATGAGGGCAGATGCCAAATACTTTTAACTTACAAGACAATAAGTATGATATTTGAGCAACTAGCAATACCTACTACTATTGAACTAGTATGCCCGTTTAAGTGTAGCAAACTACTGGGGAGGAAGAATTTTAGATTTTAGATTTTAGATTGAAATTTAATCCCAAATCTAAAATCCAAAATTGAATTGTCCAATTCCCAATTTCTAAACATATTGTTACAATACTTAATGTGATCGTTCTGACTGGTGGCCTTCTTCATGATTGTTAAGACACTTCCCCCTAGTTCCCGACCGATTCAGGAGGACAGTCGCAACGGCACAAATCGCCGAAGCGACGAACTGGATGTTATTGATGTAGTGCCAGAAGATGGTACATCAAGTTTAGTTGTACGCTCACCAAGACTCTTAGCAGCCCAAAAGGTGAAGGCAAATGCCCAACCTGAGACGCTTTACGATCCCGTGGGCATAGCAGCGTATTACCAAAACAGACCACTGCAAGTTGTAAGACGGATTTTTGCCGTATTGGGGCCGACTCTATCCTTTGCTTTTGGATTGTGGTCGGATAGTAAACGGGGGATTGTAGTCAAAAATGACCGCCGCCGAGCCACTCAGTTACGAGTATTGCTGACCCGGTTGGGGCCTGCTTACATCAAAATTGGACAAGCTTTATCCACCAGACCCGATCTAGTTCCTCCCGTATACCTAGAAGAATTAACTAAGTTACAAGACCAATTACCGCCTTTTCCCAACGAAATTGCTTACCAGTTTATCAAAGAAGAACTAGGCGCACCTCCAGAAGAGGTTTATGCCGAACTCTCAGCCCAGCCGATTGCTGCGGCTTCATTGGGGCAAGTCTATAAAGGTAAGCTAAAAACTGGTGAAGAAGTCGCTGTGAAAGTTCAACGCCCCGACTTAAGAGAGGGAATCACCATTGACTTGTATATCTTGCGTAATCTTGCAGCTTGGGTGCAGAAAAAGGTAAAACGGGTAAGAAGTGACTTAGTTGGGATTCTCGATGAATTAGGCGATCGCATCTTTGAAGAGATGGACTACATTCACGAGGGCGAAAATGCCGAACGATTTTTCGAGTTATATGGTCATATTAAAGACGTATACGTACCGAAAATTTACTGGGAATACACCAACCGTCGCGTCTTGACGATGGAGTGGATTAACGGCACCAAATTAACCCAGACAGAAGAAATTAGCGCCCAAGGTATAGATGCTCGTTACCTAATTGAAGTGGGTGTGCAGTGTTCCCTCCGCCAGTTGCTAGAACATGGATTTTTCCACGCCGATCCCCACCCTGGTAATTTGTTAGCAACCCCAGATGGCAAATTAGCTTATCTCGACTTTGGGATGATGAGCGAGATTAAGCCACCACAGCGTTATGGATTGATAGAAGCGATCGTCCACGTCGTCAACCGCGACTTTGAAGGATTAGCAAAAGACTACGTTAAATTAGATTTCTTATCACCAGAAACTGATTTAACACCAATTATCCCAGCTTTTGCCAGAGTCTTTGCTGATGCCGAAGGAGCTAGTGTTGCCGATCTTAATATTAAAAGCATCACCGATGAACTATCGGCTTTGATGTATGAATATCCTTTCCGTGTACCGCCCTACTACGCTTTAATTATTCGCTCCCTCGTCACACTCGAAGGTATTGCAATATACATAGATCCCAATTTTAAAGTTCTCAGTGAAGCTTATCCCTACGTTTCTAAACGCCTGTTAACCGATCCAGCACCGCAATTAAGAGCATCATTGCAAGATTTATTATTTAAAGATGGTAGATTTCGCTGGAATCGCTTAGAAAACTTGTTAAAAAATGCGCGTAACAGTCAAGACTACGACTTTAATTTAGTGCTGAATCAAGGGATAGAATTTCTGTCATCTGAACGCGGCGCTTTTATTCGTGACAAGCTAGTAGATGAATCTGTTAACGGACTCGATGCTTTAGGTAAAAATGTTTTGCATAACTTTACCTCCTTGTTACGAGAACGGGTAGGATTGACAGCAGTGAATAAAACTCCAGCTGCCACAGTTGAACAACAACAAACCTTAGAGCATATCAAACGTATATTAGGTATTCTTCAAGAAACAAGAGGTTTTGACCCAATGCAACTGGCATCTCAAATTGCCCAGTTACTGGTAAATTCAGATGTACAACGTTTAGGTCAACAAATTGCCAATCGCTTCACGCAAAAAGCTGTAGCCAGATTAATTCGGCAATTATTGGCATCTTAGTACCACTTCTTTACCTCTTAACTTTGCGCTCTTTGCGTCCTTTGCGGTTCGTTTTCTTAACCCAGCAAAATTAATGGGACAGACCACTAGTAAGTACAACATTTCATTAATTCGTAGCCAATTCTTTGCGTGCCTCTGCGCCCCTACCCTACGGGAAGGCGTAGCCCTCCGGGGAAGCAAGCTACGCGTAGCGTCTGTCTTCGACACGCTGCGCGAACGTAGAGAAGCGGCTATGCGTTTAAATTTCAACCCTCAATTCGCCACGATTTTATGCAAAGCTTTACTAAGAGGTAGGGAGGTATGGGGACTAATCCCCATCGACTCAACCTTACTAAACTTAACTTTGATAGGGGCGCGGCAGTTGGCGTAGTTGATGAGCAGTATCTAATTCACTATTATTTTTTCTGCCATATCCCCAACCCAAGATGCGACGATATTCACCCATGATGCCACTTTCAATTAAATCATCCTCATTGACTGCAACATTAGTATGAGATTGGGGCGCAACATAGAGCGCATCCGCAGGACAATACGCTTCACACATAAAACAAGTTTGACAGTCTTCTTGTCGAGCGATCGCGGGTGGTTGGTTGGGTACGTAGTCAAAGACATTAGTAGGACATACTTGGACGCACAGATTGCAATTGATACAGAGTTTATGGCTGACAAGCTCGATCATAATACTGCTCCTACTACAACTTTGATACAGAGGGTGTGGTTTGAGTGGTTAGTGCTGGTGGTGTAGCGTAGACGCTTTGCGGTTCTGTTATCCAATCACGTCTCACCCAAAGTCTTTCTAAGCCACCAGTTGCTTGGTAATAACGCTGATTTGGATCGGTTTCGGGATAGTCCAGACGAATATGTTCGCTGCGGGTTTCCGTGCGGTGTAAGGCGCTAAAATATGCCCATCGCGCTACAGCCGTCAAAGCCGCCGCTCGACGAGAAAATTCCACATCGCGTACTGTATCTTGTTTTGGGTTCCCTTGTACTTGCTGCCACAGGGTTTCTAATTTGGCGAGGGAATCCAGAAGTCCCTGCTCTGAACGCAAGTAGTTCTTCTCCAACGGGAACATCTGCGCTTGTACACCGCGCACGATCGCCTCACTATCGAATGTTTCAGAAGTTGGTGAAGGCGATGGGCTACTCCCCAAATTAGGCGATCGCAATCCCACTTGACCGGTCGGACGCGCAACCCGTTCATTTGCTTGAGCGCCCAAACTTTTGGCAAAGATAGCTGCCCCAACTCCAGCCCATTGCCCTGTGGAGATTGCCCAGGCAGCATTGGGGCCACCACCTCCAGAAGCTAACCCGGCTAAAAACTCCCGCGATGCAGCATCACCGGCGGCGTAGAGGCCAGGAACCTTTGTACCACAACTATCATCGGTCAAACGGATTCCACCTGTACCACGGACTGTACCTTCTAAAACAAGTGTTACAGGCACTCGTTCTGTATAGGGATCAATGTCAGCTTTTTTATAGGGTAGAAAAGCGATGAAATGAGACTTTTCAATTACTGCTTTAACTTCAGGTGTGGCTTTATCCAAACGAGCATAAACGGAGCCTTTCAGCAGGGCATTGGGAAGGAACGATGGATCGCGACGACCATCAACATAGCCACCAAGATCGTTACCTGCTTCATCGGTGTAACTAGCCCAGCCAAAAGGAACACCCCGCGTTACTGTGGCATTAAAAGCGGTCGAAATTGCATAGTGATTGGAAGCTTCCATACTAGAGAGTTCGCCACCAGCTTCCACAGCCATCAGCAGCCCATCACCGGTATTAGTATTGCACCCTAATGCTTTACTCAAGAATGCACAACCGCCATTTGCCAAGACTACTGCACCCGCACGAACAGTATAGGTACGATGATGTTGCCTCTGCACACCTCTTGCCCCAGCTACTGAGCCATCGTCAGCCAATAAAAGCTCTAGAGCCGGACTTTGGTCGAAAATTTGCACGCCAACACGCAAGAGGTTTTTGCGAAGTACCCGCATATATTCAGGCCCATAATAACTCTGGCGCACCGATTCACCATTTTCTTTGGGGAAACGATAGCCCCAATCTTCTACTAAGGGCAAACTGAGCCAAGTTTTTTCGATCACACGCTCGATCCAACGTGAGTTTGCGAGGTTTTTTCCTATGCGATAACGCTCCGATAAAACTTTGTCCCAATTCTCTGGAGAAGGAGCCATGATGCCGTTACCACTAGCAGCAGCAGCACCACTTGTACCGAGAAAACCTTTATCAACAATGATAACTTTGACTCCTTGGGATGCGGCTGCCCATGCTGCCCAGGCTGCGGCAGGGCCACCACCAATTACCAGCACATCAGCAAATAGTTGTAGTTCATTTTCTGTTAGCAATTCCTTTTCTCCTTTTTGGCAGTCACATATTTCTTTGCCACTGTGAGCGGCTTCTACAGACAAAAATCCACCCGTCTGCATTTTCCATAACCTTTAAACACCAGGTTTTGCTGGCAATTCATCATCAATGCCGTCTTCGCCAATGATGTCTATAAAATTGCCTTAGCGGTAGCTATACAAGAGCGATCGCTGATTTGTCTGACTAAATTATCCAGTAGAGAGAGTTTGCATAATTACAAAGAGTGTACGGCAAATTACAATTAACATGATAATCTAATTGTTAGCTTATCGAATATTAAGTATTACAAGTTAATTTCCGATCCGTTGAACTCTTGTTTTTTATCCTCACCTATGCAAATCTCATAGTATACTACTATAAATCTACTGGTTTACCGTATATTTTTTTAGGTAGGTGCAAAAATAAAGTTTTAGTGCCATTCGTTCACACTCAGCACTTTGCTATACCAATACAGTTCAGTTAAGGATAATTGTAGGTTGGGTTGAAGGTTCCCATAGCGTCCCGTAACGAAGTGAAACTCAACAAAGCACCGAAAAAGAAGAACTCAAAATTATTCTAAACATGATACGGAGGGCTAATGAGCAGATCAAAGCAATTAAAACTAGGTGCATTCATGCGCCCGGTAAGCATACATACAGGCGCTTGGCGCTATCCTGGGGCTTTGCCTGATGCTAATTTCAACTTTCCAGCGCTGAAACAATTCATCCAGAAACTAGAGCAGGGCAAGTTTGACGCATTCTTCATGGCCGATCACTTAGCGGTGCTGAATATGCCAATCAACGCGCTCAAGCGCAGCCATACTGTCACATCCTTTGAACCTTTCACCCTGCTTTCTGCCCTCGCCAGCGTTACCGAACATATCGGACTGGTAGCCACCGCTTCCACGACTTATGACCAGCCTTACCACATCGCTCGCCGTTTCGCATCTCTCGACCATATTAGTGACGGTCGCGCTGGCTGGAACATCGTCACCACAGCCAATCCAGACGCAGCACTCAACTTTGGATTAGAAGAGGAGGTAGAACATGATGAACGCTATCGGCGGGCTAGAGAATTTTATGATGTTGTCACGGGTCTTTGGGATTCCTTTGCTGACGATGCGTTTATTCGGGACGTGAAAGCAGGGATTTATTTCGACCCTGCAAAGCTTCACGTTCTAAATCATCAGGAAAAATATCTCTCGGTGCGAGGGCCATTGAACATCGCCAGACCTGTCCAAGGCTGGCCGGTAATCGTTCAGGCAGGAGCTTCCGAAGCCGGACGGCAATTAGCCGCCGAAACCGCCGAGGCTGTGTTTGCACCTGCTAGTAATCTGGAAGCTGGCAAAGCTTTATTTGCAGACATTAAGGGACGGGCGCGGGCGATCGGACGTGACCCAGACAGCATAAAAATCCTTCCAGGTGCTTTAGTCATCGTGGGCGAAACCGTCGCCGAGGCATACGCCAAGCGTCTTCATTTGGACAGCCTAGTACATTATGACAGTGGAATCGCCAGCCTCAATAGTGCTATTGGCTACGATGTTTCGGGTTTTGATCCCGATGGCCCCTTGCCAGAAATCCCACCGAATAACGCTGGTCACTCTTCACGAGAAAGAGTAATAGCCTTAGCGCAACGTGAGAACTTGACTATTCGACAACTGGCACAACGCATTGGCAGTTACGGCGGACTGGCCTTCGTCGGCACACCCCAAACGATCGCTGATGAGATGGAGCAATGGCTAACAGAGGAAGGGTCTGATGGCTTCAACATCATGTTCCCTTTTCTTCCTGAAGGGCTGAATGACTTTGTAGACAAGGTTGTGCCAGAACTCCAACGGCGTGGGATTTTCCGCCACGACTATGAGGGCAAGACCCTACGCGAAAATCTGGGACTGGCACGCCCCGCTAACCGCTTCTTTCAGACCGCAACCGCTTCTGTCAGCTAATGGTCTTGGCAAAGCGAATAATATCATCTATAGATATGGCTGCTTAAACTCCTCAAAATTGATATCAAGGATTCAATTGTGGTGAATTATTTAAAAGAGCGCCGCTTTCAATATAAGCAAAAATGTTCTGCCAGTAAAAATGTGGCGATCGCAACGTCTTTTCTTGGTTTGATAGTTTCTAGTTGCAGTCAACAAACAGCTATCAATGCCGCAGCTAATTCAGATTCCTCTTCAAAAACTCTCACTACCAAAACTACAGAGAAAAACAATGTGATTCGCTTGGGCTACCAAAAAGGCGGGGTTATTCCCATTGCGCGTCAACGAGGTGAGCTAGAGCGTCAGTTAGCGACGAAAAATATTAAAGTTGAATGGAGTGGGCCATTTGACCGTTGCGCTACGCTTTTAAATGTTCTCAATGGTAATCGGGCAGATATTGGCGGCTGTGGTGATATTCCTTCCATCTCTGGAATTGCTGCGGGGCAACCTCTTTGTATTGGTTCTATACAGCGTCCTAGTCCAGATTCTTTGAGTAATGCCATCTTAGTTCGTGGTGATTCTGCTATTCGTAAACCTACTGATTTAGTAGGTAAAAAAGTTGCAGTCAATCAAGGTGGCGCGGGCGAATATCTGTTATTAAAAGTTTTGGAAAAAGAAAATATTCCTTCAGATAAAGTCCAGCGAGTTTATTTATCACCGAATGATGCTGCACCTGCTCTATATCAAGGTTCTGTTGATGCGTGGGCGGTTTGGGAACCTTATATTTCCATTGCAGAATTAGAGCATCAGGCACGCAGAATTACCACTACACACCCTGCTCCTACCTACGGCATTATGGTTGTTCGTACTGATGCAGCTAAAGAAAATCCGGTAGCCGTGAAAGCTGCTCTCACTGCTTTGAGTCAGGATGGTGAATGGTTAAATCAACATACTAATGCTGCATCAGATTTTCTAGTTAAAGAGCTAAAAGTCTCTGATGCTGTAGCCAAGCAAGTGACTAAAAATCGAGGACTAGAGTCTTACGTATTTCCTAATGCTGAAGATACCGCCAATCTTCAGAAAACAGCTGACTGGTTACTAGAGCAAAAAATTATTCCGCAACGAGTAGATATTGCCACGGCAGTGTGTCCCTTGGGAAGAACCACAGCTAGGTAACAAAAAAACTTAAATAACAAAGATTTGGAGCAAAATATGTCTGTGGAATTTATTGGGATGATTGGGACGCGAGAAGCCTCGGAATTACATAGCCCTACCGTATCGATTACGGGGGGAACTATAGACTTAGCTTATCTCCGCAAATTTGCAAAAGTCCATGAAGATGGTGGCTTTGATCGAGTGCTAGTTGGTTATAGTTCGACAGGGCCGGATGGCTTTAATGTAGTCAGTTATGTGGCTGCTGCAACAGAACGACTCAAGTTTTTACTTGCACATAGACCGGGTTTTGTGGCTCCCACTTTAGCCGCCCGCAAATTAGCAACATTAGATCACTTTTCTAATGGTCGTGTTGCAGTACATATCATTACTGGTGGGAGCGATATTGAACAACAACGCGATGGTGATTGGCTCGATCATGATACTCGCTATCGCCGTACTGATGAATATCTTGATGTTGTGCGGCGAGTTTGGACGAGTGAAGAACCCTTCGATTATGAAGGGGAGTTTTACCAACTCAAACAAGCATTTTCAGAAGTTAAACCCTTACAGCAACCACATATTCCGATATATTTCGGTGGTGCTTCTGGCGCTGCTGTGGGTGTAGGGGCAAAGCACAGTAATGTATATGCGTTTTGGGGAGAACCCATAGCTGCTATTAAACAACGGATCGCAGAGGTGAAAGCCGCAGCACCGCCGGGAAAAGATTTAAAGTTTAGTGTTTCCTTGCGTCCGATTTTGGGCGAAACAGAAGCAAAAGCATGGGAAAAGGCGCATTATATTCTCTCACGGATCAATGAAACCCGTGCTAAGGCGGGTGTTCAATTATCTCCTGGTGCTTCTTTGGGACCTGAAGCTGTTGGTTCATTGCGGTTGTTGGATTTTGCCAAGGAAAGCGAAATTCATGATAAACGTTTATGGACACCGATCGCAGCTGCTACTGGCGCTCGTGGTAATACTACTGCTTTGGTAGGGACTCCTGAACAGGTTGCAGAGTCATTATTTGATTACTACAAAGCTGGAGTGACAACACTATTGATTCGCGGTTTTGACCCAGTGGAAGATGCGATCGCCTACGGTCGAGATGTGATTCCTTTGGTACGTCAACAAGTGCAACAACAAGAACGACAAACAGTAACGGTAGCTTAATCTACCTGTCCACTACTTCTTGATGATTAGGTTTGAACAAGTGTAGGCAAGGATTTCTCAATTTAGTGGAACTCTAAGCTAGTAGGAAGTATAAACAAAGACGCAAAGATATAATTTTGCGCCTTTGCTTTTTCATCCGAAATCATTTTCAGATTTACTTGTTAGGCTGAGGAGTCATCCGCAGATAAGGTTTGATTTCCTCATAACCTTTGGGGAATTTCTGTTTTAGTACTTCTGGATCTTTGAGTGAGGGGACAATTACAACATCTTCTCCATCTTTCCAGTCAGCTGGTGTCGCCACACTGTAATTATCAGTCAATTGCAGAGAATCAATCACCCGCAAAAGTTCATCAAAGTTGCGTCCCGTGCTGGGAGGATAGGTGAAAGAGAGACGGAGTTTTTTATTGGGGTCAATTACAAAAACCGATCGCACTGTCACAGCCGCATTAGCATTGGGGTGGATCATGTCGTAAAGGTCAGCAACCTTGCGATCCGCATCCGCCAAAATTGGGTAGTTAAGGGTGGTGCTTTGAGTTTCTTCAATGTCTCCCACCCAGCCTTTGTGAGATTCTACATCATCAACGCTGAGTGCGATCGCTTTGACATTGCGTTTGTCAAATTCTGGTTTGAGCTTGGCAACTGTGCCGAGTTCTGTTGTGCAAACAGGTGTAAAATCAGCAGGGTGAGAGAACAGCACAACCCAGCTGTCACCTGCCCATTGATAAAAGTCGATGTCGCCGTGTGTTGAGGCTTGCGTAAAGTTGGGTACTGTGTCACCTAGACGGAGAGCCATGTGAGATTCCCTGTAGTTAGAAAGGCATGTATATTCTAGTATTCCATCATGACATAAAACCCCGATTTCCCAATCGGACTATAGCTGTTTGAAACAAAATTTTAGGTTATCAGCACTCTTAGATACGGAATGAGAGGGCTGAGTTCAATTTAAATTAGTTGCTATAAGTTGAGTAGCTCTTTCAATCTGAGGATTGAGAGAGCAAATAGCATCTGTGGTTGTTTCAAAACAATTTGATAATCCAATGGTTTTCAACAATCCTGAACGCTCTAGTATTTGTTGAACTTGGGGTTGTAAACCTGTGAGAATTAAGCGGCAATTATGCCGTTCCAAGTCGTGGTAAATATCCTCTAAGGCCACTAAGCCAGTTGTATCCATATTTGGTACATACCGTAACCGCAGAATTAAATACTTAACTTCTGGTTGCTCTCGCAAGAAGGTAACGAACCTTTCCGCAGCCCCAAAAAATACAGGGCCATCTACCCGATAAACAGCAATTTCTTTGCCTAATTCTAGAGGAACACCAGGGGGAAACACTTCAGTTTCAGGCATTTTGGCCAGGGTCAAATCACTCATGCGTTTGATAAATAAGGCTCCGGCTGCAATCAATCCCACTTCCACAGCGAGAACTAAGTCAAACAAGATTGTCACTAGCCAGGTGAGAATCATCACAGCAAAGTCGGAGTAGGTAGCACGCATTAATAAGCCAATGGCTTCCCACTCAATCATCCGCAAACTAACCACCATCAAAATGCCAGCAAGTGCTGCTAGGGGAATCTGTGCCGCCAAGGGTGCCAAAGTTAAAACAATAATGGCTAAAGCAACGCCGTGAATGACTCCAGACAGTCGGGTTGTACCGCCAGAACGGACATTAATCGCAGTTCGAGCGATCGCCCCGGTTGCTGGGATGCCACCAAAAAATGGGACAATGATGTTTGCTAATCCTTGACCAATTAATTCGCGATCGCTATTGTGTTTCTCACTCACCGTCATCCCATCAGCCACCACCGCCGATAGCAACGATTCAATACTTCCCAGTGCCGCCAAAGCCAAAGCCGGATTAATTAATTCTTGAATGACGCTAAAATCATTCCAGTGGGGAATACCTTGGGGCATCGGTAAAGATTGAGGAATGACTCCAATTGTTGGCACATCCAGATCAAAATAAGCTGCGATCGCTGTTGCCAACACTAACCCCACTAAAGAACCCGGTATGGTATTATTAATCTTGGGCCAGAAAACGTTGGTTCCAATCACCACCAATGCTAGCCCCACTGCTACCCAGTTTAAAGCTTCTATATGAGTTATAGTTTGCCAAAGTCCTGGCAGAAAATGATCGCTATGTGGTATTTGTAAGCCAAAGAAGTTATTTAACTGACCACAAAAAATAATCACGGCAATACCGTTAGTAAAACCTGCCGTCACCGGATAAGGAATAAACTTCACAAGCTGTCCAAGTTTGGCAACCCCCAAGGCTACCTGGATAATTCCAGCCATTACCCCAGCAATCCAAACTTTCTCTATACCATACTTGGCAACAATTCCCACCAAAATGACAGCCATTGCACCTGTAGGCCCTGTAATCTGTACTGGCGAACCTCCAAAGATTGCTGCGACAATTCCTGCCACAATAGCGGTGTAGAGTCCTGCCTTTGGTTCTACTCCACTTGCCACCGCAAAGGCTAAAGCTAAGGGTAGTGCTACGACAGCTGCTGTCAGTCCTCCCGTTAAATCGCCACGCAATCCACTAAACAAGCCATCGAAACTGAAAAGCTTTGGTTGTTTGGGGGTGTCAGATATTGACATATTGTCATTTTCAACTTTCATAGAGAATTTGTGAATGCATACATAGTGTTTTGGTCTACAAGTCAGATAAAAAGCTTTTTTACTCCTGACTCCTACTTGTATACCTCACTAGCTTGCAATCTGCTGTAGTTTTCAAAGTAGTTCTAGCACCTATTTGCCAAAACTGCTGTTGTCTGCCTTGGGTTAAATTAATTTGTTTGCCAGAATTTTTTCATAGGCTTGGATTGTTTGCTTTGCGATCGCATCCCAGCTAAAATTTTCTAAGGCATATTTTTGGGCGTTTAATCCCCGTCGTTGGCGTTCTGCGGGATTTTGTAAAGCTTCTTGTAGTAACTCTACCAGTGCTTGAATATTTGTTGCGCCTACCCAACCCGACTCACTATCACGTATTTGTTGACAAATATGCACTTGGTCAGAAATGACTACGGGTACACCTGCTACCATCGCTTCAGCTACAGCAATCCCAAAATTTTCGTAGTAGGAAGGCAAGACAAATAAATCAGCAGTTTGTAGTAAACTAACTTTAAGTTCACCACTGACAAAGCCTGTAATTGTAGTGTGCGATCGCAGTGGTGAATTTTGAATTTGGGATATTATCTTTTGTTCATAATCTGGATCTTGAGGATTTGTCCCAGCTAAGACAAAATGAAACTTATAACCAACCGCTAACAGCTTCTCTAGCGCCGGAATCAACAAATTTAACCCCTTTTTCGGGTCAATTCGTGACATAAATAGCACCAAAGGTACATCCTTTGGTATTTCTAACTGACTGCATACATTTTTAATAGAAGATTGACGGGGAATCACACCCAAGGGAATCACCAAATCTGGCGTAGATACTCCAAATCTTTCTGATATTTTAGCTTCTTGGTCGCTGGTAAAATGAATTGCTGCGGCACTAGCTAAATTTTGACGTTCTATAATTGCAACATAAAGCTGTTTTAATTGCTTCTTCTTCTGCAAATCAGCTGGGTCGAGAGTACCCAAAGGACGGAAAATATAAGGTAGTTTTTGCTGACGACACACAATAGCAGCAGCACTAATTATTGGTGAGAATAAAGCATGAATATGTGCTATGTCAAACTCGTGAGCGTGACGTTTTAACCAATTTAATAAATCGAGCGAAAATTTGTAGCGACGAAACGGCGCACAACGAAAGTAAATTATTTCATAGCCATCTTGTTTAATTGGTCGATTTAAAGGAACATCCAGAGGTGTTTGACCATTATCACCATTACTATCAGTTGTGAGAATTGTAACTTCTGCTCCCTCTTTTACTAACGCTGGAGCTAACCCTAGTACCATTTGACTAGGGCCGCCGTAAATTAGAGAAATTGAGGGAACAATTTGTAATACTTTCATTTTTTTGTTATTTGTCATTTGTCCTTTATTATTCACTAATGACTAATAACCAATTCTTGATAAAACTCAAATTGCTGTTTAGCCAAAGCTTTATTGGTATATTGAATCATCGCTTTTTGATAACCCATTTCACCGAGAGTCTGAGCAAAATCTGGTTTATCCATTAATTGAACTAAGCAATTAGCAAGAGCTTGAACATCACCTTCAGGAAATACTAAACCAGCATCACCAATTACATAGGGAATTTCCCCGGAATCAGAACCAATCACAGGTACTTGGCAAGCCATCGCTTCAATTAGCACATGACCAAATTGCTCTTTCCAGCCAGCAGAAGTTAAAGTTTTAAACTTGTAAGTTGTTTCTGAAGGTAATACTAAAGTACTCATTAAATTAATATAGTTTGCAACCTCATCATGAGGGACGCTTTCTATCAAAATTAACCGTTCTTCAATATTGTTTTCTGTCGCAGTCTTAATTAATTCGCTTTGTAACTCTCCTCGTCCTAATAGCAGTAACTTCCAAGGTTTATCTCTCAATGTAATTAAGGCTTGCAAAAGCGTTAATAAACCCTTCTCTTGCACAAAACGCCCCACAAAACCTACCACAAAATCTCCTTTTTCAATGCCAAACTTAGCTGCTAATTCTGGTTGAGCTTTGGGAGTAAATAAACTTTCATCTACACCCAGTTGTGGCATAACTTTAATTGCTCCTTTATATCCCCGTTTTCGCAAAACTTCTGCTCCATCTTGATTCCCAGAAATAATGCCGTGGCTGTGGTTAAGGTTATATTTTTCTAATAAAGAGATTGGTAGTTTCAGTTCATAAGGAAGATTCCACCAGGTAAAAAATACATTTTTTGCCTTGAGTCCTAATAGCTGATTTAAGGCAATCATTTGAGTATAAGCCAAAGCTCTAGAACCTTGTTCTACTTGAATGATTTGGGGGCGAAATTGTTTTAATAAAGGTATCAAATCAGCGCCAAAGGTAAGTAGTCCCTGATGATTTTGACTAAAATTAGAAACTGGAACTATTCTAAATCTGCCTTCATCACAGTATTCAGTTTCAATAATTCTGTTTTGTACACCGCCTGGTTTCCAGCGCTTTGGGACTACAACTGTCACTTCAACGTCAGATTCTAGTTGAGATAAAGCGCGTAATTTCTCACAGTTGAGGTCTACGATATAAGTGTGACTAGCAACTAAGATTTTCATCTATCCTTTGTTATTCACTAATGACTAATGACCAATGACAAATGACTAATGCCTAAACTTGTTTATCCAATCGACTGTAAATTTGACCATCATTCCATAGTGATTGGATGACAGTACCCAAGGCTTTGAAAAAACCCAAAATGTAGAAAATACCGCGAGTGGCAATTTTTATCGGTGAACCGCTTTTGTGACAAGGTGGCCGTCCGAGAACGTGACAGTCAAATAAACGACCATATAAACGCAAAGCTTGAGTCGCAGTCAGGTTTTTCAGCCCTAATAAAAAATGATTGTGATAAAAGGTGAGTTGATATTTTAGCGATCGCATACTAATATCATGACAACCCCCTGTTTCTTCGCCTAAATGCACCAAATAGGCTTCTGGGTCGTACCAAATCTTATACCCCGTCTTCCGCACCCGCAAACAAAAATCTGACTCTTCGCGTACTGCACTACCGCCAAACCTTTCATCAAATCTCAATCCATACTTAGTAAAAATTTCGCGGCGAAATGACATATTGCAACCCCTTGCTGTCAAGACTTGTTGGGGTTTAATAGTATGTACTAAATCAATATGATACCAAGCAATTCCTGGGTCCATAGCTTCGGGAGGCAGATATTCAATCTCTATATCTCCTCCAGAATCACCTAATTTCATTCTGTCAAACACCCGACCGGCTACAGCCCCCACCTCTGGGTTTTGCACATAATTTTTCGCATGGGCTGCTAACAATCCTGGGGTTAACTGAACATCATCATCAACAAACAATATTATTTCACCAGCAGCCCGCCGCACAGCATAATTCCGCGCCCCTGGCAAACTTGCCCAATCTAAGCGCAACCATTTAATTTTACCTGCCTCCGCCATCTCTTCTAGATAGGCTTGAATTTCTGGTTGGTGTTTTGCAGTTTGGTCTACAACTAAAACTTCAAAATTTGGATAGTCCTGTATTAAGACATCCACAATGCTATCGCGTAGCGCTTCCTCTCGTCCGTAAGTAGCGATAACTACAGTAACTAATGGCCAATTATTCATAATTTTTATTAAGTAATTTTACCATTTCTATAATAGCCTTGTAGAAATTAAATTTCATGAAATTCAGTAGGCGGCTATTGCTTTAATTTACATCCTGTATTTTCACGGATTTTGGAAAACCTCGCTTTCATTCCTCTCCGTGACTACGAAATTGCTTACCCATCAATAAATATCATCGAAGAATAAGTCTATAGGAACATGGATAAAATAAGATGCAAAACTTTATCCTTTCTCTCAATCCCTCTCCTTTATAAGGAGAGGGATTGAGGGTGAGGTAAACCAAGGGATATAAATTGCATATTATTTGATTCTCATTCCTAAATTGTTTTTAGACGTTTTTTCTTATTTCTTTGCTGAGGGTTGGCATCTTCCTTATCTTGTTTCTCCAGTTCGGGCAATTTAAAAAGAACTCCCGCAAAAAACCAATAATAGGCAGCAACAGGATCGACATCCAGAGGATAGTAATAAGTGTTGGTGCTAATAAACAATATAAACACCCACAAAGCTGCACCGGAACTGCGGAAATTACGGTTCTTTATGGAGCGATAGGTTTTAAAGCCCAGAATTGTTAAACTTGTTACTAAACCCAGAAACGCTAATAATCCAACAATTCCCACTTCATAAAGTACTTTCGGGTAGTAGGTTTCCACAAGCTTAGTTTGACCCATCACACGGGCAGAGTTTGTGGCTCGTCCTAAGCCGCTTCCCAATGGACCATCTACGTTTTTCCAATTTTCTTCAAATTGTTGGATGATAAAATCTTGAGGTGGTGAAGCGTTCCAACGACTGACAAAACTATCGGTTCTCTCTTGTACGACAGCAGGGTTAGTCACCATCGCAATTCCCAGAATGAAGGCAAGTCCCACACCTATGGGGATAAATCGTTTCAGGTTGCCAAGTTGTCCGGTAAGCAATAGCAAAATCCCGAAGCAGATTGGTACTAAAGCTAAGGCAATTCTCTGTCCAGAGATTACAGCATTGACAAAGACTCCCACTATAGAACCTAAACCGATTATCCGCCATATTGGGGAGGGATCGGTGAAGCCGGTGGCAAAGGTAAAAAAGGTGCTAGAAATTAAGAACCATGCCCACTGCCAAGGAGCTACAAATGTCCCTGGTAGGCGAATAATCCCTTCTTCGGGACTATATACTAGCGCTCCACCAAAATAACATCGGGCTTCGAGTGTTGCTCTAAATAAGGCATCTCCTTCAAGACCTCTAGTGCCTTGACATACACCAGTTAGTAGTAAAAAATACTGAATAAATCCCAGCGTGCAGCAAATCAGTGTCAGGACAATCTGGAGGCGCAATAAAAATAGAAAATCCCGTTTATCACGAATTAGATAGTAAGCGCAACCAATCAGGGGGACATAGCCTAAAAATACTTTTAGTCCCAAAATTCCCATACCTAATGGTATTTCTGGGGCTGCTTTTTCTAATAGTCCCGCACTAGGAGGGTTAAATTGCTGTCCACCATTGACAAACAACAGTGTTAGTACACTACAAGCCAAAACAATATAAAGTGGAATTGTAATGCCTTTAGGAATAATTATAGGTAGCCCCTGTTTACGGCAAGTCTGCCAAAGTCCAATTAGCGCTGGAACGTAAAAGGCATCTTTAGCTAATTGGAGTATGGGACTATTGCCCAAGTAGTAGGTGACAGTACCTCCCACTGGTATGTAAATGATGAAGGCATATAGGGCTTGGCGCGGATATTTGTAGGAAAGGGACATGACTATTATCCCTAACACGCCAGGGACTGCTGCCTTAATTCCAACTACGAAAAAAAGTACAATGCCAACAAAGACACCGCCAAAGGTTGCGGTGGTGAGTAAGCTAGTGAGTTCTTTACGTACTTGGGCAGATTTGCGCTTTTGGGCTAACTGTTCTTTGAGGCTAAGGGTAGAAGTTTCCTTTTTAGCCTTATTTTTCGATTTTTTAGATTGCTGAGATTTTGATTTGAATTTTGGCATAGTGGCACTGTAGCCTATCAGCCTGGGAAAATACTCCATTATATAGGACTAAAATTTGATTTTGAAATAGACGTAGGGGAGCCAGTGCGTCGCGGAGCTTCCCGTTGTAGGAACTGGCTTTGTGTTATTGCAGAAACTACGGCATAATTCCAAGCTTTTGGTGCATTACGCTTCGCTAACACACCCTACTAGCGTGTCAAGGCTAAAATGTTGCAAAAAAAATGTAGGTTGGGTGGAGGCTTTGCGTAACCCAACATCCTAATATATGTTGGGTTGCGCTCCGCTCCACCCAACCTACGTCTACATTTAATGCGGTATTTTAAGCTTGCCACGCCACTACAAAACTACTTAGATTTTTTCAAAAATAATTTAAAATTCCGATAGTTGAAAAATCTCTCTGGATTGCTGTAATTTGTATAATCCGAATTCATCTCTCAATGATTGATTTAACAATTTACGGTTAAAAATGCTAAATCCTAATCTTTTTGAATTGTTAAAAAGATTTTCTCCTGTTTCCAAAATATAAACTGCTCCTGGAAATGGTAATGATTTAATGGCTTTTGCTTTGCTCTTTAAAATATCTCTGACTTTAGCGTGGTCTATATAATATCTATAGTATCCGTAGCCACGATTATATTCTGCGGTTTCTGGCAAATCATTCAAATCATATCGAAGAATATTACAAGTACCGCACATTTTATAAAAATTGTTTCTCTTGATGTATATGTAATTACTGCCTTCTTGATATTTATAACCTTTATTTATAAACCATCCATTAGAATCAGGGTGTTGTTGAACAAATTGGGCTAATTTTTCACTCACACAATCATCAGCATCAACTGTCATAGTGTGGGTGGGAGAAAATTGCCGAGCATACATCAATCCTTTTAAGATTTTACGCCCTTTATCTGTGTCTCCTTTGGCTTCGGGGGTAGGCTCGTTTGGAGGAGAAAAATCAACTGTAATATATGTGATATGAGGATGAGTGAATTCTATTTTGGGCTTTTCGTGGCAAACAACAATAACGCGAAAGTTTGGTGAGGTTTGATTACAAACTGATTTAATGCATCTTTCAAATAATTGTGTAACACGCTCCCAGGAGTTGGAAACTTGTAAACTTTTGAGTGGGATAATAAAAACAAGCACTGTATTTTATTAGGACAAATAGCTAGGAATATCGAGGTAAATAATACCACGTTTTGACTGGCGCTAAGACTAAATGTCATATCATGTCCGCATAATTAGTTCCTATTAAAGCAAGAGACGCGATGAATCGCCGTCTCTACAATAATTAGACGCGATCTAGAATTTTTATCAAAAAACCTTAACTGAACTGTATTGAGTTATTCAGGTTTAATTAAATTATCAAAATGTCACAGCTTCCACACATAACCACCCTTGGTTATGTGCGGAATGTGGGATTAAACTTGGTGTTTTTTTCAGATGAGAGCGAGATATTAGCTAATTTAACGTGTCGCGGAAGTCCCCACCTTCTCTGCGAGACGAAGACAGCGAACAATGTACTCATAAGGTGAGGATAGGGAGCGGGGGGTGAGTAGAGCATAGGCCAATACGGTTCAGTTAAGGCTAAAACTCTTTCTTTGCCAAAGTCATTTTTTAACGTAGACGCTTCGGCTTCCCGCAGGGTACCGCCAAGAACGCCAAGGACGCAGAGAGAAGAAAGAAATGCTTAACTGAACTGTATTGGAACATAGGCGTATTGTTTTTAAGCGGGAAGCAAAAACACAATACGCTTATGGATGAAGAATCCCCAGTATTTTCTGATAGAATTATTCGGTCTTGACCATCAATGCCATAAGCGAAAACCAAGCTAATAGGTATATGTTGCAAGAGAAAGATTTGGGTCTTGGGAACCAGGACTCCTGCCCTTGGAGGGAATGTCAGACTTCTAGTACTACGGAGTTCTGGAGGCTATTCCCGATGAATTGGGAAGCTCCGTCGGTCTTACGGAGTAGTTCACTCCATCAGATGCTGCTGGACTTGCGAAACTAATTCATTTGTCCAGTAGTTGGCGAGTTCGGCATTTGCTGCTTCTACCATTACTCTGATGACTGGTTCTGTGCCAGAGGCGCGAACCAAAATTCTGCCGGAATCGCCCATTGCAGCTTCAGCAAGAGCGATCGCTTTTTGTACAGGTTGACAATCTTGCCATCCCAAACGGCGATCGCGATCGACAACTCGCACGTTCCGCAATAATTGCGGATAGGTTTGGAAGCTTCGATCTACTAATTCGCTCAAGGGAACACCCGCCTCTTTTACCAAAGATGCTATGTGTAATGCTGTTAACAAGCCATCTCCAGTGACGGCATAGTGACGGCAAAGAATATGCCCTGATTGTTCGCCACCTAACATTGATCCGGTGCGCTGCATTTCGGCTTGTACGTATTGGTCGCCAACTGCGGTACGAATTAAGTTACCACCAATTTGCTGCCAAGCTTTTTCAAAGCCTAAGTTGGCCATGACTGTAGATACAATCAGGTTGTTTGGCAATTGTTGGTTTTGTTGTAACTGCCGTCCCCACAGGTAGAGAATGTAATCGCCGTTAACTTGTCTGCCAGTGTTGTCTACTGCTAAGACGCGATCGGCATCGCCATCGAAGCCAAAGCCGATGTCGGCGTTGTGTTCTTGTACGGTTGCTGCCAGTATGTCTAAATGAGTGGAACCGCAGTTAACATTAATGCGATCGCCATCTGCTTCGTTATGCAAGCAGATTACTTCCGCCCCCATTTGTGTAAATACTGATGGTGCTAACCCAACTGCTGCACCCCATGCTAAGTCTAAAACAATCTTCATTCCCTGAAGGTTTAGGACACCATTCAAGGGTTTTTTCAACGCCGAGCTATAATCTTCTACTAACTCGAAACGTGAATAATGCCGTCCGCAATTACTAACTTTAGCGATCGGTGATATTTTGCCACGCAGTCCAGCTTCTATTTCTGTCTGCAATATTTGCGGTAACTTCCCACCCTTAGCACCAAAAACCTTAATCCCATTGTCTTCTGGGGGATTGTGGCTGGCAGAAATCATCACGCCGCCGATGGCATTAGTGATGCTGGTAAGATAGGCAACGCAAGGAGTGGGGCATAATCCTAAATACCAAACCTCTAACCCTGCTGCTGTTAACCCTGCACTCAAAGCCATTGCTAGCATATCACTGGAGTTTCTAGAGTCCTGTCCGAGAATGACTGGCCCTACTTGAGTCGCATGATTGCGTAAAACAATCCCCGTCCAAAAACCAACTTGCAATGCTAGAGGCGCAGTCAGTAATTCTCCCACTCGTCCGCGAATCCCATCTGTGCCAAATAAGGAATTTGTTGGTAATGGGATTAAATTCATGCCAAAACTGCTCTCAATCCCTTTGCCCAATCCCTCAATTTCAGAAGTAGAACCCCCAGAAATGCCCGATGTCCGAGTTATAGATGAAACCATATTTTTAAACACTCCACACAATCACACTGAAAAATAAATACCACTTAAGACTTTATTCAGCAATTTTGACATGCTTTTTCTCTTTAGAAATTCAATCTATATCTACCTATCTTTACGTAAGAATACTGAATTTTTCTTTCTTAGATTGTAAATCTTTGATAAAATTAGTATTAGTTTTTACGTTATTAGTAAATTTTCCACATCTTAGCTAATTATTCCTTTTATGCCGACAACTTTCGTTTTGATTTTTATCTGTATTAGTTCACACTTTGCAATGCTACCAGCCCAGAAGTATGTAATAAATATTACTAGGATTGCATCACGGAAATTTCCAGCTTTGCTGAAAATGAAAGCAAGATTCAGCTAATAACAACAAAAAATCAAAATACTAAAATCTCAATTTCTGTTCTCTTAGCCTTGTTTCTGTGTAAAAAATGACAGAATCATCGCAGCTTAAAAAATTTTAATATAAATTCTCATCAAATAGTTTTAAGGTAACGTTTTAATGGCTTTTTTAGCCGTTAGTGAATCAAAACTCCGGCAGTTAACTTTTTAAAGTTGAGAAATTTAGCATGAGCAGCAATTTAGCAACCAAATTACGTGTAGGCACTAAGAAAGCCCACACGATGGCAGAGAATGTAGGTTTTGTCAAGTGCTTTTTAAAAGGAGTAGTAGAAAAAAACTCTTACCGGAAACTAGTTGCTAACTTCTACTTCGTCTACTCAGCGATGGAAGAGGAAATGGAAAAGCACCGCCAGCACCCAATAGTTTCTAAAATTAACTTTCCTCAGCTAAACCGCAAGCATAGCCTAGAAGAAGACCTAAGTTATTACTTTGGTGCAAACTGGAGAGAGCAAATTAAATTATCTCCCGCAGGTGAAGCTTATGTACAGCGCATCCGAGAAATATCTGCGACAGAACCGGAATTGTTAATCGCCCATTCCTACACTCGTTACATAGGTGACTTATCCGGGGGACAAATTCTCAAAAATATTGCTGTAACAGCGATGAATTTGTCTGATGGACAAGGAACAGCCTTTTATGAGTTTCCAGAAATTACTGATGAGAAGGCATTCAAAGCCAAATATCGGCAAATTTTGGATGAATTACCCCTTGACGAGGCGGCAAGCGATCGCATCGTTGATGAAGCTAACGCCGCCTTTGGCACGAACATGAAGCTGTTCCAGGAATTGGAAGGTAATTTAATTAAGGCGATCGGTGTGATGCTATATAATAGTCTTACACGTCGTCGCACACGTGGTAGTACTGAACTCGTCACTGCTGAGTAACCGTGTTGAGATTGCGGAGTGTGGTGTGTGGAGTCATAAATTCAGATAGCCTGATGAAGGATAATTCATAGGTGTTTCTGGGTAAAGAGCGAAAAACGCTCAAAATATTTAGGGGCAATAGCCTTGTGACTGCTTTTGATAGGTGAAAGCAAGCATGGGGAGATTGCCCCTCAATTATGATTGAAGGAGTTAACTACCTCCGACTTGAATTATTACAGAACTTTTATGTGTCGGCTAAACTGTTCCTCAACAAAATAGCTACTAGAAAATTCACTTGCAAAAGAAACTTGATGAAAGTGATAATCTAGATTCAGCAAATTATAGACAAGTCTTAAGAAATAATCATCTATCCAGAAATCCACATCAAATAGTGAAATACCATATTTCCCTTCCAACCTGCGATTTAAAGTTTTCAGTAACCAAGACCATTGAGGTTTGAGGGTCGGATCGATGCGGTTCCCAAATACAGGATTAAAAAACTGATTTACTTGAGTTGTTCTCACATCAATCACTTTAGTTAGTAAATCTGCTGCCTTGATTGGTGATGAATTAAACCAATAGTTAGCGACTACTAAATCATGTAAATAAGCAACTACAATTTTAGGATTTTCTTTAATGAACTGCGAGCGACAAACAATTCCTCTGATTGATGGAATTCTTAAACTAATTGTTTGAGATAGAGGTAGTTTTCTGACAAAAGCATAAGCTTCTAAAATTGAGGCAAAAGTGTGACAACATACGTAAGCATCTATAGTTTTATTTGCCAAACTCTTACTTGCTCTACGAGGATCTTCATTCACTAATCTGCAATCTTTACTAACATCCATATCATAGAGGTCAAAAAGAGTAATGATGAACCTATGGGCATTTGAACCAAATAAGGTAGAAATTCGTTTACCTTTTAGATCCTGGATAGTATTTATAGAAGAATCTTTATGCAAAACAATATTGATATCTTGACCCAAAAGATTATACGAAGCAATCCCAATTAATTTAGAACCAAAACTTAAATCATCAAAGAATTGGCTACCATTATTCAAGAGAGAAATATCATCTAAAATACAAATATCTAGTTCTCCCCGCTTCATCTGTCGATTCATTTGTTCCCCAGAAGCAAAGGGCAGAATTTGTAACTCAAAATCTCGATTAATTTCAATATTTTTGAAAATAGCCTGTTCAAGTGATGATGCTCTCTGTAAATCAGAAATATACTTAGTTCCATATCCAGCAATAAACTGTCCTATGGAGTCTCTCTGAATACCTATTCTAAGAATATTTTCTTCTTTGGGATAACAGCTACCTAAAAATAGATTTACGTTGGGCAAACTTTCTAAGTTATCTGGATCTAGTCTAAAACTTCTTACCAAACTCTCTGCGGATATTAACAATTCACTAAAGCGAGGAACATGAAGATAAATTCCATATTCATTAATATCTTGAATCGGAAAAGTTAGGACTTGGTATTGAGATATGATATCAGCTTGGCAAAAGTCAGGTAAAATCGTTAGTTTTTGATTTTTGTCAGCGTAGTTTAGTACATCTTGATAGCTGTGTAGCACTTGTACGCCACTTAATTTGTTCATCAAAAATTCATTTTTAGATAGTTCCTGATGAACCTCATCTAAAAGTACAACATCAGCCAGATCAATATCATTTATTTTAACTAGGCTATGCTCATTGAGATATTTACTTGCCCCAAAGGAAACCAACAGCATTTTATGAGTTTTTAATCTAGTGCAGTGGTGTTCTTCTTTATATCCAGCGCAACTGTTAAGCAGAAGATCCATTTCTATTAGTTGGCAATTTGAAAAAAATCTGCTATTTTTAACCGCAATCTCTTTAAGATTTCTACCTGGAAAACAAAGCTGAAATCGCTGCAAATATTGTTTGAGCCAGACTTCTAAAATTAAATTAGTAGCTCCCAATATCAAATCTTCGCCCTCAGCGCTAAATGTTGCCTGAAATTCTTCTTGCAGATTTTCTACAGTTTCTACTAAATTAAGTGTCTGGGAAATTAATTTCTTGCCTTTATTAGTCAAGCAGATAAAGCCAGGGGAGCGATTTAGGAGAATTACTCCAAAACAATCCTCTATTTGTTTGACTTTTTTACTAATTAGTGCTTGACTATAACCTAGTTTTTGTGCTGCTTTAGAAAAGCTACCACAGTCATCTACTGCTTTTAAGATTTTGAGGTGATTTAGGGTAATATCTTCGAGTTTAATCTTATTCATGCTAGGTAAGGCAAGATTTTTAATTACAAGGTAATTAAGCTACTCTGCTGTCTATATTCGGAAATAACTAGTTTGTGGAAGCGAATAGTGTCTTCCCACATAGATTCAAATTTCAGTACTATTAAGTCAACGCCAACGGCTTCGTATTCTTTCAGGCGGTTGATAACAGTATAGCGATCGCCAACCAGTTGAGCAGATAAACCAAGATTGGCTTCAATGGTTTGACTGATATCTAGTTTGTTGTGGGCAACTACATTCGGATCTATTTGCTCTTGAAAGTACTTGATTTGTTGCCAATCGGCAGAACGATAAATTGCTTCTAATCTGGCTTCGGCTTGGGCGGTATGTTCACCAACGATCGCAAAGGCACTCATTGCTACTTTAATCTGACGACCGTAGCGATCGCTAGCCAATCTTTTCACTTTCTGCACCAATGCTGCCGTTTTCTCTGGTTCATCAGCGTTGATAAATAGATAATCTCCCTGACGAGCCGCTAGGTTAATCGCCCTGTCTGATTCCCCAGCAATGAAAATCGGTGGTGTTGGTGTCGGCTGATCTGGGAGAATACCACCCTTAATAGTGTAGTATTTGCCAACATAATTAAAGCCTTCAACTGTCCATAGCCCCTTAATTACATCAATATACTCTTCTAATCGTGCGTAGCGATCGCTGTGAGGTAGCCAGATATCTCCATAGCTTTCTACTTCTAACTTCCACCAACCTGCAATACCACTGAGAGCAAATCTGCCATTACTAAGCTGATTTTGAATGTTTGCACTCAAATTGGCAACTACCGCAGGTAGTTTAAAACCAGCTTGGACAGCCGCAACAATCTTGATATTCTTGGTGTTCAAACTTGCTAAAGCTGCTGTAATCCAAGCGTCAGCGACATTATAGTTAGGCCCATGAACTGCATTTAAGTAATGTTCAGGAATGTAATAGAAGTCATAACCTAACTCGTCTGCCTCAACTGCCAGCTTGACCAAATCTTGGGTGGATAAATTAGCTTCATGGTTGACAACCCGCAACCATCCACCACAGACCGGCGACCAAATTCCAAACTGAAGTGGCATAAATGTTTTTCCTGTGCTTTTTTTTACGAGGCATTAAGTAAACTACGGTAGCTACATATTTTTACCGTAATTTAGTAGTTCACACTACCATATTTATTTCTGCTGTGTATAGTTGCAGATGACAGATGAGAAGCATTTATTTATCACGATATGGAATAGTATCGATACTTTGTCGAGTCTGATTCCTGATTGCTTTGAATGAATCAGGGTAATAACCAGCAAGTATAAAAAATAATTAAATACTCAGGAAAATTGGGCAGTATTCCAAAATGGAATATGGAAATGGAATTTAAGTATATCGAGTCACGACATCAGAAAAATTGTTGTGATAAAGTCTGATTCATTAAAAACTACGGTAGCACAGTCGAGTTATGGTATATTATTGCCATCAAAGAATTGTCTACTTGTAAACTCAAAGCAGTTTGCAACCAATCTCAAGCTTTCGATTTTGACTAAAATTTTGCCCTATCAAGTTTTAGCTGATTTGTTAGTGATGACAAATTAGATTTTGTTGCATCACTTGCAAACTTAGACAAATAAACAAGCAATTTCAATTACAAACGCACAATTATGGTAGATATTAAGTTCGCGTACTGGATTCCCAACGTCAGTGGTGGGTTAGTTGTTAGTAAAATTCCCCAACGCACAGATTGGACTTACGAATATAATGCTCAACTAGCTCAGACAGCTGAAGAAGTTGGATTTGAATATGCTCTAGCACAAGCCAGATTTATCGCTAGCTATGGCGCTGAGTACCAGCTAGAGGCACTTACAACTGTGTCGGCTCTGGCTCCTGTCACCAAGAAATTGAAATTGATTGCAGCAGTTCACCCTGGATTGTGGCATCCGGGAGTAGTTGCCAAAATGGGTGCTAGCATTGATTTTCTCTCTAACGGTCGGTTTGCTCTGAATGTAGTTAGCGGTTGGTTCAAAGATGAATTCACTATATATGGTGAACATTGGTTAGACCATGACGAACGCTATCGTCGTTCAGAAGAATTTATCCGCGTTCTCAAGGGTTTGTGGACTGAAGATGAGTTTCACTTTAAGGGCGACTTTTACCGTATTAACGGCGGTTGGGTGAAGCCTAAACCAATTAATCAGAATCCCCACCCGGAGATATTCCAAGGTGGTAACTCTAAGGCTGCACGGCGCATGGCTGGCCGCGTCTCTGATTGGTATTTCATGAATGGCAATACCATAGAAGGCGTGAAAGAGCAGATTGCAGAAGTATCTGAATTAGCTCGTCAAGAAGGACGCACAATTAAGTTTGGTCTGAATTCCTTTATCATCGTGCGAGATACGGAAGCAGAAGCCCATGAAGTATTGCGCGATATTATTGCCCAAGCTGATGTGGAAGCTGTCAAAGGATTTGGCGAAGCGGTGAAACAGGCAGGATCTTCTACTCGTGAACGTCAGGGAATGTGGGCGAATTCCAATTTTGAAGACTTGGTGCAGTATAACGACGGCTTCCGATCGGGTTTGATTGGCACGGCTGAACAAGTAGCTGAAAAGATTCGCCAGTTCCATGAAGCAGGAGTTGATCTAATTCTCGCTGGCTTCTTACACTACACAGATGATTTACCAGCATTTGGTAAGACAGTAATACCAATTGTGCGCGAACTTAAAGCTAATCGTCGGACAGCTGATGAGTTGGTTGGAGTGTAGATTTGCAGCAACATACTTTGTGGGTTTTGTGGATTGAAGTTGTTCTAGATAATATCCCCACTCCCCAGATCAAAGATAAAGATTTCGTATTGTCTCATAGTAGTGGCGATTATGAGTCACTCAATCACAATCAAGGAGTTTTATCATGACATCAGTAATTAATACTGACCAGAAGGCGTATATTATTCGGGATGACAAAGAAGCGATCGCGATCGCTCACGAATTAGCAGCTGAGTTTGCCAAGGGAGACTCAGAACGCGATCAAACTCGGCGTTTGCCTGCTGAAGAGGTAGAAAAGTTTTCCCAGAGTGGATTGTGGGGAATTACAGTTCCAAAAGAATACGGCGGTGCTTTTGTATCAAGTGCCACCCTCGCAGAAGTAGTTAAAATCATCTCCGAAGCTGACTCTAGCCTCGGTCAAATTCCCCAAAACCACCTCTACATGGTGGAAGCAGTTCGCTTGGATGGCACAGATGAGCAGAAAAAGTTCTTCTTTGATTTAGCTCTACAAGGCAAGCGCTTCGGTAACGCCTTCTCTGAAATTGGCACTAAGTCTGTCAACGATGTTCAGACAAAGTTAGAACCATCTGGATCTGACTTCCTACTCAACGGACGCAAATATTACTCTGCTGGCGCACTATTGGCACATTGGGTTCCTGTCATTGCCAGTAATCCAGATGGTAAGACAGTGGTGGCATTTGTCGAAAGAGATGCCGAAGGATTAACCCTACTTGATGATTGGACGAGCTTCGGACAGCGTACCACTGCTAGCGGCACTACCATTATTGAAAATGTCAAAGTTAAAGCAGAACACGTCATACCGCACTACTTAGCCTTTGAAAGGGCTACTCCAATGGGTGCGATCGCGCAAATCATCCAAGCCGCCGTAGACGTGGGAATTGCTAAAGCCGCAGTCCGTGACACCATCCACTTTGTCCGTAAATATACCCGTCCTTGGGTTGACAGCAATTTAGAAAAAGGCTATGAAGACCCCCTGACACTGTACAACTTAGGCAATGTCCAAATTCAGGTTCACGCTTCTGAAGCATTGCTGCGTCGTGCAGGTGAATTTCTTGATATCGCCAACGAGTCAGGTTTAGAAGAACCCAAAGTAGTTGAAGCATCGATCGCAGTTGCCGAAGCCAAAGCCTTAGCTACCGAAGCAGCATTACTAGCTACCAACAAATTGTTTGAACTAGCAGGTACTAAGTCCACATTGGAGGAATTCAACTACAATCGCCACTGGCGAAATGCTCGCGCTCACACACTCCACGACCCTGTACGTTGGAAATACTACGCTGTTGGTAACTACTTCCTCAATGGTGTCTATCCCCCGCGCCATCCTTGGTTGTAATTGCGGCATTCTCTATTGGGGTGACTCAATTTTGGATTTTAGATTTTAGATTTTGGATTAGGAAATTTTTCATAGGACTTACGCAAGAACTCTCTGAAACTCTTATTTCTCCGTGTCCTCTGCGCCCTCTGTGGTTCGTTTTTTCATAATTTTGCGTAAGTCCTGTTTCAAACTAAAATACGCTCATAGATTCGTTCGGCTTAACTAAGCGATCGCCAATCTAAAATTGAAAGATTTTTTGAAATTTTGGGTTTGTAATTATTCAATCCAAAATCCAAAATTTAAAATCCAAAATTTACCAGAATGCTTTACCCCTGATAAATCCAACATTATTTAAGTTGATTACTATGAGCGTTGCAAACCCAACCCAGAGGCGGAGCATTTGGAAAAGCCAGCCATTTAAGGGGCTGCTTTTCATTGCTATAATTGCTGTCATTAGCTATATTTTTGAACTCATCTTTGGTCAAATTATTCAGCTAAATGTATCAACAAAGTTGACTTATATCACTATATGCTTCGTCTGGTGGTGGCATCTAGGTTTCTCCCTCAGCGGTTATCCAGGTTCTCGCTTTTCTTCTACCCGATTTGGACGAGGAACAGTGAATTTAGTAGTGCTGTTGGCACTAGTTTACATAACTGGAGAAGTTTGGAAAATCATCTCTGCAAAAGCAATTCTCACTGATACACCTGTTGGCTTGTGGGGACAAACAGCAATCATTGCCGCCGCCGCCAGTTTGTTCTTCTTTGACAACACGATTGTCACCACCGATGAAGTACGCAACTGGCATCCAGTGAGCGGCTTTCTCAATATCTTTTTTGCCATCTTCTTTATTGCCCCTGCACTCACCTTTTTGCCGCAAATGTGGGGACTTCAACCATTTTACATTCCTTGGTATTGGTATCCTTGCTCAACAGTATTCGGTAGTTTCTTTGAACGTTGGCCTTTAAACAAATTAGAACTAGGAATGCCACGTTTAGGATTACTACATACAGGTATTATTTTGTTACTCACTTTGATTACCGAATTGTTCTTAAAACAGCTAGGGCTGGATTTGTTTACAACAACAACAGGGCCAACCTTTGCAGCTATTTGGACAACTGTTGGTTTAGGATTTGTTTGGCAATTCAATATGTGGCCTTTCACAGAGTTGTCACAGCCCACAAAAGGCATAGTTGCATCTGTTGTTAGTTTAATAATTTCCGTCTTGTTTTACCTGGTGACAGTATCCCTAATAGGTCAGGAAAATATTATCCAAGGGCTTTACTGGTGGTTTAATATCCTTTGGGTTCAAGTATTCTTAATGGCTCCAGGATTATACGATGGAATTAGCCTTTGGCAGGATGTGCCGCCACTAGTTGAAGAACAACAACCCCTGAGCTTGAATCGTGAAGGACGCTAGAATAATTCGTAATTCGTAGTTAAGAATTCGATTACGAATTACGAATTAGTTAATAGTTGTGAAGAACGTAAGAGTGTGATCTAAATAAATGAAAACATTCTCAACTCTTACTCTCTGCGCCTCTGCGTGAAAAAAAGTTCACATTTTAAATCAGCAACGCTCAAAATTTTAACGTTGCTGAGATGATTTAAAAGGTGAAGGTTGTTCTTACAGTGCCAATTACTGCATCCTGATTATCATTGTTTTGAGCCGGAGCCGTAATCCAAATTACGCCAGGGGTGATAGCAATGTTATCTGTAAGCTGATACTTGTAAAAGCCTTCAATATGTAAGGATAAATCGTTTGCAGGTGCAGGATTACCACCCCGATAAGGTTCTGCACCCACAAGAACACCACCAAGGTTGCCTTGTTTACCTAAATCTGGGAATGCCAATCCCAGAGCATAGTACCAAATATCTGCACTACCACTACCCGCCAGATTCTTAGCGTTAGTGTAGCCAAAGAACCCATTGACTGCAAATCGAGGACTAAATTTATAGAAGGCTTCGACTCCGTAGGAGTTGGTAATCGTCCGTTGAAATGGAGTATTGGCTTGTTGTGTTCCGACAAGTGTAAAACCACTACCGAGGTCGAATATTCCTCCCCGATTTTGGTAGGCATTTATGTATGTCAAACCAATGCCAGAGTTTTTGTTGGGGTTCCATGCTATTTGTCCAAATGCGCTGTATTGACCATTAAAAAAACCACTGTCTGGCTGAGGATTGGCATGATCTCCTGCTAAGTAAGCCAAGCTCAATACCAATTGGTCACTTAATCGATAATTGAATCCTCCACCTGCACCACCACCAATCCGGTAGATAGGACTAGAGGAAGCAAATTCTGTCAAAGCGCGACTGCCGCCTGTGGCACTATCCAGATAAGGACTCAGAGTCGGAACAAAGTCAAAAAATACTCCGTTTATTGCTCCTATATAAGCATCGATTTTGCTACCAACTGGAAAATAGTAAGAGAGCCAATCTACGGATAGGCTGTTGTTACTAGGAGCAAGATTGAAGGTTTGCAAACCTTCGGCTGAACCACCAGGAAGTTGCAAAGTAGTAGTGTTTCCAGCAGTTAAACGAGTATTTAGAGTGTCTTTACCTGTAAAACTAGTTTTAAAAACGAGGCGAACTCTATCTTGAAAAACTGTGTTATCACTATTAACTGAGCCTTGAAAGGCATTGGTAATCACAAAAATAGCTTCCGCAGAAAGCTTTGTAGTTGTGGAAAACTGGTTAGCTTCTAGTTCCGCAGTTCGAGATTCTAAATTATCAACACGACCCCGTAAAGTTGCTAGTTCAGTAGTAAATTCTTCTTGCAGTCTTTGTAGGGTAATTAAGTCTTGTTTGGTAACTAAGTCAGATGTAGCTGTTGCAATTAACTCGTTGATCCGAGATAAACAAGCATTTAAACCTGCTGCAAATTCATAGCGAGCGATCGCGCGGTTTCCCCGATAAGTACTATTTGGATAGCCCGCAATACATCCATAACGCTCAACTAAATACTGGAGTGCTTGAAAAGCCCAATCAGTTGGCTGCACATCTGAAAACTGAGATACAGATGTTACTTGAGACATCCTGTTTGTCTGTTGGACATTTGTATCACTATTGATTGCAGGAATTTTAGACGTTTGGGCGATGGTTGTTACCGAGGAATTATCCCCGAAATTGGCAGTTTCAGCCACTAATTTG
>NZ_JABXKI010000180.1:0-22355 GCF_017115095.1 Nostoc sp. NMS4 | reverse complement strand
AAGCATGAACGCGATCGCTTGCGTAAAAGCAACTTACTGAAACTAATCGTACCCACAGAGTACGGCGGTTTAGGGCAAAGCTGGATTACCGTTCTGCAAATTACCCGCGAGTTTGCTAAGGTTGATAGTTCCATTGCTCACGTCTTTTCTTACCACCATTTAGGTGTAGTAATTCCGCATATCTTTGGTTCGGCAGAGCAAAAACAGCGATATTACTCAGCAACTATTCACAATAATTGGTTTTGGTGCAATGCCCTCAACCCTTTAGATAAAAGAGCTACTCTGACACCAGAAAATGATTATTTCCGTCTCAACGGGATTAAAAGCTTTTGCTCTGGCTCTCAAGACTCGGATATATTGCCGATCGCTGCCATTCATCAAGAAACTGGTGAATTGAATATTTTGTTAATTCCTACCCAACGGCAAGGCGTTACTGTTCATGATGATTGGGATAATATCGGGCAACGTCAAACAGATAGTGGTAGTGTTACTTTTGAGAATGTGTTGGTATACCCTGACGAAATTCTTGGTAGTAGAGAAAAACCCAGTCAACCCTTCAACACTATTCGCGCCTGCTTAACTCAATTGAATCTTGCTAATATCTACTTGGGAATTGCCCAAGGAGCATTTGAAGCTGCTAAAACATATACCGCAACTAATACAAAACCTTGGCTGACATCAGGTGTAGAAAGTGCAACCCAAGATCCTCACATCATCCAGCACTATGGCAAAATATGGGTTGAACTCCAAGCAGCTAAGAGCTTGACTGAGCAAGCAGGAGAATTACTACAAGCGGCTTGGGAACAAGAATGGTCACTCACCGCCGAACAACGTGGGGAATGTGCGCTTTCTGTCGCTACTGCCAAAGTTGCAGCGACTAAAGTCGGTTTAGACATTACCAACCGCATTTTTGAAGTTATGGGCGCACGTGCTACTACGGCAAAGTACGGCTTCGATCGCTATTGGCGTAATCTCCGCACGTTCACTCTCCACGATCCGGTAGATTACAAAATTCAAGAGATTGGAAATTGGGCGTTAAATGATGAACTGCCAAAACCTAACTTTTATTCATAGATAATCGGTCTTTCAAGACATGATTTATCGCGTCTCTAGCAATAACGGCAATATTTTCAGGTTTACCAGAGACTTTCAGCTTAAAATAACTAAGTCAATCTTCAAACCAAGCTTAATCTCAGTATTTAAGTTTGTAACCCGTAAAACTTACCATACTGGGTAAATCAGGCAAAAATATGGCTACGAAAATTCCTGTCACAGTGATCACAGGCTTCTTAGGTAGTGGAAAAACCAGCCTAATTCGCCACCTGCTACAAAACAACCAAGGACGGCGTATTGCCGTTTTAGTCAATGAATTTGGCGAACTCGGTATTGATGGAGAATTGTTAAAATCCTGTCAAATTTGCCCCGAAGATGGTGAGGGTGACACTAATATTTTTGAATTAACCAACGGCTGCTTATGCTGCACCGTGCAGGAAGAGTTTTACCCAACGATGCAAGAGTTAATTAAGCGGCGGGATAGCATCGACTGCATTTTGATTGAAACCTCTGGTTTAGCCTTACCAAAACCGCTAGTGAAGGCTTTTCGCTGGCAAGAAATTCGTAACGCCGCCACTGTGGATGCGGTGATTACCGTGGTAGATTGTGCGGCGGTTGCAGCCGGGACATTTGCTAGCGATCCAGAGGCGATCGCAGCCCAGCGACAAGCAGATGATAATCTAGAACACGAAACACCCTTGCAAGAATTGTTTGAAGACCAACTTGCTTGTGCAGACTTGGTGGTGTTAAATAAAATTGACTTGGTGGATGCCGAGACAAAAGCCAGAGTTGAGGAATTGATTAAGCAAGAGTTGCCCAGAGTGGTGAAGATTGTCGAGAGCGACCGTTCTCAACTAGACGCATCTATATTATTAGGATTTCAAGCCGCAGTCGAAGACAATTTAGATTCTCGTCCTAGTCATCACGATACTGAAGAAGACCACAATCACGACGAAGAAATTACCTCAGCTAATTTAATTTTGGATCGTACCTTTGACCCAGAAAAGCTGCAACAGCAGTTAGAGAAATTAGTACAACAACAAGAAATTTACCGGATTAAAGGCTTTGTCGCAGTGCCTAATAAATCTATGCGCTTAGTAATGCAGGGTGTGGGAACCCGATTTGATAAATTTTACGATCGCCCCTGGAAACCAGAAGAGGCTAGGCAAACGCGCTTAGTTTTCATCGGGCGTGATTTGAAGTCTTCAGAAATCGAATCGCAACTTGTAGCTTTATAAATATATCCAGATCCCCGACTTCTCAAAGAAGTCGGGGATCTGATCTCTTGAGAGTTACGAGTTATGAATAACTAGTTAATTCAAAAGAAGAGAAACATAATAAATGAGAATCCTTCACTTGACAAAAATATGACAATTTCTCAACTATTTAACGTTGCTAATCTTTTCGTATTGCCATTTTGGGCGTTGATGATTTTGTTACCAAACTGGAAAGTCACACGACAGATAATGTCATCATATTTACCCTTTGTACTGTTAGCTGGGGCGTATGTGTATTTGTTTATAAACAGCATTACGCCAGAAAATGCTCAAGCTTTATCGAATCCTAAATTAGCTGATATTGCGCGATTTTTTGCAGACGAAACAGCTGCGGCAACAGGTTGGATTCATTTTTTAGTGATGGATTTATTTGTCGGTCGCTGGATTTATTGGGAAGGACAGAAAACAGGAATTTGGACAATTCACTCTCTGGCTTTATCTTTGTTTGCTGGCCCTTTAGGATTACTATCTCACATTTTGACTGATTGGATTACTAAGACATTTTTTCCGCAGTTTCAGCAGAATGAAAAGGCAACGGTAACAGAACAAGAAGTATCATCAACGGGCAGATAATTAAAAGGGCGGTTAGAGGTTGTTTGAAAAGTGTTTTGCTGTGACTTTAGGCACTTTTAGATCCCCCCTAACCCCCCTTAAAAAGGGGGGAACCGGAATTAGAGTCCCCCTTTTTAAGGGGGATTTAGGGGGATCTAGAATGTTTTGATACCAACAACAGAACTTTTCAAACATCCTCTTAGAAACCGCGTCTACACAGGCAAAACCCACTTCCGTGGGTTACAAAGCTTTATTTTCTTCTTAGCCCATGCAGGTGGATTTTATTTGTGTAGCCGCGAATTCTATTGGACAGGGCTATTATTAGGTAAATTGATAATAGGTAATAGTTTACTTCTATTACCCATTACCTGATTTTAAAATCATTAACCGTTATCGTGTCTATAGTTGGCATCTAACCAACAGCGTGGTAGAACTTCGCCAGAAGGAAAAACAAGATTTTCTTTTTTAAAGGTATCAGGTGGCTGTTCTTCTTCACCTTCTTGTTCTCTTGCGTGAACGACATCATTATTCGGGTCAAGTAATTCTTGAATCTCCAGAATTTTTACCAATTCGCCAGAATCTTTGATTTGCAAAAGCATAGAAATTGCCTCAATAAGTTTGCATGAAAACCGAGAGCGAGTATCAGATAAACTCACTCATATCTCAACCGATTTAAAAGTCGAGATTCCTTAATTGTTAAAGGACATTTTTACCAAATATGAACACATAAATTAGACGAAATTCATCTATGTGTCTTTGTGGTTTTTATCTTTATAAGATTGGCACAGAAAAACTATCCTCAACTCAGCATTTCAAATCTAATCAGTGAATGCCGAACGAGAAAATTGTCTAATTCAAATAATCTTAGTTGTAGAGATTAGATTTCGCGTTGATATTTTTCTAAAATATCAACTAATGTTACTTGGCATTGCAGTGGCAGCAAATCAATTAAAGAAAGTTCGCTTCTACCACCGCCAATTTTTACTGTAATTGATTTCAAGACTTTTAAAACTTGATCTTCACTTACATTGTTGGAAGTAATTAACGGATACAACTGTTCAGCAACAAGGGTGTGCAGCTTGGCATTAGATAAATAAAGATGCCATTTAGCAATGTCTATGTAGACATTTTCGCCAATTTCAGCTGCTAGGGCTTCCAGTAGTTCTGTGGTGTTAGTCTTTGCCATAAAAATAACCCTACATTAAGAAAGAGTGCGAAATCTCAGGCTTTTTTACATTATCGCTCAATTAATAGGCTGATTCTACTACCACAGGTTACAATCGCCCCAGCATCAGCAGTCCGTCTTCAGGTGGATTTAGGTGGAGTTTCGCTGTAATTAGCGATCGCACTAATATAAATCAGATGCACTAATACTATTCCTGTCCAACTTGCAGTAAATAACGGCAGCCAGTCCCAGGTAGTGCTTTTCAAGATGTGAAAAAACCATAAGCCAGAATTTATCGTAGCAGCGATCGCTACATGGACGGCAAAATTCATCCGGTCATCGATCTTGCGGTAATCTGGGTCTTTGCGATCGGGTTTGCGAGGCCAACGAGGAGGCATAAATATTTGTTACAGATTTAAATACACCCTACTTATTCTAAGGTTTTTGGTGCAGTCGTTGCGATTAGACTTCTACAAGCAGTCATAATTGAATTGGAAGTCAAGAGCCGGTGGGTTAAATCCGATGACGATTTTTGAGCAAACAGACCCCGATCTCCTCTATCCAGATAGCGACGGCAAACCAATGGCAGACAATACGGAGCAATATCGTTGGATTGTCCTGATTAAGGAGAATTTAGAGATTCTGTTAGCTAATAATGACAATGTTTTGATTGCGGGAGATTTGCTCTGGTATCCCGTCCGTTCTCGGCTAATTACACCGACTGCACCTGATGTGATGGTTGTCTTCGGTAGACCAAAGGGCAAACGTCGTTCCTATCGCCAGTGGCAAGAAGATAATATTCCACCACAAGTAGTCTTTGAGATTCTTTCTTATAGTAATGATACCAAGGAGATGGAGCGGAAGCTGGAGTTTTACGATACTTATGGTGTTGAAGAATACTATTTATACGACCCTGAAAGTTTTCAACTAGATGGTTGGTTGCGGCAAAACAACCATTTGAATAAACTATGGCAAATGGATGGATGGTTCAGTCCCCATTTAGGAATTAGATTTCAAACGGGGCTTGGGGAGTTAGTAATTTACCGTCCAGATGGACAGAGATTTTTGAATTCGTTGGAACTCAATCAACGGGCAGAACAGGCTGAGTTATTACTAGAACAAGAACGCAAACGCGCCGAACAGTTAGCAGCATATTTGCGTAATCTTGGCATCGATCCTGATAATCTGCCGTGAGTGGGGATGAGGGAGCAATCAATTCAAAATTCAAAATTCAAAATTAAAGAACTTCTGCCTAATTCCCAATTCCCAATGCCCAATGCCCAATGCCCAATGGCTAGCTTAGGGACTTCCAAATAAAAAAATATCCAATTAATCCTTGTGGGGTGGGCATCTTGCCCGCCCAGCTTATATGGCGGGCAAGATGCCCACCCCACAAGATTGGATAATTTATTTCTTGGAGTTCCCTTATTGCTCTGACAGTGAATAATCTTCTGATTTCCCGCCACTCTTACTTATTAAACGAATTGATTCAATTTGAATCGACTTTTCTAAAGCTTTTGCCATGTCGTATAAAGTCAAGGCAGCCACAGAAACGGCGGTTAAAGCTTCCATCTCGACACCGGTTTCAGCTTTGGTTTTGACTGTGGCTTGAATTTGATAACCCGGTAGTTGGGGATCGGGTATGATTTCAACTGCAATTTTTTGCAAAGGCAACGGATGACATAGGGGAATTAAAGTGGCTGTTTGCTTGGCTGCCATAATCCCAGCCAATCTTGCCGTTGCCAACACATCGCCTTTTGGGACATTTCCAGCTTGAATGGCAGCGAAGGTGGCTGGCAGCATTCGCACCTTAGCGGCTGCTACTGCTTGGCGAATGGTAGGTACTTTATCAGACACATCCACCATCTGCGCCTGTCCTTGGCGATCTAGATGGGTTAAGTTGGCAAAATCAGATGGAAAATTATCTTGCACCATTTGGTTAGAACGTGTTAATATAGATTGTCGGTGAGGGCGTGTAGCTCAGTGGACTAGAGCACGTGGCTACGGACCACGGTGTCGGGGGTTCGAATCCCTCCTCGCCCGTTTTTAAGAGTTAGGAGTGATGAGTTAAATTTCATCACTCCTAACTTTTAAGTTTTTCAAGGCATAAGCATCTGGAGCTAGACCTAGTGCAAAGCGCAGGGAGTTAGATAGGTTTTTGCTGGACTGGGTGAGGAAGAGGACAAGTGCGACAGAAGTAATCACAGCACCGTAGCCAAACATATCGCGGTAGCCGACTCGTTCGGCGATGATACCCAAAATAGGGGCAGCGATCGCAATTCCTAGATCAAGTCCAGCAATGCAGATAGCAAAAACTTTCCCCCGTTCTGGCGGCAATGAACGGTCTGCCATCATGGTAATCATCATCGAGATTAGTGTACCACCACCAGCACCTTCAGCGATCGCAGCCAGTAAGAAAACGATCGCACTGTCAGCTTGCCACAGTAGTATTAACGCCAAAACGTAGCAAAAAATACCAAAGGTAATAAACAAACCCCGTCCGAAGCGATCGCTTGCCTTACCAGCAAATATCCTGATACTAAAACTAGAAATTGCCGCAGCTGTAAAAAACAGTCCGCCATTGAAGTCCACCTGAGTGGATTTGAGAAACAATGCCACAAAGGTATGTATAGCACCGAGAGACAAACCAACCAGCAACATAACTATAGTTGGAATTCTCACCCGTGGACTGGCCAAAATTTGCCAAAATTTGCGATTGTCTCCCTGAGTTTGTTCCTGCCTTTGCACTGGCGGATTCGTAATTTGTAAAATCCCCAAGAAGGCGACAAAACCCAATTCGGCGGATAACAGAAATAATATCCCGTAACCATTTGTAGCTTCTAAATACCCTCCCAAAGCCGGGCCAATTGCTAAACCAATGGGAGTTGTCAGGCTCATGTAACCAATGATTTCACCACGAGTTTCGGCGGGCGCTAAATCTGCGATTAAGGCACTGTAGCCAGTGCTAAAAGCAGCAATACTAATGCCGTGAAAAATCCGCACTAGGATTAATAACCCAATCGATCGGGTTGCCAAGTAACCAAAGGGTGCGATCGCAGCTACGATCGTACCAATCAATAAGACAATTTTGCGATCGCGTTCATCGGCTAATCGTCCCAGCATTGGGCGAGATAGCAATAACCCAATGGCAAAACTGCCCATAACAATCCCAATTTCTTGCTTGCTTGCGCCCACATCATCAATGTAAAGCGGTAGAGTTGGTAAAAGTGAAGACAGGCTCGACCAGAATAATAAACCTGCCGTAAATAAAATTAGCAGGTTGCGCCGCAGTTGAGCGTCAAAAGTATTAAATGCTTTCAAGGTAGATGCAACTTAATTGGTTTTTTGATTGGTTTTTTGTCATTTGTCATTTGTCATTTGTCTAGAGTCAACCAATATTTACTCTTAATTATTTACTAAGGGATTTCCAGAAAATAAATTATCCCTCTTGTGGGGTGGGCATCCTGCCCGCCCTGAATATCGGACGGGTGAGGACACCCATCCCACAAGAAAATTTGGGATATTTTTTTATTTGGAAGTCCCTAATGACCAATACTTCTCTACAAGAGGCTTCTCTTTCAGAGACGCTAACGCGAACGCCAACGACTACGCTCAGTACAAGTGACTAATGACCAATGACTAATGACTAATGACCAATGACTACTATTGTTACCTTACTTAACATTTTTTGCTACTACTTCTCGCACGCGATAGATAGGCCGTCCTTGGGATTCGTGGTATGTACGCATGAGTAATTCTGCTAGAAGTCCGAAGCAAAACAACTGCACTCCCGTTAGTAGCAGGAGAACTGCTAAAATTAGTAAAGGGCGATTGCCTATCATCTGACCTAAAGCCAATTTGGCGAAAGTTAAGTAAACTCCGATCGCAGTTCCCGAAAACATTGAAATCAATCCCAACAGCCCAAAAACGTGCATCGGACGGGTGAGGAATTTTTTCATAAACAGAATGGTTAACAAATCCATCAATACCCGGAATGTCCGCCAAATTCCATATTTACTACGACCAAAGCGGCGGGCGTGATGACGTACAGGTATTTCGGTAATTCTAGCTCCTTCGATGTACGCCAAAGCGGGTAAAAATCGGTGTAATTCTCCGTAGAGATTCATATCTGCCAAAAGTTCAGGACGATAGGCTTTCAGCGAACAACCATAGTCATGAATATCCACGCTAGTGGTGCGGCGAATTAGCCAATTGGCAATTTTGGAAGGAAGTAACCGATTTACAGCCCCATCTTGGCGTTTTTGCCGCCAACCACTCACTAAATCGTAACCCTCGTCCAGCTTTGCTAATAAGATAGGGATATCAGCAGGATCATTCTGGAGATCGGCATCTAAAGTAACGATCGCTTTACCGACTGCATAATAAAATCCAGCAGCCATCGCCGCAGTTTGTCCGTAGTTGCGACGCAAAATCACCGCCTTTAAATCAGTGCGGATTTGCGCCTCTTTTTTCAGAAAATCCCCAGAACCATCTGTAGAACCATCATCCACACAAATTATTTCATAATTTATCTGACTAGAGGATAAACTAGAAGCGATCGCATCTAGTAAAAGCGGCAAACTCTCCACCTCGTCGTGTATTGGTACTACCACCGAAACATCTGGGACAATTGCAGAAATCACCCCATTTTCCTCACTACTCCTTTCGGAAAGCAACCCACTCCTCATAAGCCTCAGCTTCCTCAGCGTCTCTGTGGTTCGTAACTCTTAAAAACTCTACCAGCACCTCGCAGCTGCTGATAGTACGACTGACTAACCGCATCTCCCTGTTCCGAGAGAATATCAATTCCAATCCCATTCCGTCCTTGCTCTTTCCCAGAACTATGGATATAATAACCATCCGCCAAATAAAGCCCGACATGGGTGGCTTTTTGGCTAGTTCCAAAAAATACCAGATCCCCGGCGACTAATTCTGCAATTGTAATCGGTTGAGTGAATCCTTCCTGTTGATACGCATCTCTCGGTAGCCAAATACCCACCGAAGCAAAAGCCGCTTGCATCAACCCAGAACAGTCATAATTTGGCCCAACCGTACCACCCCAAAGGTAATAATTTGATTGTTGCATCGCTTTTTGGATAAAGGCGATAATTTCTGCTATGAATTTTTTAATCTCCGATTCAGAAAATATTGCAGCCTGATAAGGTACAGTAGCAGATTGTAATGAATCAAAATCTGAAACAGATACCCATCCCGGATAGTCATCTTCACATAAATACACCTCAACCGCCAAATTTTGATGATTTGATGTTACCCATAAATGTCGCCCAGATGCGGCTTGAGTTGCTAAACGTGTACATTCAGGAGAATCATATAAATTCAGGTCAGCTAAAGACTGATACTCCCCTGATTGTGGATTTTGGATTTTGGATTTTAGATTAAAGGACATTATCAGAGAATGATTTTTTTTAATAAAGACGAACAACTCGAAAATCTTGGTAATGGCATTTTAGATGCAACTTGGGCAGCATTTCCGACCTTAGCACGTAACCAAATTGCCTTGACTTGGATTGTTTACGATCCACCAGTGCTAGTAAATACTGGTGGGGCCTTGACTCCTAATGCTTTTTGGGATCACCCAGTTCGTGGTTTTACTTATCGCGGTGTTGAGCGGATTTATCCTGCCAGTGTCGTCAAGCTATTTTACCTGGTGGCGGTAAACGAATGGCTAGAAAAAGGCATGAGTCAAACCTCCAAGGAGTTGGAGCGAGCTTTGCGGGATATGATTGTCGATTCTAGTAACGATGCTACCAGCTTGGTTGTGGATATTTTGAGTGGTACCACATCCGGGCCAGAATTACCAATCGGCCCCTTTGAAACCTGGAAATATCAGCGTAATATTGTTAACCGTTATTACCAATCTTTGGGTTGGGAAGAAATGGAGACGATTAACGTCTGTCAAAAAACTTGGAGTGATGGCGCTTATGGACGAGAACGGGCATTTGTGGGAGAGTTACTAGAAAATCGGAATATGTTGACCACAAATGCGATCGCTAGGTTACTGCATAGTATTGTAGGTGGAGTGGCGGTTTCTAGTGGGCGATCGCAAGCAATGATGGCTTTACTGAAACGTCCTCTCAACGATTTACCCACTGACAGAGATGAAGATCAGGTAACAGGTTTTTTAGGCGGTGGACTCCCTAAAAATGCTCAAATTTGGTCAAAGGCAGGTTGGACAAGTCAAGTTCACCATGATGCTGCCTATATTGAGTTACCAGAACAGCGCCCTTATCTCTTAGTGGTATTTACTGAAGGTAAAGCCCAGGCTAAGAGTCGGGATATTTTGCCCTTTGTTTCTAATCTAGTTGCCGATGCGATCGCTAGTCTATGATCTACGCAAAAATACCTATTTTTTCCTTGGGGAACTCCAAGAAATAAATTATCCAATCTTGTGGGGTGGAATTATCCAATATTGTGGGGTGGACATCTTGTCCGCCCGTAGCCAAAAGCGGACAAGATGTCCACTCCACAATAAATAATTGAATATTTTTTTATCAGGAAGTCCCTAATCAGCCTCAACTAATCATTTAGGATTGCTATAGATTTGCGATCGCCACATAAGTATGCAAAGAAGAAATGAAACTTAACACGCATTCTTGCACACGTGTGCAAGAATAAATAATAAGTCCAAAACACTTGTAGAGACGGCGATAAATCGCCTCTCAAAAACAGGTTTTGCACACCTGTGCATAATAGAGTGTGAAAGTACCATTTAACAAAAACAATATCGACAACTAAGAAGATATGTCTCAAACTCTAAATAATGCCATTTTTCAGGTTGAAAACAATCCCTTACATTCACTAGAAGAATGGGAAAAAGACTTACTTAATCGCTATCCCGATCCAGATAGCATAGTTAAAGAAGGTAAAACCACCGAAGAGTATAGAAATTACGAAACGACTATTAGAGATACGGTGAAAGAGTTTTATCGGTTAAATCATATTAATCAAACATATAATTTTGTACTTCAAAAAGAAAAAGACTTTTTGAAGTTTGATAAAAAACAAATGTCTGTTTGGGATGCGGTCGAATTTTTGAATCAGTTGGTTGATGATTCTGATCCTGATACAGAAATGGATCAGTTACAGCATCTATTGCAAACATCAGAAGCTATTCGCGCCGATGGCCATCCTGACTGGATGGTACTTACTGGCTTCTTTCACGATATGGGGAAAGTGCTTTGTCTATTTGGTGAACCTCAATGGGCTACCGTAGGCGATACTTATCCTGTCGGTTGTGCATTTTCTGATAAAATTGTTTTCTCAGAATTCTTTAAAGAAAACCCTGATTATAATAACCCCGCTTACAACACCAAATATGGCATTTATGAGCCTAACTGCGGATTGAGTAATGTACATCTCTCATGGGGGCATGATGAGTATTTTTATCAGATGATGAAAAACTATTTGCCCGAACCTGCATTGTATATGCTTCGCTATCACTCATTTTATCCTCAACATCGTGAAAATGCATATCAACATTTGATGGATAAACACGATGGAGAAATGTTTAAATGGGTACGTTTATTCAATCCCTACGATTTGTACTCAAAAAACCCGATTCCTCCTGATTGGCAGAAATTAAAACCATACTATGAAGATTTGGTAGCAAAATACTTACCCGCAACATTAAAGTTTTAAACTGCTTGCAGAATAATTCACAAGTCAGAAGTCAGAATCTTCCATTGATGTTTACATTTCTCAAAATCTAGCTTTTGTAATCAAATAGTTTACTACTATCACAATACCTTTTCTGAAGGAGATTGATTGAGAAATGTTAACCTTTTTAACATTTTCCCTAATATTGAATAAGGTTTTTTATGCGGATGCTTTGACATGAAGACTTTGCGTTATCTCAAGAGATTTAAAACCTTTTAACTTTGTAAAGTTCGATAAACAAAATTAATTTTTGCACTGTAGCAGGATAAAATGAAAAAAGTCTGAACAAATAAAGATTTACAAGTTTAATAAAACTAATTTTTGGAAGTTTCACTTAAAAGCTATTTTCAGAATAGGCGCTACGAAGTAATTTCATCAAAAAGCAATGTAATTAGTTGAAGTAGTGTAATATTCAGGATTTTGCTTTAAAAATAAAACATTTAGTTTCGTGAAACTAACAGCAATAACTCCAATTAAGTCATATCACAAGACCTTTGGGGTTTAAATTCCAAAAGCTAATGGGATCGCAGAAGTTAGGTCTAAGTTTTCAGACCTAGTTTATATTGTGATGACCTTTCTCCAATTTAAATCCGTTGTTAAAAATAGATAAATATGAAGAGAATTTTGCTCATAGTTGGCATATTAGGTTTTGCGGTTATTGGTTGCACAAATGGCGTTAAAAATGACAACGCTGCTACTAATACTACTAACAAAGCTACTAATATAAGTGCAGAGAATGTTAGTACTCCAAATAGAAAATTGCAAACAATCGGCGTAGCTTTGGGTGATTTAGGCAATCCCTTCTATAATGCAGTGCAGAAGGGGGCTGAGATAGAAGCTCAGAAAATAGGCGGTAATATCAGAGTTAATGCGGTTTCTAGTGGCTTTGACTTGAACCAACAAAGCAACCAAATCGAAAATTTTACGGCTGCGAATACCGATCTAATTATTCTCAGCGCTGTTGATAAAAAAGGAGTTAAACCAGTTATCGATCAAGCAAGGGTTGCAGGTAGGGTTGTGATTGCATTAGATTCAGCCGTTGATGCAGATGTAGATGCGATGATTAGTTCCAACAATACTCAAGCTGGAGAGATTGCTTGCCAATATATTGGCGATCGCCTCAAAGGTCAAGGTAATGTAGTCATTCTCAACGGGACTCCGATGGACTCCATCAATCAGCGAGTGAGTGGCTGTGAGAAATCATTGTCTAAATATCCTAATATCAAACTCATCTCTAAAGAGCAAAATGCTGAAGGGACAAGGGATGGAGGGCTAAGAGTTATGAGTGATTTGCTGACAACCTTTCCCAAAATTGATGCCGTTTTTGCCACTAACGACCAAAGTGGTGTCGGCGCAGACTTAGCAGCTAAACAAGCAAGACGTAAAGAATTTTTTATTGTTGGGGTTGACGGATCGCCAGATGCAACCAAAGCAATGGAAGATAAAGATGGTGTATTTGCTGCAACTGCTGCTCAAAATCCCGCAGGGATGGCTCAAAAAGCGGTTGAGATTGGCAACGATATCATTCAGGGTAAAAAACCTGATTCACCAAATATTCTGATTCCAGTCAAGTTGGTTACTAGAGAGAATCTTAGTAGCTATAAAGGCTGGTAGTTTGTAATTCGTAATTACAAGGCATAGAAAAAGGCTTGATATAGGAGAGTTACAGTAAGTACTTGACCCTGTTTTTTTAATACATCGTTTTCAAGTTTAGTTTAAATAAGAATGACTTCTAGGAGATATATGAATGTGAAAAAGATTGGATTCAACTCTGGTGTTGCGCTTCGCATAATTGCAGTTAGCTTACTAGGTGCGATCGCTAGTAGTCTTGGCGGCTGTACAAATGCTTCTCCCGATGGCAACACTGCTACTAATACTGATGCGAAATCTGTTAGTAATACTAGTGCAGAAACTAAAGTCGCTACTGGAAATACAAAATTAAAATCAGTTGCCTTTACCGTGGGTGATTTAAGTAATCCCTTCTTCGTCCTTATGGGACAAGCAACTGAAGCAGAAGCGAAGAAAATTGGCGGTAAGGATGTCAATGTTACTGTAGTTTCCAGTGCCTATGACCTCAACCAACAAGCCAATCAAATTGAAAATTTTACTGCTGCCAATACTGACATCATTATTGTAAATGCTGCTGATAAAAGTGGTATTAAACCAGCAATTGAAAAAGCAAAACAAGCGGGTAGAATTGTCATTGCGGTAGACACAGGTGCAGAAGGAGGTGTCGATGCCACCATTACGACTAATAATGTTCAAGCTGGAGAAGTTAGTTGCAAATATATTGCCGATCGCCTCAAAGGTAAAGGTAATGTTGTCATAGTTAACGGGCCGCCGGTGGATTCGGTGACTCAGCGAGTTAGCGGCTGTGAGAACGTATTGTCTAAATATCCTGATATCAAAATCCTCTCCAAAAACCAAAATGCAGAGGGTAGTCGGGATGGAGGACTCAGAGTTATGACTGATTTGCTGACAACCTTTCCGAAGATTGATGCGGTTTTTGCTATCAACGATCCGAGTGGAGTCGGCGCAGAACTAGCAGCTAATCAAGCACAACGTAAAGATTTCTTTATTGTCGGGGTTGATGGTGCGCCAGAAGCAATCACTGCGATCGCAGCGAAGGATGGTTTATATGCAGCAACTGCTACTCAAAATCCGCGAGGGATGGCCGAAAAAGCAGTTCAAGTTGGTAATGATATCTTAAATGGAAAAAAACCAAGTAATTCCACCATTCTAATACCAGTTAAGTTGATCACAAAAGATAATGTCAGCACAGAAAAGGGCTGGAAGTAATAAAAATTGTGAATTTGCAATTGGGAATTATGTCTTTTGATATAAGTCCTTTGGTGCATTTGTAAAGTTTTTGCACATACCTAGAATGTCTGGCGGTTTTCATTTAAATTAATACAAACTATCATCTTTAATTCCTAGCTTTATTTAATATAAAGATAGGTTTAGAGAAAGCTTAAAACCCCTGCTGCGCTCAATCGAAATCAGCTATGTATGTGCATCATGGGAAAGTCTGAGTGTCTATTTTTAGCACTCAAATTTTACCAACAATCTTTATGAACTAATACCAATTCTGTATTAAGTACAAGAAAGAAAACGAACCCCAAAGGGCGCATTCGCGCAGCGTCTCGTCAGAGAAGGACACAAAGAAAGAAAGAAAGAAGAATTTAAAAGGTTTGGCGTAGCCTTACAAAAACAACAAAGGAGGAAAATATCTCTTTTCCACTCCTAGTCAGCTTTTAAAACATGATTTTGCGATCCATGAATTATGAATTTATCGAACAGAATTCAAGAGTCATAATTCAGAATGAATTCTGTACGACTGGCGGATAGCGCCGGCGGCAAGCGAGTAATCGAGCGTCGCGTCTTGATTCTGACTCCTGTTAGCGATAGCGGGGCGTTTAGCCCATTCTGACTTCTGAATTCTTCTTCAATAATTTCTAATTCCCGATGCCTACGGCGGGCTGCGCCTACGCTAATTTTAAATAGTTTTTACAGGTTTTGCTCATGACAACAAATATTGAAACCTCCCTTTCTGATGCACCAACTAACACCCCAGTGTTAGAAATGCAAGGAATTACAAAACGATTTCATGGTGTATCTGCGCTCCAAAATGTTAGTCTGACGATTTACCCAGGAGAAGTTCACGCCCTGATGGGTGAAAACGGAGCGGGCAAAAGCACATTGATGAAAATCCTGGCTGGGGCTTACATTGCAGATGAAGGAGAAATTCGCATCAATGGTCAACCCTTGAAAATTACCGATCCGGGGACAGCACGCAAATCGGGTATTAATCTCATTTATCAAGAACTGAATGTTGCACCGAATTTAACCGTTACCGAAAATATGTTTATGGGTAGCGAGTTGCGGCGAGGTCAGTTTTTAGACCGCAAAGCGATGCAACTAGAAGCAGAGGAAGTGCTGGAAAGTCTGGGAGCCAATTTTACCGCCCAGACTATCGTTGGTACTTTATCGATCGCTGAACAGCAGCAAGTGGAAATTGCCAGGGCGCTGAAGGATAAAAGTCGCGTTTTGGTGATGGATGAACCAACAGCCGCCCTATCTGACCGGGAAAGCGACCATTTATTTGAGGTAATTCGCAAACTGCGGCGTGATGGCATTGCCATTATTTACATCAGCCATCGCATGGAAGAAATCTATGCCCTAGCTGACCGAATTAGTGTGTTGCGCGATGGTCAATATATTGGCAGTTTGACACGCAGCGAAATTTCTCCCCAGCGATTGGTGCAGATGATGGTTGGTCGCTCTATGCAAGACTTTTACGAACATCAACGGCAAATGAATCCCGGCCCTGTGGTGCTGTCAGTCAGAAATATGAGCGATGCACGTCAGAAGATTGAGCCGGCTAGTTTTGAACTTCATGCTGGAGAAATTCTCGGTTTAGCGGGATTGGTTGGTGCTGGACGCACAGAACTATCCCGGCTGATTTTTGGTGCTGACCGTAAGGCTAGTGGTGAAGTATTCTTAAATGGCAAAAAACTGGAAATTAATACCCCCAGTGATGCGATCGCCGCCGGAATTGGCTATGTCCCAGAAGACCGCAAAGACCAAGGTTTATTTCTGGAGATGAGCGCCCGCAAGAATATTGCTATCAACACACTCAAACAGGATGCAAGGGGTGGAATTGTTAACTGGCCTTCAGTGAATCGGCTGTCAACAGAAGCGGTGGAAAACTTCAATATCCGCTTAGCCAATTTGGAAATTAGAGCGCTCGATCTTTCTGGTGGTAATCAGCAAAAACTACTACTAGCGCGGTGGTTAGCCATTAAACCGAGAGTCTTGATGTTAGATGAACCGACACGCGGCGTAGATATCGGTGCTAAAAGTGAAATTTACCGAATAATGAGCGAATTAGCAGCCCAAGGTGTTGCTATTTTAATGGTTTCCAGCGAACTATCAGAGATTGTCGGCATGAGCGATCGCGTCTTGGTGATGCGAGAAGGACAGCTGGTAGGCGAACTGGATGGCAGTCTTGGCAAAGAAATCACCCAAGAAAAGATTATGCACTATGCAACTGGAGCATCGGAGGTATCATGAGTCAAACAGTCAGACCGCCTATCAATAAATCAGCCAACAATCCCGCAGTTCGCAACCGGAAATCAATCAGCACTCTCTTGGAAGTTGCGGGTATTTTGCCAATCTTAGTAATTATCTGCATCTTATTTGCATTCCTTTCTCCCAACTTCCTTACCGGCGGTAACATCGTTAATATCTTGCGTCAGGCATCAATCAATATTGTGCTGGCGACAGGAATGACCTTTGTAATTCTCACCGGCGGTATTGACCTTTCAGTTGGGTCAATATTGGCTGTTTCTGCTGTAGTTGCCCTGTTGGTATCGCTACTACCGGCTTTAAGTTGGGCGGCTGTACCTGCTGCCTTGCTAGCAGGATTGCTGTTAGGTTTACTTAACGGTGCGCTGATTACCTTCTTGGATGTGCCACCTTTTATTGTCACGCTGGGTTCACTTACAGCCTTGCGGGGTGTTGCCTTTTTAATTGCCAAGGGGACAACGTTAATTAACCGGGACATAAATTTTGCTTGGGTGGGTAATACATACGTCGGCCCAATTCCTTGGCTAGTGATAATTGCGCTACTGACTGTGATAGCTAGCTGGTTTGTCCTACGCCAAACAGTTTTAGGAGTGCAGATATATGCCGTTGGTGGTAACGAGCGGGCAGCTAGATTAACGGGGATTAAAGTTAATCGGGTGTTGCTATTCGTCTATGGTATTAGCGGATTACTGGCAGGTTTAGGAGGAATCATGAGCGCCAGCCGTCTTTATAGTGCCAGTGGCGTATTAGGTCAGGGTTATGAACTAGATGCGATCGCAGCTGTTATTCTAGGTGGAACCAGCTTTACTGGTGGTATTGGCACCATTGGCGGCACGCTTCTAGGTGCATTAATCATTGCGATTCTCAACAACGGTTTAACCTTGTTGAACCTCTCTTACTTCTGGCAACTAGTCGTCAAAGGACTAGTAATTATTTTGGCAGTAACGATCGATCGGTTACGCAGACGTTCCAGACGATAAAGGGAACTGGGGACTGGGTATTGGGATTCTACGGTGTACACACAAATCTCTTAACCTGCACCTTTGTTGCATCGACCTGCATTTTTGTTGCATCGACCTGCACCTTTATTGCATTGACCTGCATCTTTATTGCATCGACCTGCACCTTTATTGCATTGACCTGCATCTTTATTGCATCAACCTGCAAAAATGAACCTGCCCTATGTTAAGCAGTAATTTTAAAATACTTGTGTATACACGGCAGGTATTAAGGACTAAGGGATGCAGAGAAGAACTAACTAATGCCCAATGCCCAATGCCCAATGCCCAACGCCCAACGCCCCATTCCCAATATATAAACTATGTCATCTACTACTATTCGTCGTAAAGCCAACACGTTTTATGTCATTTTGATTGCTGGTGCTGCGGCACTCGGCGGGTTTTTATTCGGTTTTGATACTGCTGTAATCAACGGCGCGGTTTTATCTCTAGCAAAAGCTTTTAACACTAGTAGCTGGGTAACAGGTCTAGCAGTGTCCCTAGCATTACTGGGTTCTGCGTTAGGAGCCTTTTTTGCCGGACAAATTGCAGACCGTTATGGTCGAGTCAATGCAATGGTGGTTGCTTCGGCGTTGTTTACTATCAGTGCTATTGGCTCTGGGTTTGCCTTCACTATCTGGGATTTTATCTTTTGGCGATTATTGGGTGGGATTGGCATCGGCGTTGCAAGCGTCATAGCACCAGCTTACATTGCCGAATGTTCTCCTACCCATTTGCGAGGAAGATTAGGATCTCTGCAACAATTAGCGATCGTAGTGGGAATTTTCGTCGCCTTATTGAGCGACTACTTTATCGCTGTGTCAGCAGGTTCAGCAGACTCGCCGTTTTTGTTTGGGGTTGCAGCTTGGCGCTGGATGTTTTGGACAGCAGTTCCGCCAGCAGTATTTTACGGGATGGTAGCTTTAACAATTCCCGAATCTCCCCGTTACTTAGTTGCCAAAGGACGAGAACCAGAAGCTGCTAACGTTCTGACCAAGATTTTAGGGGGTGACGTACTACCAAAAATCGAAGAAATTCGGCAGACAGTGCTTCGTGAACGCCAACCCAGGTTTTCTGATTTGTTGAGCAGAAGTGGCGGACTCCTCCCCATTGTTTGGATAGGAATAGGCTTATCTGTATTACAGCAATTTGTTGGGATTAATGTAATCTTTTACTACAGCAGCGTTTTGTGGCGGGCTGTCGGCTTTTCCGAAAAAGATTCCCTATCAATAACGGTGATTACAGGAGCCGTCAACATTATTACAACACTAATTGCGATCGCCTTTGTAGATAGATTTGGTCGCAAGCCCTTACTTATAGTAGGGTCGATTGGCATGACCTTGACCTTGGGGACGATGGCTTATCTTTTTGGCAATGCTCCCCTCGATGCTGCTGGGAACCCCAATCTCACCGGAAGCGCCGGGACTATGGCTCTCATTGCAGCTAACCTCTATGTATTTTGCTTCGGCTTCTCCTGGGGGCCAGTGGTTTGGGTGCTGTTGGGAGAAATGTTTAATAACAAAATTCGAGCCGCCGCGCTTTCGATTGCTGCTGCCATACAATGGGTTGCGAATTTCGTTATCTCTACAACATTTCCTCCTATACTGCAATATTTCGGTCTAGGTTCTGCCTATGGACTCTATACAATTTCAGCAGCTACCTCATTCTTTTTCATTATCTTTTTTATTAAAGAAACCAAAGGAATTGAGTTAGAAGATATGTAATTGGCATCCATCTAGTGGTCTGTCCCAAAAGTTTTAAGAGGTTAGTGGTGTTCAGATCCCCGACTTCTTGAAGAAGTCGGGGATCTAGCAGCCCCGCAAAATTAATGACATCGCTTCAGTCAATCACTAAAAAGATGGAAACTATCAATACGGCTCTTTGTTCTTCTGGTTTATCCGGCATGGTATTTCATGCGCCGTTTATTGATTTGCATCCCGGATTTAAATTAGCCGGTTCTTGGGAAAGAAGCAAAAAGCTGATACAACAACAATATCCTGATGTCAAAAGCTATCCTTCTTTAGAAGCATTACTAGCAGATGAGCAAGTAATCTTGGTGGTAGTAAATACACCCACTTATACCCATTACGATTATGCTAAACAGGCATTGCTTGCAGATAAAAATGTAGTGGTTGAAAAAGCATTTACCACAACAGTATCAGAAGCAAAAAACCTGAAAGAATTGGCACAAAAACATGGTAAAAAATTATCTGTATATCACAATCGTAGGTGGGATAGTGATTTTAAAACAGTCAAAAAAGTTATCCAAGAAGGCTTGTTAGGTGATATTGTTGAAGCAGAATTTCAATTTCAAAAATATAAACCAACCCTCAGCCATAAACAACACGTAGAACTTCCCAGTCCAGGGGCAGGAATATTAAATAATTTAGGGCCGCACTTGATAGACCAAGCTTTGCATTTATTTGGGATGCCTGATGCTATTTTTGCAGATATCCGCATAACTAGGCTGCGATCGCAGGTAGATGATTATTTTGAGTTGATACTATACTACGACAAACTGCGCGTCAAATTAAAAGCAAGTTTCCTTGTGCGTGAACCTACACCTGCCTATATCATACATGGTACTAAAGGTTCTTTTCTTAAAAGCAGAGGCGATAAACAAGAAGAGTATTTAGTGGCAGGTATGAAGCCTAACACACTTGATTGGTATACAGAGCCAGAAAGTGAATATGGCTTGCTGCATACAGAAAAAGACACAAAAGTAATTCGAGAAAAAGTCACAAGTTCACAGGGGAGTTATTTAGGTTATTACGATCCCGTGTATAAATCTATTGTTAATAATCAGCCAATTGCTGTTACCGCCGAAGACGGAATTAATGTAATGCGAATTATAGAAGCGGCTATTAAAAGCAGCAATGAGCAGAAAGTCATAGCGTTGCTTTAAGTGACTTAAAACCTCAACTCAAAATTCAACTATCTTCAACTAATAAGTCAATGATCAAAACTCTTTTTTATAGTTTTTTTCTGCTGTTTTTGGCAGTTCCAGCAGTTTGGGCAGCACCTCCAGAAGATGATTCTAATGCAGCAGATGCTAATAGAACTTTGCAGGGACAAGTCACTTCTGTTTCCCAGTTTTCTGATGTTCAACCAACCGATTGGGCATTTGGTGCATTGCAATCGCTGGTGGAACGTTACGGCTGTATTGCAGGTTATCCCAATTCTACCTATCGCGGGAACCGTGCCTTAACCCGTTATGAATTTGCCGCAGGTTTAAATGCTTGTTTGGATCGAATTAATGAGTTAATTGCTACAGCTACTAGCGATTTAGTTAATAAGCAAGATTTGGCAGTGATGCAAAAGTTGCAGCAAGACTTTGCCGCAGAATTGGCAACTCTGCGCGGACGAGTAGATACCGTAGAGGCACATACCGCAACCTTGGAAGCGCAGCAGTTTTCGACTACTACTAGGTTGAATGCTCAAATTATTACCGCCATTAGTGATACCTTTGGTAATAGAGTCGGTGGCGATCGCGATGAATCCAATCTCTACTTTTCAAATCGGGGTCGTCTCAACTTTGAGAGCAGTTTCACTGGCAAAGATTTATTGCGAGTCCGGCTAGAATTTGGTAACTTTGCGAATTCCAATGGTGCAAGCCAAATTGCCGCAGCCACGGGCACTGGGATGACACGCCTGAACTTTGATTATGACAGCAACGAGACACTTTTTGTCCCCCACATCCGTTATTACTTCCCAGTTAGTGATTCCCTTAACTTCGTTGTTGGGCCTACAGGCATTGGTTACACCGACATTACAACCACCGTCACTCCCCCCACAATCGCTGACGATGGTAATGGGGTTCCTTCACTATTTGGATCATACAGTCCCTTATTCCGGCGAGGTGGTGGTGGTGCAGCCGCTAACTGGAACATTACCAAAGACTTGGTTCTCACCTTGGGCTATTTAGCAAACAGTCCCAATGTACCATCGGGGAGCAACGGCTTATTTGATGGCGGCTACAATGCCCTAGCACACTTAGCCTATTATGGTAAGCAAGGAGCGATCGGTGTTGCTTACTCTCATGGCTATACTCCAGCAGGAGTAATCGATCTCTCTGCTGGTACGGGTAGCGTCCTGTCAAACGCTCCCTTTGGCAACAACATTGCTACTTCCAACGATATTGTTGGCACTCAGGGATACTATCGCTTCTCCCCGAATTTCCAAGTTCACGCTTGGGGTGGATATATTTGGGCAAATGCCAAGAGTTCTGGTTTGAGTGATATTTCTAATGGTAGGGGTGGAACAGATTCTCTATTTGTGAACAATGGTGACAATGCCAATGTCTGGTTTGGGGCGGTTGGTGTGTCGTTTCCCGATGTGGGTGGTAGAGGCAATCTGCCAGGAATTATCTTTGGTATACCGCCCCATGTCTCTAACAGTGATATCCGTCAAGAGCGAGACAACGCTTACCATATCGAAGCATTTTATCGTTATCGGCTAAATGATAACATCTCAGTGACTCCTGGTTTTTGGGTGATTCTCAACCCGGAAAACGACAGCAGAAATGATACGCAGTATGTGGGTGTG
>NZ_JABXKI010000407.1 GCF_017115095.1 Nostoc sp. NMS4 | reverse complement strand
GTTTATATTTAAATCACAATATCTCTTTGGATAGAGTAATAATTTAATCATCTACCAAGAGTAATAGATTATCAATGACTTTTTTCAATTCCTCTGAGCCGCTCCTGCGTGAAAAACAGCAAGAGCTAGATTTTCAAGATATTCAAGGTCTAGTCTGTCTAAATTACCAAATTGGGAATTTCACTCTCTTTTCAAAGTTTTATACTCGCGTCGATCAAGCATTTATTCTCTGGGGACTAATTTCATCTGGAATTTTTGTAACCGCCCAGTTTCTACCCATTAGCTGGAATAGCCAAGCGATTTTGTGGTCAGTGCTTACCTTATTTGGTGCTGTCGGCATGGTAAGTCTAACTTGGTTTTGGGCAACTGTAGAACAGCTACGCTGGGTTGTTTATAGCTGGGCGATTTTAATCCTAGCGGGTTTAATCTTGACCGATCTGAGCATTTTTTTGGGATGGGGAGAGGTCTTGATTCGTTTGTGTCCACTCTGGTTAGGATTAAGTGCCATCGGCTACTTTTGCACCGGTGTAGGAATGCGATCGCGCACATTTATTCTGATGGGATTTATTCATTTGCTGGGAATCTTAGTTTTACCGTACTGCGGTGTCATGCAGTTTCTGTCAACGGGGCTAATTATGACCGTTAGTTTACTGTTACTAGCAGAATTACAATGGGATATGCAATCTTCAAGTGATTACAACCAATTAACACCACAACAAAAGCAGTTTAACCAAGCACAGTCCCAACAACGTAGAATGAGCAGCTAAAGTTATCCAATAGAATTCAGGAGTCAGGAGTCAGAATTCAGAATGAATTTTGACCTAAAAAGCGGATAGCGTCTCGTAGAAAGCGTCTTGATTCTGAATTCTTCTTCAAAAAGAATTAAAATCTTACTTTAGACGAGTTTGTATAAACAATATAGCTATATCTCTTGGCTAGCTAGTGTTTATACCCTAGAGGGAGAGTTTTTCACCCAACTGTTAGCTATTCTAGTAAATGAAAGCAGAGAACACTGTATGGGTGTTATGCCGCAGTGGCCCAATATCAGACATCGAAGATGAGCGATCGCAGATGTTTGAACAGTGTAAATCAATAAAAACCCTTGACGGTGTGGAGTTTCTGTCGCTTCCTCCACTTAGTTATCATTGAAGGGGAGATTAAATTCTTCATCAGAGCGGTCTAAGGTGATAAACGTCTTGTGTTTTTACATTACAAGTTAGTTTTGACACTCCAATATCCTTGATTCAAAATAAATTAAGGATATTGGAGTTTCACGGCTAATGCAACTATCTGTTAGTTGGCGTTTGTGTGTCAAAATATTCACGCCAACGACTAATTTTAGTATCCTTGAAATCTACAACAATTACGTCATCAGCTTTATTACGACGACCTGTCGCCTTTTCGGTATCTTCGTAATACCACTCTACTGCTGCCTGATTTGCCCCAATGATAATCCGATGGATGTCTATTTTGATATCTGAATACTGTTGTTTAAAATGGGTAAGTTCTTCTCTAATTCTTTCTTGCCCCCGCCAGCATTGACCAGGCACGATTAGTTCTCCATCAACGGTAAATAATTGTGCAAGAGCATCGACATCTTGAGCAATCCATGCATCTTTAGCTTTTTCTATTAATATCTGGATATCTTGTTGGTTCATAGACTGACTGGCAAATAAAGGTGTGCTAAAAGTTAAGCTAACAAATACAGTTCCTAAAACTAGCCATTGAGATAACCAAAGCATCTAGATTATTTTATTTTCTAAAGTATCAAGCTATAGAGCATTACTAACATTTAAGCATAAGTTGGTTTAATTGCGATCGCACTTGCCTAAAAATCCTGTTTTGTCTGATTTTGTCTTGGAAATATTTAAGATATCTACTTTAAATTAAACAGAAATGGTTTCACAGATGAAATCATCCGATCTAATTCAGTTTTATTGTGTTTGAGAAGATCGTTCCCCCACAATTCATTGGTGTTATCGGAACAATCTTTTGCAAGAGCTTCTCCAATCTCCTCAAAGTTCTTGTTAATATCTCTCTTTAACCTCTCTGGTTCAGATAACACTCCAAGAACAAATACTCTATTTTTTAAATCATCTGGAATTTGATGCTTTACATAAATCAATCTATCTTTATCCTCATCAAAATCAATCAGCAAAGCAATCATTCTGTCTGGATATTGTCGCATTGTAGAGGCATAATCATTTGTGAATTTCTCCACAACATTTTTCCAACCACCAGCCTCTGGTAGGACTTGAATAGCGCGGCTATTGAGGTTTAGATCGAGAATAAATCCGTTTGCAATCTGACGATTAGCATCGTCTTCAGGCAACACAAGAATGTGCGGTCTATGCTTATTTATGCTCATAGTTCTATATCGCCACGAATCAAGGCATCTACAAGATCGCCTGGAACAGACAGATCGTTGAGCAATCTGATTAAAGTTGGCTCTAAGTGGCTTTTTCGATCGAGTACAAAGGTATTTTCATTTGAAAACTTTCGGATTGCTTCAGGATTATGAGATGTCACCAAAATTTGGCCAACATTATTAAATGAGCGTCGCAATGATGTTAGAAAATGTCCAATCTCTGATATAGCAAGATAGTTGTCAGGTTCATCCCAGAAGCAAAAAAGAGGGCCGTATGATTCGTTAGCAGCTAAGACAACAGAGCAAAGGAAAAAGCATTTTTCACCGTCAGATAAGGCTTCAAAGTCAACACTCAGATTCGCATTATTTTCTTGAAATCGAACAATCATGCTTTTGGAGTCTTTACCGATTAGTTCATTCAGAAAATCCTTAATATCAGGCATAACTTCACGGAGATATTGCACAACCTCTGTGTACGCAGCCGGATAGCGACTGAGTAATCCAGAAAACCACTCCCCGAAATTTGAACCATCCCGTTTTGGCTCCAAACTATCACCATTGGAGTCTCCTGTCATCAAGCTTGGGATTGGGGCTAAAATAATCATGCGAGCAAGCCAAGTCTTGAAAATATGAATAGGATCGGTTTGAATTACTGGAAGGGCAACAAGATGCCAATCTACTAGAAACTCAGCCTCACGATTTTGTGAATTCTTGTAAACAGTAACTTGAGCTTCTTTGCGAGAGTATATTGGATCTCCGGCAATTATCAATTCCTCTTCAAAAACTCGAAGTTCTTTAAATTTTTCTGGCAACTCCAAAGCAAGGACATATTTGTATAATTTATCGTCAAGTAATACTTCTATTTCAAAGCGGATTGGAACATCAGACCTTCCACGAGCGAAATCTTTTGGGCTAATAAGTTTAAGCTTTTCAAGTTCGCGCATTCTATTAATGCCTCGACCAATGGACTGAAGTACCTCTAATGCAGAAGCAGTAGTTGATTTACCTGAACCGTTTTTCCCAATCAAGAGAGCAGATGACATCCCCTTTATGGTTAGTTCAAAGTTTTCTAAGCATCTGAAGTTGTGTATATATAGTCTTTGAAGCATAGGAAAACGCCATAACAACCAGTTTACCTTCTACACTCAAATTGAAAATTGACTTGACTGATGAGCAATTTTTCCAGAGCGATCGCAAAAT
>NZ_JABXKI010000200.1 GCF_017115095.1 Nostoc sp. NMS4 | reverse complement strand
ACGTTATGAGAAACAAACTTGTGTTAAAGCATCTTCCCTTAAATAGAAGACGCTTTTGAGGTACAGCACTGCTTTACCTCAACAATAAATATGGTTTCAATTGGCAAAAAATACTGTGAAATACTTAAGTTTTAGGCTTTTTTAGAAAAATCAATAATTTCACGTATGACAATTTTTTCAACAGTTGTCCACTATAGAGTTATCAGTAATTTAGAAGATGAGTATTAATTATGGCAAGGTCAAAACGCAATTCACGTACTCTTGGCAAAGCTGAACTACGTCTAGCAAGCATTAAATCTATTAGTCCAACTCTCGATGTCGGAGAGAGTTTAACAGTCAAAGATTATACTCAAAAAATTGAAAGCCTCCGGCAATCTCTGGAAGCATACAATACCAACCTCTCTACTATTGATGTCTTACTAACCCAGATCGTTGAAAATGAACAAGATTTGGCAGACTATTCTGAGAAAATTTTGTCTGGTATTGCTTATAAATATGGTAATAATAGCCATGAGTATCAAATGGCTGGAGGTATTCGTAAAAGCGATCGCAAGCGTGCTGTGCGTCAAAGCGTCGTTTTGCCAAAGTAAGTAGGCGCAATTAAACGCGATCGCACTCTTGCAGACTCAAGTTGTTGATTCAGCTTTGCATTTGGGATGCGATCGCAATATTAATTTTTCAAGGTTCCGCTTGATTAAACGAGAGTCTTCAAAGCGCGTCGTGCCAACTTGACATAAGTTTTCACTGTTTCATAAGGCATCTCTAAATCTTCTGCTACCACCTGCAACGACTCACCCATTTCCCGGCGTGCTAAGATTGTCGCCCATTTTGAAGCGATCGCATCTGCCCGTTCTCCACCTGTCCGCTTCCGTTGTGCTTTAAACTTCTCTGTTAAATCTTCAATGCGTTTCGCCAAGACAGTTTGCACATCAGGTATATCTTGGATAACTTCAGATGACCAACCTAAACGTGTTTGTCCCAAGCCAAAAGTAGTTTTATGACCAGTACCACAGTAAGGTGCAAGTTTCCCTAAAGCCGAAAATAACTGCCCAAATTCTGGCTGCTTTGCTGCATCTTTTGTTAAAGTAAACTCAATTGCCCCAGTGAATCCTGTAACTGCGCCTTTCTTCCCCGCCAATACCTTCGCGGTTGTTAGTTGGCAACGAATAATCAATATATAATCATCTAACCAAGTCAAAAAAGCATCCTGGTCAACAGATATCCCCGAAAAGTCATTCCAGCGTCGCAGATAGCTATGAAATACATTTACTGGTACTGGTAGCGGGAAGTGATGACCTTTACGACGAAAACTTGTAGGACTGAGAAATCTCAAAGCGAGAGTCTCACTAAGCTGAGATTCTAGCAGCTGCTTATAAGTCGTGGGAGGATGGGCAATTTTGACAGAACGAATCTGCAAAGGGGCATTTTTTAAATCAAGCACTTTTGGCAAATTTTCTACCCATTGCGCCATCCACTGTTGCACCCGATTAGATAAAGCTGTGACATACCAACGATAAGAGGTGTTTGCAGATAATTGTATTTGTCTGCCGCTACTGATAATCTCTCCATTTAAAGCTGAGATAGTAAAAGGTTTCTCTGACTCTCCATCATGGAGGTAAGCCGAAAGTTCTGAGTCTGTGGAACGCACTTGCTGGAGAAACCAGGCATGTAATCCAATAGTGTATTGAGGAAAAAGGTAACAATCTTTTGCGGGGACTAACTCAAATTCCAAGCCGATTAACTCTGTGTCCGGCGACCATTTAAGCTCAGATAGAGCGATATTTAGCTGTTTTTGAGAGCGTCGAGGCATGGTGTCATTTGAGCCACAGTTTTTGTATTTTATCTTGTTTTCATCCCCAGAAGGGGATAAAGCTGTCAGTTGCCTAAGTAAAACTTAAACAGTACATTGTATCCTTAGAGGTTGTTACTAACATCGTTATTTTTTTGCCTCGTTCCCAGCCTGGAGGCTGGGAACGAATTCCAAGAGGCTCTGCCTCTTGTCAAGAAAGAGGAGGCGGAGCCTCTGGGAATGGGTTCCCAGGCTGGGAACCAGTTGGGGTAAGGTTGTATTTTAACTTAGTGCTATTCGAGCCTATTACTAACATCGTTATTTTTTGCTCAGGTCGGGGAACTCTATAAATACGGTTCAGTAATTGCCCAGCACTCACCAGAGAAAGGCTTCTTGTAGGGTGTGGACTGCTCTGAAGCGTGTTGTAACGATATCTTGAGTTTTGAGGATTGGCTGATGGATAAATCAATTATTCAGTTAGTTGACGAATTACCGACTGACAATATTACTGTTAAAGTTTTAAAGGCTCTTGATTATGTAGCTCCAGGTGAATGGAACAATTTGACTGGGTTTGATAATAATATCCGCGCCATCACTGGAGAAACCGATGCTAAGGCAATTCAGAAAATCCGCGATCGCGCCGCTACTTTATACGAAGATCCTCAACAAGGCTACAAGTTTGCAATCAAACTTTATCAAACAATTGATAAAGCAGACACAGCTATGGGAGCAGCAGCTTTAGCGAATAAAGTTAGTGAGAAAATCGGCTTTCTCTCTTTTTTAGGCAAAATTACTCCCAAAGCTGATGTTACTCAATCCATTGACTTAGTATTAAAAATTGCTGTCGAAATCATTGCCTTTTGTAAACTAAATGGCATTCCTCAACCAAATCCTCAAGAGTTTGCTAATTCTCTCGCTAACAACTATCAAAATGCATCCCTAATGCGGATGGTAGCTCTAGTTTGTCTAGATGGAATTCTACCATTAGGCCCAGACTTTCTCAGCAAAATTCATGGGGTTATTAGTGGCACTGATACTAGCGTCATCGCTCAAAATCCGGTTTTTTTAGCCGTTAATAACTTTCTTCCAGGCAGTAACCCCTCTGATAAAGTTGGTTTTATCAGTCAAGGTTTCAACTCCGTACAAGGCTGGATGAATAACTTAGTATCTAAGACAGGCATAACTCCGCAATCAATTTCTAGTAATTTGGGTAATTTTATTCAGATTGCTGATGATAATTTAGATTTGGTTGCAGCATTCTTAGATCAAACTACCAATTACTACGAGCATACAGGAATTCAAACTGTTGCTCGCAGTTTGATTTTACAAGCATACACTTTAGTAAAAGAGGAAATTAAACAAGACCAGCAAAAGCCGATTCAAGATGTCTCATCTGCTGTTAAATCAGACAATAATCAGTATGAAGTAAGCAAAACAGTAGAAATCTGGGATAATGAGGAAGAGGATTGGTATCAGGGAACAATTGAGAAAATCCAAGACGATCAGTTCTTTATTCATTACCTTGGTTACGGTTCATCTTATGACGAGTGGGTAGGCGAAGATGACATTCGGACTCGCGATCTTCGCTCCACTGATGACAATGGATATGCAGTAGGTCAAAAGGTAAAATGTTGGGATGATGAGCAAGAGGCTTGGTATTCCGCAACCATTGAGCAAATCCAAGGTAAGCAATACTTTCTTCACTACGTTGGTTATGACTCATCTTATGACGAATGGGTTGATAGCGATGAGATTTCCTAACTGTTGAATTGCAACCCGCAGATCCCCGACTTCT
>NZ_JABXKI010000355.1 GCF_017115095.1 Nostoc sp. NMS4 | reverse complement strand
TTTCGCTGTATCCTAATTTTAACAGAATATGGAGCGCCTAACTCATGACTGGAAGTCACAAGTGTGCGGCTTGCGGAAATCAATAATTTCGTGAAATGGTAGATTATTGATTTTGAGCAACGGCACGATCGCAATCGCACTTTAAACTTAACAAAAATATCAAATTAATGCCCCATTCTTCACAAGTTCCTTAGATTGTTTTCGTAAATTTAAACTAAAGGTGGACAACGTTGGCAAAATGGAGTTAATCCGGCTGATGAATATTGTTAGGAAAATTAATAATAACTTAGCGATCGCTGGGCAAATTGCACTAGATCAGCTGCAACAAATAGCTGATGAAGGTTATAAGTCTGTACTTAACCTACGTTTGCCCGACGAAACAGGCTTGCTGGCTAATGAACAAGAAAAGACTGAGCTTTTGGGATTGTATTATGTTAATCTCCCAACTAAACCTGAAGACATTAATCATCAAGGTATGCTCCAGATGTATCAGACTATCACTGAACTACCCAAACCGACTCTGATACATTGTGATAATTCAATTCGTTCAGCTGCAATAGCCTTTTTGTATATCGCCCTCAAACAAGGTATGGGCTTTGAAAAAGCACTGCAAAGAGTTATTAGTTTAGGTTTGATATAAAACTAGTACCGCAAGGGGTAATTCGTAATGACGCTCGTTCGCTCTTAGCGTCTCCCCTTGGGAGAAGACTCGCTAACGTAATTCGTAATTCGTAATTACCACTGCGTAAGGGTTTTAGACATTTCAAATTGGTGGCTTATTTCTGCCGTGCTGTACTAGTATTTGAATTTTTCAATTAATTTTAGAGATTGGGAATTAGGAATTGGGAATTGGGAATCGTGTTTTATGCCTAATTGAGAAGGAAACCTGTTTCCCCAATCTCTCATCCCATCGATTTTAAGTTCTCACAGCTTTTCATCCCAGAGCTAGAAGCGAAGATTTTTATAGTAATTTATCATCGTGGGGGAAATATACCTCACAAAACCGAAGACTGGAAAAAAAATGAGGTTGTTACCTAGCTAAATTTCTGGAATTCGTCATCATGTATGAACTAGTTCAAGCTATCTCCAACGGTGATGAAAAAACTGCCCTACATCAGTTTATTTATGCGTTGAGTGCTTCAGGTAAGCATTACTTCCTAAGAAATGAGATTTTGCTTTTCTTTGCTGATTACTGTCATCAATCCGAAAAGCCAGCCTATTTTTACCACTCTTCTTCTGTTGGCAAACTAATACAATATACCCACGAAATAATTCTCGAAGAGGAAAGTACTTGGTTCGTGATTCGGCCAAAGATTGCTAATCAAGAAGTTTGGCGACTGACAGCCGACTTTAGCAGGTTCGAGCCGATGACACCTCAAGCGCTGTTAGATGTGAGAGATCGTCTAGTCAACCGCTACCAACCCCATATCCTCGAAATCGACCTCCACCCCTTCTATGAGAATTCTCCCAGAATTGACGATGCGAGAAATATTGGTCAAGGTTTAGCCTTTCTCAATCGTTACCTGTGCAATCAATTGTTGACTGACCCTGAATATTGGGTAGAAATATTATTTAAAGCATTACATAGGCTGCAATGCAATGGTATTAGTTTATTGTTGAGCGATCGCATTTCTTCCGGTGTTGAGTTAGCCACACAACTTAAGCTAGCGCTCAAATTCCTGAGTGAGCGATCGCCTCATGAACCTTATGAAAAATTCCGCTTTGACCTCCAAGAACTCGGCTTTGAGCCGGGTTGGGGTAACACTGCGGCGCGTGTCTCCCAAACCCTAGAACTCCTCGACCGACTGATTTACTCCCCAGAACCCGGCATCTTAGAAACATTTGTAGCCCGCGTCCCCGCCGTCTTTCGCGTCGTCCTCATCTCCGTCCACGGTTGGGTGGGACAGGAGGATGTTTTGGGAAGAGATGAAACACTTGGTCAAGTTATCTACGTCCTCGAACAAGCTCGCAGCTTAGAAAACGAACTGCGCGAACAAATCAAACTCGCTGGACTCGACCAGCTAGGTATTAAGCCCCATGTAATTATTCTCACTCGCCTAATCCCTAACTGCGAAGGCACATTTTGTAACCTACCCTTAGAAAAAGTCCAAGATACTGAAAATGCTTGGATATTGCGCGTTCCTTTTGGTGAATTCAATCCAGAAATTACGAACAATTGGATTTCTAAATTTGATATTTGGCCTTATTTAGAGCAATTTGCTATAGATGCAGAAAGAGAATTACTAGCTCATTTTAAAGGCAAACCTAATCTAGTTGTTGGTAATTACAGCGATGGTAATTTAGTGGCGTTTCTGCTATCTCGGCGAATGAAAGTTACCCAATGTAACATTGCCCATTCCTTAGAAAAACCTAAATATCTATTTAGCAATTTATATTGGCAAGATTTAGAAGAGAAATATCATTTCTCGGCACAATTCACCGCCGATTTGATTAGTATGAATGCAGCCGACTTCATTATTACATCGTCCTATCAAGAAATTGTCGGCACACCTGACACAATAGGTCAATACGAGTCGTATAAGTGGTTTACGATGCCGCAGTTGTATCATGTGGTTGATGGCATTGATTTATTTAGTCCTAAATTTAACTTAGTGCCGCCGGGAGTAAATGAAAATATTTTCTTCCCCTATAACCAAAAAAAACATCGAGATTCTAACCTTCGTACAAAAACCCACGATTTACTATTTAGCCGGGAAGATCCTCAAATACTTGGTCATTTAGATCGCCCCAATAAGCGACCAATCTTTGCTGTTGATACCGTCACTTCAATCAATAATCTCACTGGTTTAGCTGAATGCTTTGGTAAAAATCAGGCTTTGCAAGAGCATTGCAACCTGATTCTCTTAACTAGTAAACTGCATCCAGATGAAGCTATAAACTCAGAAGAAGCAGAAGAAATTCAAAAACTCCATGACATTATCGGTCAATATCAACTCTATGGCAAGATTCGCTGGGTGGGAATGCGTATCCCTAGCAGGGAACTCGGCGAAGCCTATCGAGTAGTTGCAGATTCTCAGGGTATTTATATTCATTTTGCCAGCTTTGAATCCTTCGGGCGGAGTATTTTGGAAGCCATGATTTCCGGCTTACCTACTTTCACTACCCAATTTGGCGGCTCTTTAGAAATTCTTGAAAACCAAGAGAATGAGTTTGATGTTAATCCTACAGACTTAGAAGGAACAGCAACAAAAATTTTAGACTTCCTTGAAAAATGCGATGCTCGTACTGAATACTGGCACGAAGTTTCAGAATGGATGAGTGAGCGAATTCATCATAAATATAATTGGCATTTACATAGTAATCAATTATTACTACTTGCAAAAATGTTTAGTTTTTGGAACTTTGTGGCTCCCGAAAATAACGAAGCCAGAGATCGCTACATGGAAACCTTATTTCATCTCATTTATAAACCCAGAGCCGAAAAGATTTTGGAAAAGCATAAGGGGGGATGAGAGAGATGAGGGAGACAAGGGAGAGGGGGGAGACAAGGGAGAAAGATTGCTACCTTGTCTCCCTTGTCCCCCTTGTCCCCTTGTCCTCTTCCCAATGCCCAATGCCCAATTCCCC
>NZ_JABXKI010000150.1 GCF_017115095.1 Nostoc sp. NMS4 | reverse complement strand
ATAAAATTCGCAGTGCTTATGAGATTAATTTTAATCGGCATTTTTATAAATACACACCTCCGCGACCTTTAGCTGAAATTGATGCTGACATTAAGCGCATGGAAGAAGAGTTTATGCGTTTGCTACATGAGGTGATAGCGTGATTCAGAGATGTCCAATTAAGCTGAAATATATTGCAAATTATATTTCACGAGGTGATGCACCTACTTATGTTGAAAATGTGGGTGTTCCAGTCGTTAATCAAGGTTGCGTATGGTCTAGTGAACTAAATTTTTCAAAAGTTAGATATCACGACCCTAAAGATGTAGAACGAATTAAATCTTGGATTCATAAAGGTGATATTTTAATAAATTCTACTGGTACAGGAACACTGGGTAGAGTATCCATTGTTGATAAAGAGCCTACTATTCCTACATTTGTAGATGGTCATGTAACCATTGTTAGAGACGCACTTGGTCGATATTATCCAAAGTTTCTTTTCCACTATTTAAGTATTCAGCAGAATATTGTAACTGCTATTTGTTCTGAGGGTGCAACAAACCAGATTGAACTCAGTCAATCTAAATTTGGTAGCTTTACAATAAACTTGCCTCCTATTTCTGAACAACGTGCGATCGCAAATTACCTTGATCGTGAAACCGCCAAAATAGACACACTCATCTCAGCTAGAGAGCGTTTGCTTGATTTATTGACAGAAAAGCGCCGCGCCCTAATTACTCATGCTGTAACTCGTGGGCTAAATCCTGATGTCTGCTTACAAAATTCGAGTTTTGAGTTTTTCAAGTATATACCTGAGCATTGGGAAGTAATCAATCTCAAGTTTTTAACCGAAGTGAGAACAGGAGTAACCAAGGGGCGTAATTTTGGTAATCGTGAAACAGTTCTCGTACCATATTTTCGTGTTGCTAATGTTCAAGATGGGTATCTCGATTTATCAGACATAGCTAAAATTGAAGTTTTACCAGAAGAAATATCCTCATTCAAACTCGAAAAAGGTGATGTTTTAATGAATGAAGGTGGTGATGCTGACAAGCTAGGGCGTGGTGCTGTTTGGGATGGTTCTATTGATCCTTGTTTACACCAAAATCATGTTTTTGCGGTGCGATGCCATAATATTGAACCTGAGTGGTTAACTACTGTAATCGGCTCACACTATGCAAAAGCATACTTTGAATCTCGGTCAAAACAAAGCACTAATCTTGCTTCAATTTCAACAACAAATATTAAAGAACTGCCAATTGTAGTACCCCCTCCAGAAGAACGAAAAGCTATTATTGAATACCTTAAAGAAGCAACTTCAAAGTTAGATCGATTATGTTCTGTAGCTACAAGTACAATTGAACTACTACATGAGCGTCGTACCGCACTGATTACAGCAGCAGTTACAGGGCAAATAAGTGTAACAATGTAGACATGAGACTTAAACAACTTGCACTTACTCAGTTTCGTGGCTTTGAACAGGTAACTTTTGATTTCCATCCGGGCATGAACTTACTGGTTGGTATAAATGGCGTTGGCAAGTCCACTGTGCTTGATGCACTGCGGATTTTGCTATCGCAGGTATTACCCAAGTTCACTGCTTCTAAAAGCAAGCTAATACCCTTTAAAACCAGTGATATCAAAATTAATCGTGATGCTTTCACTGCTAAACTCCAGTTTGATGCAGTGGGCATTCCTTTTGAATACTTAGTACATAAACCACGCGAGGAATATAGCGAACAAACAACACAAAAAGATGAAGAGGAACAACCACCTGATTACCTAGACCGACACAAAAGAATTAAGCAAAGAAGGCAACAGCAACAGGTATACAATTTAGCAGAACGTTACGACTTAACTCCTAATGATCAGACCATACCGAAGCAGGTAAAGACAGCTAAAGTTCAACCTCTTGCAGTTTATTTCTCAACCCGCCGATCCCTTTCTAGCATGGCTGCACCCAGCAAACAGATTAGTGCTGGTGGTCAAGCTGCCGCTTTCGCAGAAGCACTGAGTGAACGAGAATTACGTCTTCGTGAGTTTGCTGACTGGTTATTGGTGCAAGAGACACTAGTAAAAGAGGGAAGAAAATTGGCACAGCAACACCTCAATGTTTTAGAGTATGCTGTCACTACCTTTTTGGACAAATGTACTCACCTTCGTGCTGTACGCGAACCAGAAAGTACATTAATCATAGACAAAGAGGGAGTTGCTCTCGATCTGCGTCAATTGTCAGATGGTGAAAGAGGTATTCTGGCACTGGTGCTAGATTTAGCAAAACGACTATCACAAGCTAATCCTAAATCGGAAGATCCTTTAGGGGATGGTGAAGCTGTTGTGCTAATTGATGAATTAGACTTACACCTACACCCAGTTTGGCAACGCACCATTGTAGACCAACTAATCAAAACATTTCCAAAATGTCAGTTTATCGTTACCACACACTCGCCGCAAATTGTAGGCGAAGTCAAGCCACCAGGCTTAACCTTAATTGCAAAGGAAGATAACGGAATTGTTGTGCTTCAGAAGGGACTTCAAGGATTTGGTTTAGCTTCAAACTGGATTCTTGAGCAATTGATGGGAACCGCGTCACGTAATGCAACCACCCAAGCTCAGATCAACCTTGTAGAAGAGGCCCTGGAAGAAGGTGATCTCGAACTAGCCCGCAATATGCTGGAACAGTTGAAAGCCATGATTCAGGGATATGACGACGAGGTAATTCGTCTTGAAGCTAGTATCAACAACCTTGAAGCGTTAGCAGATGATGTGGATTTAGAAGATGAGATGGATTCAGAAGAAGAATGAACCTCGTGAGTTGACAGAGTGGCGTGTACGTTATGCCAAAGATACTAACTTTGGCTACGATTTAATGCGTAAAGATCAACTTGTAACAAAAGCTGTGACTGATTTATTGGTCGAAGAACAAGGCGGGTTATGTGCCTATAGTGGTATGCCTATCAAGGGCTATATAGAAATAGAAAAAAATGGAACAAAATATCATAAGTGTTACTGTCACATTGATCATGTAAAAGCTCAAGACCATTGCATTCCTTATGAAACTGTTACTTATAGTAATATGGTAGCTTGCTATCCAGGCCCGAATCCTAAACACAAGACCCCTTATGGCGGTGAAAAAAAAGGAAAGTGGCCTGATTACGCAAAAGGAGAGCAAACTTTATTTGTGTCTCCTTTAGATCAATCTTGCGAAACTCGTTTCTTATTCAATTTGATAGGAGAGATCAAACACAATGAGGGAGATAAGCCGGCAGAAACTACTATTAATAAGTTGGGGCTTGATGATGATCAACTTAGAAAGCTTCGTCAAGGAGCAATTCAAGGTACTCTCGGTTTGAAAAATACTCTTCCTCTTAAAGATGCACGCAGTAGACTTACAAAGCTGCAATCTCAGCAGACAGGTAGATTAGAACCTTTCTGTTTTGTATTGATTCAAGCATTAAAAATACATATTAAAAGACTGGAAAAAATTGCTAAATATAAGCTAAAAAATAACAAAAAATAACATCCAAAATCAAGAGAGGAGCAAATGAACATAGCCAGATACGGTGAAACTGCATTTGAGAGCGTAATTGAAAATCACCTTCTCAGTCACGGCTATGTCAACGTTACA
>NZ_JABXKI010000086.1:53884-57715 GCF_017115095.1 Nostoc sp. NMS4 | reverse complement strand
GAATATAGAGCCGCTTCAGATTTAAATAAAGCTGTACAAATAGAAGAAGAGTTAAGAAATCCGGGCGCTACACGTACATCGCGCTCACCTAGATATGTATCAAAACCTAGACCTCTGGTAGAAAGATTTTGTCAGCGGATTAAAAACATGTTGCGGCTAAATCGGCGTTGGAGATAAGCAGCGAAGATACTTCCTCGGAATAAATTCCGAGTCTCATAGCGAAAGTCCTTTAAAAGAGGACTAAAGAAGAAATTTAGTTCAGTCCACTTGAGTGGACTTTAGCTATCAGCCCGTAACTTTAGTTCTGGGCGGGATATTTGCTCAGTGTGCGACTTTCACATAACTAATTATGCGGACATGATATGAAGCAAATTGCTAGATTTTTCGATTAATCCATTAACTGACCGTTTAATAACATCCATCTTTGGGATACTCTTTCTCTTGATTAAGTATTAACTCTCTAAAGATTAAGTATTAACTCCCTGGAGATAGAGCCACTTGTGCGATCGCAGAGGTTATCCTGATAATTACCAACAGTTGAGTAGTAAATACGACTCAATATATAGCAGCAACATATATTTTCAGTTAATTAAAACCTCTTGTTTTCACAAAGCTTTAGTTCGTCAATATCTTAATCTGAGGAGTTAAATCAACGGCTATGTCTATTCCCAATGAACGCGAAATCAAAAACAGTGAAGTCAAGCAAGAATCTTACACTGATATTAATGGAAATACTCAGACCCATTTAACCCAAAGCACTGAAACAGTTAAGAACAATACAGCGAATCCCAACACTTACACTAACGGTTACGTACAAGGTCGAAATGTTGAGCGTAACTACCAGCAAGCAGATTTAGCCGAGCGTGATGAGAGGAATGCTAGTGGTGGTTTACTGTTAGGTATTATCATTACTTCCCTGCTAGGTTTGGTTATCGGTGGGGTATGGTACTTCAACCAGCAAAATAACGCAGCCGTTAACAATGCTGTGCCGGTCGTGGTTCCTGTACCGAGTAAGAGTAGTCCAACTCCCAGTGCATCTCCTCAACCACAACAAACCACAATAATCGAAAGAACTAGGGAAGTACCTGTACCTGTTGCTGTTCCTGTTCCCCAACAGCAGGTTACACCTCCTTCTGCACCTCGCCAACCGAATATTAACATTACTATTCCACCCCAGCAACCTGCGGCAGAAAAAGCACCTTCTGTAACCCAGCCAGCCCCTAAAGCGACACAAAGTCCGGCAACTACTAATACTCCGGCTTCCCAGAACGATAGTTCTAATAATACTGCCGCTCCAGCTACGAAAAGTGATAGCTCTAAAACTACTCCACCTCAAGGAGTAGACCAGTCAAACAGTACATCTAATAGCGGTTCTTCTACCGCAGGTGATACGACTACAGGCGGTTCTGGTCAATAACGGTTTGAGAATTTTCAGCCCACTTGTTTGGCATTCACGCCAAGCAAGTGAGGCAATTTTTAAGCAATATTTCTGAATTGTTGCGATAAATTAATGGTATTCAAGTTTAGTAAAGGTGTCTTGTAGCTAAACAAACACAATGCTAGATTAAGAGCAAGGTACAAACAGGTTAAAAGTTAAACAAAAACTTTCGAGTTAGAGCCTGTGCCTCCTGCTCTAACATTTTTGTTTGCGATCGCTCTTTTGGTTGTGGCATCCATTGAATGTGTTTTTGCCTTAAGTTCAATGAGTTGTTTTGGAGGTTTTAGAACGCACAGCCAGAAAATGCCTGCCTAGTTGGAATGTAAGGATGTGCAATTCTGAGTAGAGCGAGCGCAAATGCTGTCCAGTCCACATTATTTGAGTTAGTCATTCCTGAATTCTCCAATCTTCAAGAAACCGCCCCAAGCTATTGAGATTTATCCATCGTAGCTTCAGGCGGTTTCTGCTTTGAGTGTCATTTGTCATTTGTTCTTTGTCCTTTGTCTTTTATTTAGACCAATGACCAATGACCAATGACCAATGACCAATGACCAATGACTAATGACTAATGACTAATGACTAATGACCAATGACCAATGACTAATGACGAATTAAGGTAATTACAGTCACTTCCGGCGGACAAAATAAACGTCCTGGTTTATAAGTTCCTAAACCACGATTGACATATAATTGATTTTCTTCCACCTTATGAAACCCTTGCGCCCACTCCCAATATCGCACCACTTTCGAGCAGTCTCCTAAGAAAAATGTTACCCAACGCCGTAATTTTTTGGGAATTTGTTTGAGTAGCTTTTTGTAATAGAGTACTAGAGGTCCAATGCCCGGAATGACGATGTGACCACCGTGGGTATGACCAGATAGTTGCAAATCTACGCGCCATTGTTGCAATATCTTGGCTGTATCTGGGTTATGAGATAAAACGATGCGCGGTGTAACGGAGTCTAGTTGATTCATGACTGGTGCGGGGTAAAATTCCCGCGACCAATAATCAGCTAATCCTACCAATGGTAATTCTTTTCCTAGTGGATAGGCGATTTCATTCCAAAGTACGTGAACCCCAATGCTAGTTAACGCTTGTGTAACTTCTGTTTTGGAGTGGCTGTAATAGATATCGTGGTTCCCAAGTACGGCGTAGATACCACAGCGACTTTGCAGATGTTTTAATCGAAGTACCAATTGGTGAATTGGTGTGGGATCGTCAGTTACGTAGTCACCAGTTAATAGAATTAAATCTGGTTCAGCTTCGTTAGTAAGTGCGATCGCTTTTTCTAGCATATCTTCCGACAGCCGCAAACCATCGTAGTGAAAATCTGACAACTGCACTAACGTTGTACCTTGTAAAGATGCAGGAAGTTCCGCAATCTTAACCGTTATTTTATCTACTCTTAAATGTCCTGTAAACAACCAATGCATAAGACAACCGATACTCCTCATACCAGCGCTTACAGCTTACCAAAAATAAAAATGTAACTTGATAAAATGCAATAATTTATGTCATCTACTTCAGATACAATTAATTCATTGATTTAAATTCTCTGATAAAAGTAAGCAGGTTATGCCTTCGTTTGTAGGCATTCATTAGCTAGAATACTTGCTGTGATTGCGTTCTTTTATTTTGAATTTTCAATTAACTACTCACCTTGTAGCGTAATTACGGTAACTTCTGGGCGGCAAAATAAACGTCCTGGGAGATAAGTTCCCAAACCACGATTAACATATAGCTGATTTTTGCCTACCCGATGTAAACCCTGCGCCCATTCCCAATGTTTGACTACAGAAACATTTACTTCCAAAAATGGTACTCTACGCCTCACTTTTCTGGGTATTTTTTCTACAAACTTTTTGTAAAACAACGCCGCCGAGCCAATTCCCGGAATCACTATTTGACCACCGTGAGTATGACCAGATAATTGTAAATCGACTCGCCATGCTTGCAATATCTCCGCAGTATCTGGGTTGTGGGATAAAACGATGCAGGGTGTGTCGGGGTTTAGCTGGTTCATAACTGGTGCAGGGTAGAATTCTCGTGACCAATAATCAGCTAGTCCAACGAGTGGTAATTCTTTTCCTAGTGGATAGGCGATTTCATTCCAAAGGACGTGAATTCCAATACTAGTAAGGGCTTCTGCGACTTCTGCTTTTGCCTGTTTGTGATATATATCGTGATTGCCAAGAATAGCATAGATACCACTGCGACTTTGCAGATGTTTGAGTCGAAGCACCAATTGGTGAATTGGTGTGGGATCGTCAGTTACGTAGTCACCAGTTAATAAAATCAAATCTGGTTTAGCTTCGTTAGTAAGTGCGATCGCTTTTTCTAGCATATCTTCCGACAGCCGCAAACCATCGTAGTGAAAATCTGACAACTGCAC
>NZ_JABXKI010000086.1:0-53784 GCF_017115095.1 Nostoc sp. NMS4 | reverse complement strand
CTAGCATATCTTCCGACAGCCGCAAACCATCGTAGTGAAAATCTGACAACTGCACCAGCTTTTTACCTTGTAACGATGCAGGTAAACCTACAATCTTAACCGTCAATGCTTCTCTACTCAACGGTCCAGATAACAACCAATGCATAAGAGGTTCAATAAACTTCAATCATAGCGCTTACAGCTTAACGAAACATCGTCGGTTTGTGTGTGCGACCAGTGCAACTTATTGAAAATTTTATGAAAGCTGTAGATTTTAACGTATTTATACTTATTAAAATCAAAAACAAATTTACTATTAATTTACGTTAAAAATACTACTTGCTTTAGGTTGGGTGTGCGATCACTTTCCAGATTCCTGTATAATTTAGGGTGCGATCGCACTGTCAGAAACTACTGCTATAAACGCCAAATTTCTTTGAGCTTATCAATTAGGTGTTTCTGCCGCTTGTTGATGACTTCAGGTGTCCATTCCTGTTCCTTCAACACTTGGGTAGTCAATGCAAAAGGTGAAACACCTGTTTTACCAGTAAAGTATATCTCTTTCTTTTTAGCAAAGTCATAGTTTTGTGCTTCGCTGTTTTTCTTACGAGATAGCAAAAGTAAGTTACCTAAAAGGTGTACGAAATTTCCCCGTTCTTTCTGATCAGGGAACCACTGTACCCACACACTATTAGGATTTGGACTTTGTGGTAGCACATGCTCAACTGTAATAGTAGGAAAGTTGTAAGATGCATCGCCACCAGTAAGTGCAGCATCTAGACGAAGCAAGACATAAAGACGAATTTTCTCAATTAAATAAAGGTCTTTTTTGAGAATATCAAGGATATCATTCCGTTCTTCTGATGTAAGTTGAAGCGGTGAGTCGGGCTTATATAAATCTTCTTCTTTGTCAATAGCAGTTAATAATCTGCCATAACGTCCGATGCGTTCATTTATGTTAGCCCGTTTAATCATTAGCCCTGCGGTAAGACGTTCTAGATCAGTAAAGAAATATACTAGTTTCTCAGAGTCATTGCAGTTTTTTGATAGATACAGAATAGCTGGTGGTATCCAGTCTGAATTATCAATCCTATTTAACCATTCAAATAATTTATTTACTTCCGAAGCACGATTAGTGCTTGTATAACTTGTTCTTTTGACTTGTTCAAAAGAATCAGCTAAAGGGATTAAAGTTTTATTAATGAAATTCTGAGGATTAACTAAAGGTTTAACATACTCGCGTATTTCCTTGATTATTGTATCAGCTAACTTAGCCTTACGATAAATCATTCTGATATGAGAAAATAGCTCTTTAAAATCATCGCGTCCTAGATAATCCTCGATTTCTTCCCATTTAGAATTGTACTGTTCCTTTTCAATATCTGGTATTTCTCCAATAATATCAGCCTTTAAAATATCTGTAGGTGAAAGGTCTAATCCCCGGTTGTTTAATACAGAAAAAATACGATATGCAGAGTCGAAATCTGGACTAGATACTACTACTATAAAACATCTGGTAACAATAAATTGCACAAGACGAAAAAGCTGAGATTCATTAAATTGACGTAATCTCTGAATAAATAAAAGACCATTTTCCTTAATTTTTTTACAACTATCAGATTTTTTAGAAACATTTAAATCTTGCAATTTCCCGATACCACATTCATCTTGAATATATTCATTAAAAAACTGTGCATCTCGCTCACGTAACCTCAAACGATAAATATTACAAGTACCTTCAAAAGGATCACCTTCTTGGTATAAATATTTAGTCAAGTGATTTGTTTGTTCTTTAGGAAGTAATGTCCGTAAAACAGCTATCAGTATAGTGAGTGTAGTTAGACGCTGTTGACCATCGACAACTTGAGCATCTGGTTTATCTCTTTTTATGAGTACAATGCTTCCTAAGAAATACGGGTTTATCTCATCAATTGTCTTGTTACCGTCTCCTAAAGCAGTGATTAAATCTTCAAGCAGTTCTCCAGCTTGCTCGGTTGTCCAGGCATAGGGACGCTGATATAAAGGAATAGTGAAGACAAAATCGTTGCTAAATACTTTAGAGATAGAATATTCCGTAGCCTGAATTTTAACTGTGCTCATATATACCTTTTTTAGTGGCGTAGTAGACTGCACTTTACTAAAGTTAGTTTTCCCATTAAAAACAGCAATATTTCAGGGCGTTGTAATATTGGTCAGTTTTTTTAGAGCTTGGAAAAAATAAGCAATTGTCAAGGACAACAGAAAAATCTACACTTAGCGATCGCTAATCTTCCTATAAAATTTTTACTAATATCTGTCCAAAAATCGAGCCTCATACAGAAATTCCCGCCTAACCTGACGGTATAGAGAGGTTAGAGGGAATGTCGTAATGCACTTAATCAATGGAAGGGACTGGGGGTTAGGTCTGTATTGGACTCAACTGAGAACCGCTATAATGACAAAACAGCGCCAGTCTATCATTAGTCTGGCGCTGTTTTTTTAATTTAATTCACAGTTAAAAATAGTTAAATGCATTTGCCAAATCTCATTCATCGATTGACCGCAATTTTATATTTATACAGCACTGCGGTTGGTTAACAAATTCCACAGGAAGACTGCGACAATTGCGCCAAGAACAGCTACTGCAATACCTGGAATACTGAGGCTAGGAGCGGCTAGAGCTAAGGTTCCCGTACTGAAGAATACACCTAAACTACCACCAACAAAAGCACCGATAATTCCTAACACAATTGTTCCTAGAATTCCGCCACCTTGATGACCGGGGTAGATAGCTTTTGCGATCGCACCAGCAATTAGACCTAAAACAATCCAAGCAAGAATATTCATTGTTGTTTAGTTGGTAAACGTTTTTGACTTACAAATACATATTAACGATCTTCGTTTCTGACTTAATCTACCATCAGAATTAATTATGAATATCCATTAGGAATAGTTTAATTGCTACTAAGTTGTTTGATATATTGCGGCTAACATCCTGGTTAGGAGAAGTCTGCTATAGATAGCTGTGACAGCCACTCTGTTACGATTGCCCAATATCCATCTTACATATTTGAGGTAGATAGTCAATTAAAAAAAAGCTCCTAGTAGGTCTTGAACTAGGGGCTTATACAAACTATTGCTTGGTAATTGCAGTATATGCATTTTTAATTAGCTCTATCCTCTACTAGAAGAATTAAGCTGAGTTTTTAGAGGCTGTTTCTAAAGTAAGTAAAATCAGGCGATTGAGACGATCGCCTATCCCTACGTAACTTCATGTCTAGCTTTTAATTTTTAATTGCTTAGGCGCGATCGTTCCTACTAACTCGATGGCTGATAAATGGGAACAGTCTGCGGTAAGACCAATGCATACTTAGGAAAATCAGACTTATCAAGGTCAGCAGCATAACGCCCAGAATCGTTGTATATGACTTAGTGCGCCACCAAAATCCATTTGTAGCTAGTTCCACAAGTTTCCATAAGCTAGCTAAATCAATACTTTCGGAATCGTGAATGGTGATTGGTAAGGATGCTGTTGTGTTTTGTCGGGCAATTGTCATTTTAATTACTCCTTTAGACCCAAATGCTGAGGCATTTAATCTTAAACTACGGTAATACGATAGATTTACTGTTATATTATTTAATATCTCATAGCTTGATGCAAGAAGCAAGTTTTAAGGGGATTGGGCATTAGTATTAAAAATTAGGTATTTACTAGATGAAAACTATTCTCTAGTCCCAGTCCCCAATTCCCAGTCAAAATGCTTAATCAAATTTGGTTATCACAGTTGCAAAAACACCGAGCGATCGCAGTTATCCGCGCCCCTAAAATCGAATTGGGGCAGCAAATGGCAATGGCTGTAGCATCTGGGGGAATGCAGCTAATTGAGATTACCTGGAATAGCGATCGCGCTGGGGAATTAATCAGTCAACTACGTTCGGAATTACCAGCCTGTATGATTGGCACTGGTACGCTATTTAATGTGCAGCAGCTAGAAGATGCGATCGCATCTGGGGCGCAATTTCTCTTCACACCGCACGTTGATTCGGCAATGATTCAAGCAGCACAAGAAAAAAATGTGCCGATTATACCAGGGGCTATGACTCCTACTGAAATTGTTACCGCTTGGAGTCAGGGCGCTAGTTGTGTAAAAGTGTTTCCCGTGCAAGCAGTGGGAGGAGTTGATTATATCAAAAGTTTGCAAGGGCCTCTGGGTCAGATTCCCTTAATTCCTACAGGCGGCGTGACTCTGGAAAATGCCAAAGAATTTTTACAAGCCGGAGCGATCGCTGTTGGTTTGAGTGGGGAATTATTTCCGAAAAAGCTTGTCACAGAGGGAAATTGGCAAGCGATCGCAACTCAGGCAAAAAACCTCATGCAACAGTTAGGTTAACTTAGAATCAAATCATCAAAATTCACGTCTATTAAAGTAATAGATAGGGAAATAAAGGTGAAAACCTATCTGTTTCTCAAAACCCCATGATTTGAGTGTGAGTGTATCTAAAATGAAAAGACAGATTTATCCTGACTGGGTGCATCGCTTACAAATAATCCTCACTGGTACAGCACTATCATTAAGTGTTTTTACTACTCCTGGAACCAGTGAAGTTTGGGCTAATTCCCAAAATCAAGTAATTACACAGACAATCCAAACATTACAACAATCGGATCAGCGCTGGATTCAAATTAACCTTTCAAAGCAACGATTAATAGCTTGGCAAGGTGACAAAGTGGTTTATGGAAGTGCTATTTCCTCTGGCAAAAAAGCCACACCTACTCTTGCTGGTACTTTTAAGATTCAATCTAAGTTTAAAACTACACGGATGCAGGGAGAAAACTACAATGTTCCCAACGTTCCGTATGCGATGTTTTACCAAGGTAATTACGCTATTCACGGAGCTTACTGGCATAAGAGATTTGGTACTCCAGTGAGCCACGGCTGTGTGAATATCGCACCTAAGCATGCAAAATGGCTATTCGAGTGGGCATCGGTAGGGACACCAATAGTCATTCAGAAATAATCGGTGAAGCAGCCAAAAGGCAATTTAGGTAAAATCATCAATAACAACAAATCAAGACAATTCAGTGATTCCCAGCATAATTTTATGCTGGGAATATTCGGAGTCGGAATTACTGAACTTGAAATAAAATATAGAAGAGGGCATTAAACGATTTGCCCAACAAATACGTGGAAATCCTGATAATTCCTGGATGAAATCACAAATGCAAATATGAACTTGGGGAAAGTTTGTATTTAGGCATTTAAATGACAGATTTTTGTCAAGATTGTCATTAGTCATTAGTCATTAGTCATTAGTCATTAGTCATTGGTCATTGGTCTTAGTAAAAGGACAAAGGACAAATGACAACGGACAAATAACAAAAGTCATTGGTCATTAGTCAAATGACAAATGACAAATGACAAATGTGCAAATTGAATGCGGATTAGCTTAGGACTTGTCTTAAGAAGCATTAGCGGATGAATTGCGTAAATCCTCCACAGAAAGTAAGTAGTCACTCTGGAAATTTGTAGTTTTCCAGAAAATTACTTCACTTGATGATTTTTGCGTAGTTTAGAAGGTGAGGCATAATGCAAACTTGGATTCGCCGTGGTGGGATTCGTTCTTCAGGAACTTTTTCTTTTTGTACAGGCGTGGCGCTGATGGTGGTGACAATATTCTCTTGGTCATCACCGCTAACAGGTACACCCAACTCGACTACAGCAACAGCCACATCACTCGATCAAACTAATAATATTAGCCAACCTCGCTGGATTGAAATTGACCTGTCAGAGCAACGGTTACGTGCATGGGAAGGTAATAAACTTGTTCATTCATACCGCATTTCTGGAGGTAAGCGATCGACTCCCACACCCATAGGTAGATTTCGGATTAATTCTAAGTATCGCACTCACCGGATGCGAGGCATAGGCTACAACATTCCTGACGTTCCTTACACAATGTATTTCTACAGAGGGTATGCCATTCATGGCGCTTATTGGCACAACCGTTTTGGGATTCCAGTCAGCCACGGTTGCGTAAATTTACCTGTTAAGCAAGCTCGCAATCTTTACAACTGGACTTCAACAGGAACTTTAGTAGTAGTGCGGAAATAATATCATGTCCGGGTAAAGACTTATCATTTAGACCGCAGGGGTGCAGGGAGCAGGGAGAAAGAGATTTTCCTGCTTTTTGTACAGATGCGGTAATCATAAGTAATTAACCGGACTTGATATAATTGGTAATTTGTAATCAATATCTGTAATTTGTCTTTTGATGTATACACGGGTGCGTTCATGGAGTGAAGCATATGTCTATACATATTGTTTCAAACATCCTCTAACGATGACCCCTATTTTGAATTTTGAATTTTGAATTGTCTCTCTACAGCGAGACTGATAGCAATAAATAACACAGTTAATCCTTGAATTGCATAAACTACAGTCACAGGCACACCAGCACTACGTTGCATGACATTTGCACCACTACGCAAGGCAGCAAAAAATAAAGAAGTCAACACTACACCACCAATACTACCGCGACTTAAAAAAGCGATCGCAATAGCATCAAACCCATAACCAGATGACACCTGTTCAAATAAGCGGTACTTCAACCCCATCACCTCAGAAGCACCCGCCAACCCAGCTAAACCACCTGCTAACCCCATCACTAGCATAATGGTATTTTTGACCGAAATCCGGGCATAATGGGCGGCTGTGGGGTTAAAACCAACGGCGGCGATTTGGTATCCTAGAGGCGATCGCACTAATAATACCCACAAAACTCCGGCGGTCATTAACGCCAGTATTATGCCCGCATGGGCTAAACTTTGGGGTAAAATAATTGGTAACTGTGCTTCTTTAGCAATTAATGGCGAATAAGGACTAGGGGAATTTGGTGCTTTTAAGGGGTTTTGCACCAAGTAGCTAACTAAATTCACCGCAATGTAATTCAGTAATAAAGTAGTGATGACTTCATTGATTCCCCGTATAGCTTTGAGATAACCAGGTATCCAACCCCAAACCGCACCAAAGAGAAATCCTGCGACAAGTGCTAAGGGAATGTGGATGATTGCAGGTATTCCTTGCACATATAACCCAATTAAAGCGCTACCCAACGCACCGAGATAAATTTGTCCTTCGCCACCGATATTAAATTGACCAGCCCGCAATGCAACTAATACCCCTAAACTGGTAAATAATAGGGGTGTCATTTTGGTGAGGGTGTTGCCAAACCCAAAGTATGTAGTTAGGGATTCTTGAAATAAAGCTGTGTAGGCAGCGATCGGATTTGCCCCAGCGAGTAATATGAGCATAGCACCGACGATCAGGGCAGAGGCGATGCCTACGGCGGGCTGCGCCAACGCTATGAGCGGTGATAGGATTGGTAGTAGGAGTTGAAAGCGTTTATTTATGATCATGATGCGATGATTGCCATCCCTCAACCCCAAAAAATGAGTATCGGCATTCCTGAACTCTCCTGAGATGTTTCTGGATTTTGTAAACCAATATAATACGCTAGCTTTAACTTCTAATTCTCAAACGTATCAGCAAATTATGTAAAGCCGATTTCGCCGCAGGTGCTTCAGGTAGTGTACTTGCCTCATACGCTTCTTGCAAGCATTCGCGCAATCGTTCATATTCTCGATGATGAAAAACTACATCAACATTTGATAAAGTAGACTTTTCTACATCTGCTAATTTTTGGGCAATTAAATCAGGAATATATGGCAATTTAAAATGATCATTGAGTTGAATTAAGTTAACTTCAACTATTCCTGTTTGCATTAGGTAAATCCCAGTCAATAATACTCGATACAGCACTTCCGGCAGCTATGAGGTACATCCTCAAAACTGAAAGCTATGCTAGGAGGGGGCAAGGATAAAAACTGTATTGCATAATAGCCGGAAGCGCTTTAACTCCAGCATCAATTTTACTATGTAACTTTTTCATTTCTTCTTCAGTCATTTTCCACCTCTATAATTCGATTCCAAGTTTCATTTACATAGATTATAGGCTGTTGATTTGTAATGCGTTCAGCAACGAAAACAGGTGATGAACTTGAATTGTCATATATCATCCAACCATCGCACAAAGGTAAATATAAAGAAATTAAATTTACTCTCCCTCTCTGGTAGCGTCTTCGGATCGCATCTTCTGGAATTGAATGTCCGCCGCTAGCAACCCTTTGTGCCACCCGTTCTACTGCCAAATCAGGACTTTGTAACCAAAAGTAAATTAAATTAATTATGTAGCCTTTAGCTTTACATTCAATTATAAAAGGTGCAAAAGTCCTCGCGGCTAATGTGGTTTCAAAGGCAAAATCACTACCAGAGTTAGATAACGCCCGTAGGCGTGTAATCATTAATCTTCCTGCTTCCATAGCCATCGACTCTGGATTTAATGGGGATAAACCAGCAGCGATGGCGTAACCGCCCGCCGGAGGCGATCGCATCTGCATTCACATACTCAAAGCAGTCTAAAAATTTGGTAATAAACTCATGGACACGGTAGTTTTTCCTGAACCATTTGCACCACCAATGATATAAAGGCTTGGCATTTTATCCTCTGCGTGTCCCCCCAGCCATCAATAAACCAATTTCTTCTATCGTCGCTGTCTGTGCATCCAAAATAGCGACAAACTCACCTCTGTAGATTACGGCAATGCGATCGCTCATGGCCATCACTTCTTCTAACTCTGTAGAAATATACAAGATTGCTGCACCGCGATCGCGTTGTGCTAACAACTGAGAATGAACTGCACTTGTCGCCCCTACATCTAATCCCCGTGTGGGTTGCATCGCTATAATTAAATTTGGTTCTCCCGCCAGTTCCCTTGCCAACACTACTTTTTGTTGATTTCCCCCTGATAGTTGGCTTACCTTGATATCTTCCCCAGTCGCCCGAATATCAAATTCTTGCATTGCAACTTGGGCATGATTTTTGATTGCTGATGGTTGTAATAAAAAAGTACGGCAGAATGGTAAGTTTTTGAAAGTATTCAAAATCAAGTTTTGGGCAATGCTAAACTGCAACACCAAACCCATTTTTTGCCGATTTTCAGGAATGTAACCTATTTTTTGGTGAGTACAAGAGTTATTTAACTCAATCTTACCCTTATTGATAGTTTTTAGACCTGCCATCGCATCAGCTAATTCTCGTTGTCCATTACCATCGACACCAGCAATTCCTAAAATTTCCCCAGCCCGTAATTCAAATGAAACATTGCGGATAGCAGGAATATTCCTATCATTAACAACTGACAAATTTTGTACCGACACTATCACTTTTCCTGGTACAAATGCCGATTTATTCACTTGTAAAACTACTTCCCGCCCCACCATCAATTCTGCTAATTGCTGAGAAGTCACTTCTTTCGCTGTTGTTGTCGCTACTACTTTACCTCTTCGTATTACTGTGACTGTATCGCAGAGATTAATTACCTCTTCTAACTTGTGACTAATAAAAATAATCGTCTTGCCAGCCGCCGCCAATTGTCGCAAGATATTAATTAATAATTTTACTTCCGTTGGTGTCAAAACTGCTGTTGGTTCATCGAGAATTAATAGTTGGGCTTGGCGATATAAAACCTTGATAATTTCTACTCGCTGTTGTGTCCCAACTGGTAAATTTTCTATTTTATCTGTGGGGTTAATTTCTAGTCCATAGGCTTGGGATAAAGCCGCAATTTCTTGTTGTTTTTCCTCAAGATTTAAACTCCAACTATTTTCTCTACCCAGGATGATATTTTCAGTAACAGTTAACTTAGGTACAAGCATAAAATGTTGGTATATCATGCCGATACCTAGTTTGATTGCTGCATTTGGAGAAGTGATTTTTACTGGTTTATCTTCTAGATAAATTTTTCCAGAATCAGGTTGATATAGACCACTTATAATGTTCATTAAAGTCGTCTTACCTGCGCCATTCTCACCTAAAATCCCATGAATTTTACCAGCATCAACACTGAAGCTAATATTGTCATTAGCTACAAATGAGTTAAAACATTTACTAATATTTTCTAAACGTAAATACATTCAGGTTCATGCTTTTTTGACGCAACGTGTATTTTTACCCGCTTCCTGACAATTTTCAAAGATAATTTTTTTATCGACAATCTCTTGTTGAACTTTTAAAGCATTTTGTTTAACTGTTTGGGGTACTGCTGACCCAAATTGACCTAAATATAATATATCTTTTCTTTCTAAACCTATACTATATATCTGCCCTTTGAGTTGTTTTTGTTTTGCGAGTTCTGCTAAATAAGCTATTGCTATATCCAATCTTTTAACTGCACTTGTTAAGACTGCTTTGGGAGCAACATCTAATTGGTCTTTGGTATTACCAAAAGCATAAACTCCTTTATCACTGGCTGCTTGCAACACTGCGGGTGAAGCACTATCTAACCATTGATAAATGACATCAGCACCTGAAGAAATTAAAGCAAGTGTAGCTTCTTTTGCCTTAGCAACATCATTCCAGTCACCTAGAAATGTAGAAGTAATTTGAATATTGGGTTTAACTGATTTTGCTCCTAATTGAAATCCCCGTACTTCTTCTTGGGTAGCGGGGAATTCTTGTCCAGCAATATAAGCTAATTTATTAGATTTAGTCATAGCCGCGCCAATAATGCCACATAAATAACCACCTTGCAAGTGGTCTATTCGCAAAGAGGCAATATTTTCTCCCTTGTTATTACCATTTACACCCACAAAAAATGTATTGGGAAATTGGGCAGCAACTTGTTCTATGGCTGCATCAAATTGTCCACCGTGGGCGAATATAAGATTATAACCTTTGCGGGCAAAGTCTGTTAATGCTTCTGTTTGATCTGCTTGGGCGACTTGTTCCAGATATGCAACTTCTGCACCCAGCTTTTGTTTAGCTAGGGTTAAGCCTTCGTAACCAGACTGATTCCAAGCTTTATCACTAATCGCTCCAGGGAGTGCGATCGCTATTTTAAAACCTTCCCCACTACTAACTGTTGGTGTCGTGCTTTGATTGCTCTTGCAAGCTTTCAGTAAAAGGCTAGTAGCGAAAGTAGCTGAACCATACAAAACAAATTTACGTCGAGGAAAATATAGTGTCATATACTACCTGATGAGATATCGTCATTTTAGTCAGCCTATTCCCTGGAGATAATTGCAGTCAAAATAGACGTTAGTTGATGTTTTTGTCGGGGACTGGAGAATACAGCTTAAAAAAGCTATCAGACTTTATCAGTATAAATTACTATGTTTCCATAAAAATGAATAATATTAATTTCTTCTCTGATTACTTAGTTGCTAGTTTAAGTTTAGCCATACCTCTAGCATTTGCTGCCCTTGGGGGAATGTACTCGGAACGGTCGGGGGTGCTAAATATTGCCCTGGAAGGGATGTTAATAACTGGTGCTTTTTCTAGTGCCGTCGCTACATTTTATACTGGCAACCCTTGGCTTGGTGTTCTCTGTGCGTTGATTGCTGGAGGATTAGTTGGATTACTTCACGCTTTTATGTGTGTCACTTTATATGTTAATCAGTTAGTATCAGGGTTAGCGATTAATTTGGTAGCTGCGGGGTTAACATCGTTTTTAGCGCGGTTAGTATTTAATGGCAGTAGCACTCAAAGATTACCAGGAATTGAGCCTACGATCGTTCCTGGTCTGGCAAATATACCTATACTTGGATCTCTGTTGTTTCAGCAAGATATTCTTGTATATTTACTGATAACTTTAGTCGCTGGCAGTATTTATATTTTATTTTATACTAGCTTTGGTTTGACTTTGCGGGCGGTAGGGGAATATCCCCAAGCTGCTGCAACTGCTGGGCTTTCAGTATCTAGGGTACGATATTTGGCTGTAGTAGTCAGTGGCTGTCTTGCTAGTTTAGGAGGGGCTGATCTCACTTTGGTGCAAATAAAGTTTTTTACAGAAGGTATGAGTGCAGGTAAAGGATTTATTGCGATCGCAGCATTAATTTTTGGTAGGTGGCATCCTTTAGGTAGTACTTTGGCTTGTTTTTTATTTGGTGCTACAGAAGCTTTACAGTTACGAATTCAAGCAGTAGGTGCAAATATTCCTTATCAATTTTTAGTTATGCTACCGTACACGATTGCTTTATTTGCATTACTAGGATTAGCTGGTAAATCTATACCGCCCCAGGGGTTAGGTGTTCCTTACTCGCCAGAAAATCAGCAAGACGATTAGCGATCAATGTGTCCAGCCTGGAGTCAATTTCTTTGGTATTGGAAGCGATCGCCAAAAAGATTAGCTTACCAAATCAAATATTTTGTATTATATATGTAGTGCAATAAAAAGACAAGGCTGATAATACAAAGAAACAGTTGATGTTTGCCCTAGCTGACGTTTAGAATAGGTATTCAAGCGGAGGAAATGAAAGCTTGAAACTGATATTGGTAGCTCCTGACTCTTTGTTGTGTGCAGCCTTTGAACAGCATTTTAATTATTTACCCAATGTAGAAATAGTGAATGACTATTTCGAGTGGTTGCCAGATTTTGATTGTATGGTCAGCCCTGCTAACTCTTTTGGAATGATGGATGGTGGCATAGATGCGGCAATTATCCGTTTTTTCGGTCATTCCTTAATGGCAAGAGTTCAGCAGCGCATTCTTGAAAATTATTTGGGTGAACAGCCTGTGGGAACATCAATGATTGTGGAAACAGGTCATCACAAGCATCCTTTTTTGGCTCATACTCCTACGATGCGAGTCCCGATGATTATTGCTGGGACTGATATTCCTTATATTGCGATGTGGGCGATGCTGCTAGCAGTTCGCCAGCATAATCAATATACTAGGCAAAAAATTAACACTATTGCTTGTCCTGGATTGGGTACGGGAATAGGACGAGTGCCATATATTGAAGCTGCTAGACAGATGGCATTAGCTTACGATCATTTTCTCTATCCACCCAAGCATCTTAATTGCATAGTTGCGGCAGAAAGACAACTTCAGATATGGGAAGGAGGAGATTTTAAGTAAAACAGGAGTTATATAGTAATCCTAATGAGTTATGAATAAAAAGATCCCCGACTTCTTAAAGAAGTTGGGAATCTAACTTTTTACAAATAATTTAGGATTGCTATAAGTAGTAAGATAATCTAAAAGTTGAAATCCAAAATTGAATGCCAAATAAACGTTTCTATCACATTGGCTTTGGACAAGACGATTTAGGTTCATCGCCTCCCAGCATTGCTCTATTATCTGGCGATCCAGAGCGATCGCACCTAATTTCCCAAACTTATTTACAAGATGTACGCGTGTTGTCAGAAAATCGCGGACTCAATAGTTATCTAGGATACTTACCCAATGGTCGCCCCATTTTATCAGCTACAAGTGGTATGGGTGCGCCTTCATTAAGTATTGTAGTTAATGAGCTAATACAAGTAGGAATCAGACAAATTATTCGCATTGGAACTTGCGGATCAATTCAATCTTATATACCAGTCGGTAGTGTTGTTATTAGCAGTGCAGCATTATGTCGCCAAGGTGCAGCTTATGACATTGCACCTGTGGAATATCCAGCCGCAGCCGATCCGTTTCTGACAGTCGCTTTAGTTAAAGCTGCACGAGAATTAAAGGTTGAACATTACATCGGAATTACGGCATCAGTTGATACATTTTACGAAGGACAAGAACGTACTAATTCAGCCAATCCAAATTTAATGCGATCGCTGCATGGCATCACAGAAGAATATCGGCGCTTGAATATCTTGAATTACGAGATGGAATGCGGCACACTATTCAAAATGGCAGGAGTATATAATTTTGCTGCTGCTGCTATTTGCGGTGTAGTTGCTTCACGTACTGATGGTGAAAATATCATCTTAGAACAAAAAGATATTGCTGTTAAAAATGCGATTGCAACTGCTGTAAATGCAGCAGCAAGCTTTGAGTAAGCTAACAAATTTCTCTGATCTAACTTCTTAGTATGTCAGATTGAATCGGCTCTAAGTAGTTTCATCATGTCTTTACCTAATCTTTAAATTTCAATCAGTAATTCTAGGTAAAATATATTGAGTAAGATGTAATTTCATATTTTCGATATATATAGCTAGTTTAAAACTAACATAATTATTTTAAATATCTATTTACAAAAGATAAAACTTTATTTTTTATATCAAATTACCCCGTTCTTATAACACCATGTTTTACAGCCGCCATGATGAATTTAGTTATTAAGAATAATCAGAAAAAATGGAGCGCAGTATAACATGAAGAATGCTTGGAAGCGTTGGATTACAACCGTTAATCTAGCTACAATTGCACTAATGCCGACGCTGATATTTTTAGCATTCTCTCATCGGACAATAGCAGACGATCCAGGAGCGTGTTATATGATAACTTCTTCTGGTAAAACCGTTGGATTGGGAAGGATTTGTGGCAATATAATAACTGCACCTTCAGACAATAGAGTTTTTCGAGTCTCAATCAAACGCCGTTTTGGTGGAACTCCTGTGATTGATGTCACCTTCAATGAGAAAAAAACCTTTGAGATGATTGTAGATACAGGTGCTAGTGGAACGATTATCACTCAAGATATGGCGAATACACTTAAACTACAAACTACAGGTACAATGCAAGCCCAAATTGCCGATGGTAGTGAAGTAGAATTTTCAACCAGTAAGGTAAAATCTATTGCAGCAGGTGGAATTACAGCCAACAATCTTCAAGTAGCGATCGCACCAAAAGCAAGTATCGGCTTACTGGGTCATGATTTCTTTGGCAGCTATGACATCAGGATTTTGGAGAAAGAGGTGGAATTTCATCACCGCTAATGTTTGCACGAGATACTCAGCATTCCTGAAGCCGGTTAAGAGCGTTATAGAATAGAAATAAACCTTACATACATTACGCTGATTCAGCATAATTGCCCATGACCACTTCTAAACGCCACTACCACATCACTACTTTCGGTTGTCAGATGAATAAAGCTGACTCAGAACGCATGGCTGGCGTTTTGGAAGACATGGGCTTTGAGTGGTGCGAAGACCCGAATCATGCAGATGTGATTCTCTACAATACCTGCACAATTCGGGATAATGCTGAACAAAAGGTATATTCATATCTCGGCAGACAAGCAAAGCGCAAACATGAGCAGCCTGATTTAACGCTCATTGTTGCTGGTTGTGTTGCCCAGCAAGAAGGAGAAGCGCTATTGCGGCGAGTCCCAGAATTAGATTTGGTAATGGGGCCACAACACGCCAACCGCCTGAAAGATTTGTTGGAGTCGGTGTTTGAAGGCAATCAAGTTGTCGCAACCGAAGCAGTTCACATTATTGAAGATATCACCCAGCCGCGACGGGATAGTACAGTAACCGCTTGGGTAAATATAATTTACGGCTGTAACGAACGCTGCACCTATTGCGTGGTTCCCAATGTGCGCGGTATTGAACAATCTCGCACGCCATCAGCTATCCGGGCGGAAATGGCAGAATTAGGACGGCAAGGTTACAAAGAAATTACTCTACTCGGTCAAAATATTGATGCTTACGGCAGAGATTTACCGGGAGTGACACCGGAAGGTCGGCATCTGCACAACTTTACAGATTTGCTTTATTATGTGCATGATGTGCCAGGAGTTGAAAGGTTAAGATTTGCTACTAGCCATCCCCGTTATTTTACTGAGAGATTAATTCAGGCTTGTGCTGAATTGCCCAAGGTGTGCGAACACTTCCACATTCCCTTTCAATCTGGGGATAATGAACTTTTAAAAGCGATGGCGCGGGGTTATACCCATGAGAAATATCGCCGGATTATCGATACCATTCGGCGGTATATGCCAGATGCCTCCATTAGTGCCGATGCGATTGTCGGTTTTCCTGGAGAAACAGAAGCACAGTTTGAAAATACCCTGAAACTGGTGGAAGATATTGGCTTTGATATGTTGAATACAGCAGCCTATTCACCGCGTCCAGGAACACCAGCCGCTTTGTGGGAGAATCAACTAAGTGAAGAAATTAAAAGCGATCGCTTGCAACGGCTCAATCATCTGGGAAACTCGAAAGTAGCAGAGCGATCGCAACGTTACTTTGGACGCATTGAAGAAGTTTTAGTAGAAGACCAAAATCCTAAAGATCCAACCCAGGTAATGGGACGCACTGGCGGTAATCGCTTGACCTTTTTTACTGGTAACATCAAAGAACTCAAAGGGCAGTTAGTGAAGGTAAAAATTACCGAAGTTCGCCCTTTTAGCTTGACGGGTGAACCAATTGAAGTGAGGCAAACCGTTTTGCAGTAAGAACTCGTTGAAGATTATACCCCTGACTTATGATGAAGTTACCGCAAACGATTCCAGTTCTTCTTTTTGGGGCTAGCTTGGCTATACTTTCCCCTCAACTTTGTGATGCTTTCACTCTTCAAAAAGTAGCTAACTTTGCCCAAGCATCAAGCGATTTGCCAGTGGTCAAATCAGCAGGACTGTCGCCTGATATGGATGTACCTTGGTCGAAACCCGTGAGAATTGTTGATCCCTTTGAAGGCGAGCTTTTTGGGGTTTTTGACCGCAACTTCTTAGGTGGATATTTGTACCGTGAGGGTTCAAAGCAAGTTATTAGTTTGTGGACTCATTCAAGCATTAGAGTACTGGTGACAGTAAATTCTAGTCAAGCAAGGTCTTCGTTTTATACCGCAGGTCGTGTGTATCCCAGACCTGACTATCTTAGGTTTGTGAGTACCAAAAAAGTTGATAAACTTTTGCTCAAGGTCAGGGAAAAAGTTTTTCAATTAGACGGTTCCACCGGCACTTTTGCTGTCAGTCAAGAATTAGCCACCGCTTTAAAAAATGCTCCCGATGAGAACTTAAATATCAGACTAATATTGGAAGCCGGTCAAACTGTTGATAGCGAAATTGGTAAAGGGACGGTAAAAGCTTGGCGAAGTATTTATTAAGCAATTGGATTTTTCACTTCAGTATTATCTAGGATTTTTAGACATTGCCTCGTTCCCAGTCTCCGACTGGGAATGCCTTTGAGAGGCTCCGCCTCTTGACTTGCGGCAGAGCCGCAAGGATCATAATTTCCAGCCAGAGACTGGAAACGAGGTTTGAAAAGTTTATGGATTTAATAAGAACGAACATTGTTAGAAGTAAGCCTAATTAATTCTTCTACATTGTTTGAGATTGTATTGCAAATTGCATTTAAAGGTAAATCATTGGGATCGAACCCAAAAGGTTCTTCGATTTCTGAGCCAATTTGTTCAATACTTAATAATGTGAAACTTACAAAAGCCATTACTATACCAGTCCACCAATTTAAAAAGCTCACAATTTCCAAAGGTAATATCAGACAAAACATTAATAACAGTTGTCTAAGTTTAATAGTATATATCAAAGGCAGTGGCGTTTTTAAAATGCGTTCGCAACCGCCTAAAATATCTACTAAATCATCTACACAGTTATGCAGAGTAGTGAGTTGATAGACATTTAGACAATTTCGGTCATGCTGATACTGCAAGTAATCTCCTATCCAGTAAGCAATTTGTAGTGGAGGATGATTACTCTCCTGGAGTTGCAAATATTGTCTTTCAGATATTAATGATGCTAACTGAGAGTCTAAAGGCACCGATCTTAGATGTAACTTCATTGCAACTGCAAAAGCAGTTACTAACCTAAGTATTGCCTCCTTTTCTAATTTATCTTGCAGTGTCTTCTCTTTAACTATTATCGAAATACCACGAGTTAAGTTACGCGATGTATTAACTAAAGATCCCCATAATTGACGACCTTCCCAAAATCTCTCATGGGCTGTATTTGTCCGAAATACTAATAGTAATGTAAAGCCAATATTAAAACTTAAAACAGCATTGGTAAGAATATTGTTGGAATCTGAAAATGCTATTGGTAATCCTAAATGATCTAAAAATGATATGAGAGTACCATAAATAGTACAAAAAATTACCCAAGGAAGAATTATAGAGATAATTGAGCTTTCAAGCCGGAGAGCTACTTGAAGCCAACTCAGCTTTTCGCCTTTGTAAAGATGATACTTTTCTCTTAAAGAATTTTTAGAAGTATTTTGAAAATAGTTAGGTTGTTTCATATTGGTGAAGTTTGAGGATTACATCAATTAGCAAACTAACTTTTTTTTAGTTAAATATATCTTGGTTAAGCAAGATATGTGCAAAATGTAGGTTTTCAAATAGTCACCGTAGTGAAACTATAAACACAAGTTATAGTTCTAACATTGAAATTTATTTCTGTGAACCCTCTTTAGGTAGGGAAATTCATTACATTCAATTTAGATGTTTTTCAGCTTACCAATTCTGTATGAAGATGCGCTAAAGGATATCTAAGTATAATAAAGAAAAACGTAGACGCAAAGCAGCCTCACAAAAAAATGCTATAATCGTCACTCAATAGTTACTAGAGTCTGGTATAGGTAAAAGCGATCTTGCTGCCAATAAAGCTGATAATGTTAAGGCTATAAAGGGGCAATCAAATTATTTCAATCAATTATTGCCGATCGCAGTACTGTTAATGGTGATAGATGAGTTTAATCTTTAAACCCTCCTCAACCCAGGCAGTGGCTGAAAACATTTATAATTTCTGTCCGGCGTAAATCGATCGCACTTCGCCGTTACGTCGAACAACTGCTTCGCCATTACTGACATCTACTAGTGTCCAACCGCTTGAGCCGATGTTTTCACCCATATTGATCCGGCGAGTCACGCCATCGATTTTAAACAAAGCGGCTGATTTGTTCCCCAACTCTAGCAATCCCTCTAAGGTATTACTCGGAGCTGGAGCTTCTGCGATCGCAGTTGGCGGATATACTTGTTCCTGGGTAATAGTTGGTTCTGACTCTGGCGCGAGTGCAGCACGCAATGGAACTACTGGTAATGCAGGTAAAGGCTTGGGTGTTTGGCGCACGCTAATCGGTGCTGTTTTGGCCGCCACAGGTTTGAGTTCGGCTCTGACAGCAGCAGCTAGCATATTGACAGTCACAGGCTTGGCAGCTTGTCGCACTGTATTCAGGGCAGTTTTCACAACATTAGGTTGAGATGCCCGTAATGCACTGGGAACTTGTGGTAAAAGTGTGGGAGTCCCCGGAATGGCTGGAAGGGCGTAGCGCATTGGTGACGGAGCTTGATAAACTGGAACGTAGATGCGCTCAACAACACTTCCAGAACGGTTGGGGGCTGGCGGTGTATTGTTAGCTAGAAGTGGAAGTGCTGGTAGATTACCAGTTACTTGCTCACGACCAAGGGCTATTTGGTTAGTATTTGCCTGACTGGAGAATCTTGGACTGAAAGATTTTTGATTGCTTTTTACTTCTTGCTTATCTATAACTGCCAGTGATTGCAGCATATAGTCAACTAACTCTGCCTCAATTTCTGGTTTTACCGGTGACTGCGGTTGCGGCACTGTCAGCGCTGACTCAGGCAATTTGTTATTTAAAAGATATACGACTCCAGACTGCACCAAGTAGATCGTACTAGCGATCGCCACGCCTAAAGTTGTGCCGATAATCAGCAGTTTGCCCAAAACCTGACTATTTTTCTGGCGCTTTCTATTAACTGATTTAACGGTGGCGGTGTCAAATACAACGGTACTCAATTGCTTGTGGTTATCTTGAACAACTGACTGCACTGGTTGGTTCAGTGTGTTCGGTAAGATAATCTGTGGTATCGTAACTGTTTGCAGAGGGACGTATTCTGGAGGCGATTGGCGTTGAGCTTGGGCGGAAACTCCAGCAACAGAGTGGCTCGATCGGTTCTGACTACCGTGCCTAACAGTTTGAGAAGGTAGATTACCACTAGCATCCAGAATGTAGTCGATATCGGCAAAGAGTTCATCCATTAGGCCATCAGCATAGTTTTCTATCGACCAAGGCTCGTTGGTGATTAAGTCTTCTGATGGTTCTGGTACTATGAGACGGGTGCTGGCTTCTTGTAACATAGACGTTCTGGGTTGTTGCTTGGATGAGGAAACGCCACCCCTACTGCCTAGAAAGTGCTGAGTGCTGAGTGCTGAGTGCTGAGTAAAAATACCAGTTCCCAGTTTCCAGTCCCCAGTCCCTCTTTCATACTTGGTGGTGAAACTTGTTTCATAGACACTGCTTGGAAATTAGGATTATCAGAGGAGGCAGCAGGTAGAGGGCAATTCTTACTGGAGGAAAGAAGTATGAATAAAAAACTTTAGTTCTAAGTAATTTACCGGATTAAAAATCAGAATTGTATTGAGACGTGTCGAGCGAGATACAAAGAGTGGAACAGCTTTGCCTCCGGTCTTGCCCCAATCCTATACAGTTGTGCGTGGGTTACTCCTGCGTTCTGCCTCCTGAATAATGAAACATCCAATCCCTCATCTGATTGAGATAAGTTGATTGAGTGTTGGTATTAAATTCAACTTTCATCTGGGGATTGTTGATGATGCCAGTACTAATAGTTATGTCATCTATCATACCAATCTCTCTCCCTACTACTATACTCAGTCTTTATCAAGCTTGTGTTAAGCTAACGCTGGAAACTCTGGCTGGCTCTTGGTTCTACGCAATTCTAGATATAATAATAAGGCATTAATATCTGCTGGGTTTACACCACCTATACGTGCAGCTTGACCAAGAGTAAGTGGTTTTATGTGAGTCAGCTTTTCCCGTGCCTCAATAGATAGAGTATCAATTGTTGTGTAGTCTAAATCCCCAGGTAACTGGCGGTGGGCTTGGCGAGCAATTTGGTCAATTTGATTTTGTTGCCTAGCAAGATAGCCAGAATACTTGATGTCAATTTCTGCGCCTTCTTTCTCGGCTCGGTTGAGGTTGGGGTTTCCCAATCCGAACCTGTCGAGTTCAACGTAATGGAATCCGGGACGGCGCAATAAGTCGTTGAGAGTAATTGAACCTTTAATTGCTTGTTGGGTATCAGATACGATCGCTATTCCAATTTCATCATGTTCTTTAACTCGTGTGACTTGCAATCTTTGTTTTTCTGTGGTAATATTACCCTGTTTTTTAGTAAACATATCCCAACGGCGATCGTCAATTAAACCAATTTCTCGTCCCAAGGGTGTCAGGCGTTGGTCGGCATTGTCAGAACGCAATAGCAATCGGTATTCTGACCTACTGGTGAGCATCCGATAAGGTTCTCGCAGGTCTTTTGTACACAGGTCATCAATTAGCGTCCCAATGTAACTTTGCTCGCGGGCAAACACAATCATTTCTTGAGAGCGAACAAATCGAGCGGCGTTAATTCCCGCCACCAGTCCTTGAGCTGCGGCTTCTTCATAACCTGTGGTGCCGTTAATCTGCCCAGCACAAAATAGCCCTGCAATCTTTTTAGTCATCAGTGTGGGGTAACACTGAGTTGCTGGTAAATAGTCATATTCCACTGCATAAGCCGGACGCAGCATCACACATTTTTCCAAACCGGGGAGAGTCCGCAACATTTGCAACTGCAAATTTTCTGGCAACCCTGTAGAAAACCCTTGAATATAAAGTTCGGGTATATCCCTTCCTTCCGGTTCAATAAAGATTTGGTGGCTTTCCTTATCGGCAAAGCGGACAATCTTATCTTCAATACTGGGACAATAACGCGGCCCTTTGGCTTCCACCCAACCGCCATAAACTGGCGACAGGTGTAAATTTTCTTGAATTAGGCGATGGGTTTCGGCGGTTGTGCGGGTGATATAGCAAGGCATTTGTTCCCGTTCCACCCACACATCTGGGTCAAAGCTGAACCAGCGCACATCTTCATCACCTGGCTGGATGAGCATTTTACTATAATCTACCGATCGCTTGTCTACCCGTGCTGGGGTTCCAGTTTTCAGTCTACCGGTTTCAAATCCCAGGCGATTCAGGGTTTGTGTCAATCCTTCAGCTGCAAATTCTCCAGCACGTCCGGCTGGCATTGATTTGTTACCAACCCAAATTTTGCCTCCCAAAAAGGTGCCGGTTGTTAAGATGACTGCTTTGCATTGGAACCCGACACCAAAATAAGTTTCAACCCCAATGACTTCACCGTTAGCACCCAGCACCAAATCTGTTACCATACTTTCGCGGATTGTCAAGTTTTCTTGGTTCTCAACAATATTTTTCATCACCCCTGCATATTCGCGCTTATCAGTCTGGGCGCGTAATGCCCAAACAGCAGGCCCCCGTGAAGAGTTGAGGATACGTTTTTGCAGATAGGTGCGGTCTGCTACTTTACCAATTTCTCCGCCGAGTGCATCTACCTCATGAGTCAACTGAGATTTGGCTGGGCCACCTACTGCTGGGTTACAAGGTTGCCAAGCGATTTTATCCAAGTTGAGCGTCAATAGCAGGGTACGACAACCGAGGCGTGCAGAGGCGAGAGCCGCTTCGCAACCGGAGTGACCTGCACCGACGACTATGACATCAAAAGCGTCTTGGAATTCAACGGAATTGTGCATGGTCATACTTACAGGATCGGCAAGCTTAGAGTTCTTTTCAATTTTAACTGTTCCAGTGGTTTCATGGATGTAACTTTCTGATAAAAAAGTTATCAAATTTACTAGTACTCAATTAAAGGCAAGGTTCCATTTTTTAACTCTACTAAGATGGGAAAAATATCATCTTTTTAAAATTTGTGACAACGTTCCGGGTTGTCGATCGCAGCTATTGTTCATATCGTTAGCCAGCACCAATTAATTTCTAACTGGTATGTATTAAATATTTTATCTAAATTGGATGAAACTATAGCTCAACGCCGAGAAATCATCTGTGATTTTCAATGATCAATCATAGATATTTTCTCAAATATTCTTAATTTTATTCTTGAATCACTAAGCAATTATTTAAAAATGAAACTCACCCTTCCAAATCAAAAAAATATTAGTAGGTTTATTAGAAAGACAAGTTTTATCAGTATAGTTATCTTGATAGTTTTTGTATTAGTAGCTAGCAATGAGATTACCCACCACAAAGTTGCTATAACTGCTCAACCATTACAAGAATGCTTGATTAACGATTCATTACCTTGTACAGATAGCTCTAAAAAGGCAACATCAGAACCATTTATTCCCGATGTCAAATTAAATCCTCAACAGCGTTTTTTATCTGCGATCGCTAGAAAATTAACCACAATTCCCCAGCCTGGTACTTATGAATATACTTTGCTGCGAAGCTATGGTGCAGTATTCGTAAATCCCGATATTGGGATTAAACTGCCGTTAAAAGATATCTTTGCCAACGAACAAGAAACCCAAGAATTTCAAACTAATTTAACAATGGGTAATATTGATGGCACCAACGACTGTTATTTGCAAAAATCGGCGGCTGATGCTTTAAATAAAGCGCGATCGCAGCAACAGATTCCGCTAAAATCTGGTTATGGCTCTGGTGATTGTACTCGCACTTTCAACACTAATTTAAAATTTTGGAATAAATATGCTAACAATCAAGTTTTAGCAAAAGTTCAACAGGGTAAAGAAACAAAAATTCTCGGTTTAGTTGCACCTCCCGGAACTTCACAACATCTTTTAGGACTAGCGATTGATTTACGCATAGGCACTAAAGAACAGAGAAAAGCTCTGAATCAAAATGGTTGGTTTCAAACAGTAGAAAATGATGTTCCACATTGGACTTATGTGGGTTTATCTGAAGAAAGTTTACCTCTGTTTGGTTTTAAAAAACAAACTATTCGAGGTATTATTTATTGGATTACGCCATTATAATTAGTAGATCCGGTATTGAGTCTTGAGACCATAAGCTCATTCCTGCGATCGAACAAACTATTAACTAAACCGTGTTAGCGTGACACAGCTAAAATAGTGCATTACCTGGATTTCTCACCACATCTCATTAATTAAATAAGTAAAGAGTAATAAGTAATAAGTAATAAGTAATGAGTAAAGAATCTTACTTATTACTTATTACTTCACCCGCGAGGGGAGCAGGGGAGCTTGTGAGAAATGCGGGATTAGATGTAGGTTGGGTTGAGCAATGCTCAACCCAACCTACAAATTTTTTTGCTACTACCCACAGCATTGAAATTAAATAGCTTTTAACAGCACTATTGCAGGTATTATCAAGGTATATTTGACTAGAATTAAGGTATTATAGCGATTATTATTTGGATACCATAAACTGTAGGGGTTTACAGAAGTGCGCCTCTACGAAGGATACGCCAGTTTAGCTATAAATTAATATCTACCTTTTTACGGGTATTAGAAAAATGAAGTTTACAGACTGGGTGACTAGGGTGCTACTAATCTGGCTGATGTTCGCCACTCTAATCGTAGTGCTGCTAATTGGACGAGCGACAAAATTACACAACAATCCGACAATATCCCGTATATCCAATCCACAGGTTACAGCTTTCAGTCCATATCCCCAGGCGCAATTCCAATCGGCGAAAGAGCCAGAGAAGAAATTCCAAAATGTTATCAAGTCCCCAGTCAAGATTAACCAGACTGTAGCAAGGTATGTAACTACTCAAGCTTTTGCACGCTACAGACCTAGTTATCAAGTTGCTTCGGTTGACCCCAGTAACTATGGAGAACGGTACGCCCAAGATGTGAACGGTGTAACTCTCCACAACCAACCGATTATTGTCCTCCATGAAACTGGTTATTCTGCTTCCAGCGCCGTTAATTTCTTTCAAGTAGCCCATACTGATGAAGGTGTGCAAGCAAGTTACCACGCTTTAGTCAAGTTAGACGGAACGGTGGTTTATCTAGTACCGCCAGAAAAGCGGGCTTTTGGTGCAGCTAACTCAGTATTTGATGGTTCCGAGGGAGTGGAAACTGTGCAGACTAATCCGAATTTGCCCGCATCTGTGAATAATTTTGCTTATCACGTCTCTTTAGAAACACCGCCAGATAGTTATGACAGTAGCAGCGAACAAACCCATAGCGGCTATACGGAAGCTCAATATCATTCTCTTGCTTGGTTAATTGCTCAAAGTCAAGTTCCAGATCATCGCATCACTACGCACCATCTAGTAGACCGTTCTGGTAAAAAAGTTGACCCGATAAATTTTGATGGTAAGAAATTTCTCAGCTTACTTAATACTTATCGTCAGGTTAGACCAATTTATCGAGTTAGTAAATAATTTAGGGTTTATGCAAAATTAGGGAAACGAACCGCAAAGGACGCAAAGTACACAAAGGAAGAGAAGGAAGAAATGCTTAGTTTAGCTTTTAAAGTTGCTCAAGGAGGCGCGATCGCGTCAAAATAATAGTTAAGACGCTGTAATCTAACTTAACAATGACCATAACGCAGCTTGAGCAAACTCTTTCCCCTCAACCAACACCGCCAAATGAGCGGGGATATGAATATGATTTGGTAATTGTCGGCGGTGGGATTATTGGGTTAACTCTAGCCTCTGCTTTAAAAGATTCTGGTTTGAGTATTTTGCTAATTGAGGCGAAAGTGGCATCTGCGGCGGTAGCTAAGGGACAAGCTTATGCTGTTCATCAGCTTTCGTCGCTAATTTATCAAGGTATTGGCGTTTGGGACAAAATGTTGCCTGAAATAGCCAAATATTACCGCGTTCGCCTTTCGGATGCCGATTCTCCTAATGTGGTGGAATTTACTACAGATGATATAAATACAGCAGAATTGGGTTATGTGGCGGAACATCAAGCACTGTTGCAGCCGTTGCAAGATTTTGTCAAAGATTGCCCAAATGTGACTTATCTGTGTCCGGCGGAAGTGGTAAATACGCAATACCAGCAGAATATAGTCGCCATTGATATCAAAATTGCCAATCAGTTAAGCACAGTTCGCAGCAAATTAGTTGTAGCAGCAGATGGATCGCGATCGCCAATTCGCCAAGCGGCTGGAATCAAAACTTCTGGCTGGAAATATTGGCAATCTTGTATTGTAGCATTTGTCAAACCAGAAAAACCCCACAATAACACCGCTTACGAAAGATTTTGGTCTAGCGGCCCCTTTGCGATTTTACCTCTACCGGGGAACCGTTGCCGCATTGTCTGGACTGCGCCTCATGAAGAAGCAAAAGCTTTGTGTGCTTTAAACGACGAGCAATTTTTGGCAGAACTCAGCCGTCGCTATGGCGATCGCATGGGGAAATTGGAATTGCTAGGCGATCGCTTTGTTTTTCCGGTGCAACTCATGCAAAGCGATCGCTATGTTCTCCCTCGACTAGCATTAATTGGTGATGCGGCGCACAATTGCCATCCCGTCGGCGGACAAGGTTTAAATTTGGGTATTCGGGATGCAGCAGCTTTGGCGCAAATAATTCAAGCAGCGCACAAGGCGGGTAAAGATATTGGCGATATTCAGATTCTCAAAGGTTATGAACGCTGGCGCAAGTTAGAGAATCTGACAATTTTAGGTTTCACCGATTTGTTAGATCGGATGTTTTCTAATAATTTCTTCCCTGTGGTGGTAGTTCGTCGCCTCGGTTTATGGTTATTGCAGCGAGTACCTGTATTAAAAGTATTTATGCTGAAATTGATGATTGGCTTAAAGGGGCGAACTCCAGAATTAGCAAAAAGATAAACCCCTTTGGGTAATTCAAATTTGATTTCGTTCAAATCAAAAGACTTAGATCCCTGACTTCTTAGAGAAGTCGGGGATCTGCTTATTCAGCAATGATTTAGGATTGCTATATTTAATAACTGTTTATCTTATATCCGATACCATAAAAGCACACTACTCTAATTATTATTTTGTCAATAGTAATTATCAAAATTATCAATAGTACTAATTGTTAATTCTTTGCAAAAATAGTATTTACTATAATTTAATACTTGCGATATAAACTGATGTTTTGATAAGTCAAATCAGAAATAACTTTTCTGATATGCAAATTTTAAAGTTAACAAGACTATCTTGCTAAAGATACTTTAAATTTACTTATCAATACCATTGAAATATCGCAATTAAGTTTGTCACTAGTTCAGATATAGATTGGGAGTTATCATGGCAAAATATCTACTAGCTTATGCTGGGGGAGTAGGCTTTTTATGCTTAATTTCTGGGTTATCACCAGTACAAGCCATTTCTAATTTAGAGATTGGCAATAAAAACTTAGTAATTTATCAAGATGTTGATAGCCATGAGAAAGTTGATTTTCACAAAAGCAATTTAGCCAATGCTATTTCTGGTAAATTACTGATAGCTAATGAAAGCCAAAAAGATTTAGAGTTTAGTTCTGCTAAGAATTCTTTACAGACAATCACAGCCCAATCTGCAAACTCATCTCAAGCATCAGACAAACTTGCACAAGTAACATCCGTATCCCAATTGTCTGATGTACAGCCGACAGATTGGGCTTTTCAAGCACTACAATCTTTAGTTGAACGCTATGGTTGTATCGCAGGTTATCCCAATCAAACCTATCGGGGTAATCGGGCGATGACTCGTTATGAATTTGCGGCTGGCTTAAATGCTTGTTTATCTCGAATCAATGAACTAATTACTACATCAACTGCTGAATTGGTCAAAAAAGAAGATTTAGCCAAGTTGCAGAAACTACAAGAACAATTTGCTGCGGAATTGGTAACATTACGGGGTCGAGTCGATGCTGTAGAAGAACGCACAGCAGAACTACAAGCAAATCAGTTTTCTACTACTACCAAACTTAATGGTGAGGCCATTATTGCTGCTATTGATGCTACCGGCGGCGCTCCTAATAAGAGCGATCCTAATATCATCCTAGTAAATAGAGTGCGGTTAAATCTCACCACGAGCTTTACTGGTAAAGATTTATTAATTACTGGATTGCAAGCTTATAACTTTTTGGGTGGAGCCAATGGACAGGGTAGCCTACAAGAAAGTTTAGGATTAGCTGCGCCGCTTTTAAGTGCGAGTAGCGCACGTACCAGTTTTGAGCCACAATTTCCGGGGTTAAATGTCAATACTTTGTCGAGTGTTGGTGCAAACAGTGTTCAGCTTTACAAATTACTGTATATCTTTCCCGTCGCTGAGAAATTAACCTTGTTTGCGGGAACTGCGGCGGAAACATCAGATGCTTTCCCAGCAATTACGCCTTTTTATGGTGAAGGGCAAGAGTCAATATCTCGTTTCGCCGGCTTGAATCCTGTGCTACGGGTTTCTGGTGGAACTTCGGGTACTGGTTTGGCATCGGCGGCGGGATTTATTTTTAATATTTCGCCAAATTTGGATTTCAGAGCTTTATACGGCAGCGTAAATGCCAATTTACCCGAAAAATCTGCTAGTGAGGCAGTACCAGGAGTTTCTACTACACCTTTGGGAGCAGGTTTGTTTAGTGGTAGTAGTGTTGTAGCCGCACAGTTAACCTTGAAGCCAAGTAGCGCTCTTGATATTGCTCTCAACTATGCCCACAGCTATCACGAAATCAATATTTTGGGTACAGGATTAGTTAGTGATGATATTGGTGCTTTAGGAGGGGTTGCGGCTGGGACACCGGTCGCGCTCGACTCTGTTGGGAGTACGGTAACATGGCGATTGTCTCCCAAGATAGCCTTGTCTGGTTATGGTGCAGCCTTGTTTGTTGATGCTTCTTCTAGTAGCGTCAATGCTTCCACCACCTTTACAAGTTGGATGGTGGGAGTTCACTTTCAAGATTTATTCAAGTCAGGGAATAATGCGGGGATTATTTTTGGTCAACCCCTTTACCGTACTGATGCTAGTGGTTCGGCTCAACTTGGTGACAATCGAGCGACTCCTTACCATTTAGAAGGGTATTATCGCGTGAAAGTCAGTGATAATATCAGCATCACCCCTGGTGCATTTGTTCTGTTTAACCCAGAAGGTGACAGCAGAAACGAAACAACAACTGTAGGTGTACTTCGTACTACTTTTACGTTTTAACAGAAAGGGGGAGTTTTTTAAATTTGCAAAAAGTTAGCGATCGCTTGCGGTAATGGCAGAATGATTACAATCAATAAAGCCATTGCCAATAACCCCCAAACGTCACGTTGATTATCCAATTCAGTGACATCATTCAGTGCAGGTTCATCAATCAAGGGCATAAATAATAAGATAATCGCCCACACCAAAAATTCTTCCCGAACTAAAGAAAGTAACAGCAACAACACGCGGGCAATTTGACCAATGACGATCGCAATTCGTTGTCCAAACATCGCATGGACAATGTGACCTCCATCTAATTGTCCCACAGGCATTAAATTTAAGGCTGTGACAATTAGTCCCAGAAAACCTGCTACTGCAACTGGATGCAAATCGAGGGCTGATTTTGCTGTTAACTGACTTCCCAAAGCTAACTTCGAGAGTAGCGCTAATAAGATGGAATACTTAGGATTGAGAGCATCAGGATTTAAAAGTCCGGTTTTTTCAGTCAGAGAAACCACATCAGAATGAGCCAAGCCCCATATTAGCAATGGTAAAGTGGCAACAAAACCTGCAATTGGCCCAGCGATACTAATATCAAATAAAGCTTTGCGGTTGGGAATGGGACTACGCATCTGAATAAATGCGCCAAAAGTTCCTAAGAAGAAAGGTACAGGAATAAAGTAAGGCAACGTCGAGCGAATCTTGTAGAATTTAGCTGTCAAATAATGCCCAAGTTCGTGAATGCCCAAAATAGTCATCAGTCCTAAAGCATAAGGCAATCCCTTAAATAGGACATCTCGGTTAGAGAGAAGCTTGAACAAAGATCCAATATCCCAGATAGGCGGCAGAGTAACACCAGTATTTTCTACTCCCACCAAGGTAGTAGTGAGCAAAGTAGCTGCTAGTAGTACAAGCGCTAATCCTGGGCGAGTTAACCGTTCCTGGTTGCGTCCGGGATTTGTCTGTTTAGCAGCTTGAGTATTGGGAACCAGCACAAAGAAAGGTTTGCCATTGAAACCTTCTTGAAAGATCAGCAAGAAGCGATCGCCAAATTGTGCTTCAATATTAGCCTTAATCTGCTGGTAAGCGTTGCTGGCTTTAGTTCGCAACTGACCACGGCAAATCACAGATTGTGGTCGATACTCAATATTTTGAACGTAGTATACAGACCAAGGAAAACAATTTCGCAGTTGGGTTTCTTCCGTTAGTTCAATAGGACGCACCATTGGTTCTGGGGTAGGCTGGATAGTCGGTGGTGATTCTGAGGCTTGGGTTTGGGCTTCATCGGTCTGTGTATCTCTTGGTGCTTGACGACCCCATTGAAACAACATCCAGTACAACACTGTGCAGACAAATACCGACCAGAGAATTAGTCCTGGCGGCGGTGGTGGTTTCGCCCCGTAAATGAGCGTCCATCCACTCAACAGAAATGCTGGTGTCATTAAAACCAGCCACAACAACCATACTGGTGTGCGGGTGATGTGAGCAACGCTGCGCTGCACCATTAGATAAGTAGCTAGCCCCAGCAGGAGGATAAACAGAAACCAAAATAGCATGTTATCTTCAGTAATTTTGACAAAACGCCCCACTAGTAGCTTCAGCACCATAGCATTAACTACAAGGCAGACCTCAATCCCAGTCCCTAGTCAGTTATTTTATTATGTTCCCCTTACCTCAACAGCGAAGCCATACAACTAAGCCGCCACGCCCTATTTTCCCTGACGAAGTTCTGAGCGGAGGTTCTCTGCAATCGGACTTCGCACAAGAGAGCATTTTTGCCTTTCCACCCAATCGGGATACATTAGGGGGAACCTCTTATTTTATTGTAAGAAATGAAGGCAATATCCTCATAGATTGCCCTGCACTAGAACAAACAAATCAATATTTTTTAGCAGCGCATGGAGGCGTGCGTTGGTTATTCCTCACCCATCGCGGTGCTATTGGCAAGACTGCTGAAATTCAGCAAACCTTTGGCTGCGAGGTGCTGATTCAAGAACAAGAAGCGTATTTGTTACCAGGTTTAACCGTAACTACCTTTAGGCAAGAATTTACTATTGATACGGAAACACAAGTAATTTGGACACCAGGCCATTCTCCCGGCTCATCTTGTCTCTACTACAGCGAACTTGGAGGTATATTATTTTCTGGTCGTCATTTACTCCCTAACCAGCATGGTAAACTAGTACCATTACGGACAGCTAAAACTTTTCACTGGCCAAGGCAAATTCAGAGTCTTCGATTCTTGTTAGAACGTTTTACACCAGAAACTCTCCAGTATATTTGTCCTGGAGCTAATACAGGTTTTCTCAGAGGTAAGCGTACCATAGATCGAGCTTATCAACAGCTCGCCTCTCTCGATTTACCAGCTTTGCTGGGGATACAGCCCCTTTAGAGGTAGGTTAACTCGACTCGATCCAAAATTAACAATCTCGGTGAGAAATCATCAAAAAGCGATCGCCATGAGGTGCTGAGTTAGAAGTTTTGTTTATCTTCTTGTCTCCCTCATCTCCCAATACGGTTCGGTTAAGGTTTTTTGATGAAAATTCTAAATTACAAAGACGCGATGAATCGCCGTCTCTTGCCTTAACCGAACAGTATTACCTCATCTCCCTCATCTCCCCAATTCTCAATGCCAATTGTTAACCAAGATATTGTCCTGGGAATTATAAGGCTAGTATAAAGAAATTCTCGTAAAAGTTTATGAGCGCAAAAGTTGATGGAACTTTAAGAATCGCTGGCTACCAAATCATCGAGGAACTATATTCAGGTTCTCGTACTCAAGTGTATCGGGCAATTCGAGAAGGCGATACCTTCTCTGCGAGACGCTACGCGAACGGTGGGCTTCGCCAACGCCTACCAGTTGTCATCAAGCTCTTAAAACGAGATTACCCAACTTTTAGCGAATTAGTCCAGTTTCGCAACCAATATGCCATCGCTAAAAACCTAGATATTCCCGGCATTATCAAACCCTACAGCTTGGAAGCCTATCTCAATGGCTATGCCTTAGTCATGGAAGACTTTGGTGGTGTTTCTTTGCGGCAATTTACCCAAGGAAAAACACTAACATTAGAGCAATTTTTACCTATTGCTCTGCAACTGCTAGACACCTTACATCACTTACATCAACAGCGTGTCATTCACAAAGATATTAAGCCAGCCAATATCTTAATTCACCCTGACACCAAACAAATCAAGCTGATTGACTTTAGTATTGCCTCACTCTTACCACGAGAAACCCAGGAAATCCAAGGCATCAATGGACTGGAGGGAACCCTCGCTTATCTTTCGCCAGAGCAAACCGGACGGATGAACAGAGGTATTGACTACCGCAGTGATTTCTATTCGTTAGGTGTGACTTTCTTTGAATTACTGAGCGGAAAATTGCCCTTTGAGTCCCATGAACCGATGGAATTGGTGCATTGTCACATTGCAAAACTTCCCCCTGCGCTCTGCGATTTTAACCCCGATTTGCCCTTGATGCTGGGCGAGATTGTCCGTAAACTGATGGCAAAGAACGCCGAAGACCGGTATCAAAGTGCGCTAGGACTCAAACACGACCTTGTTACCTGCTTAGAACAGTGGCGAGAAACAGGCAAACACACCTGGTTTGATTTAGGACAGCGCGATATTAGCGATCGCTTTCTCATCCCCGAAAAACTCTACGGACGGGAATCGGAGGTACAGACTTTATTAGAGGCATTTGGCCAGGTTGCCAATGGTAGCTCTCAACTGATGTTGGTGGCGGGTTTCTCTGGTATTGGCAAAACCGCAGTCGTTAATGAAGTGCATAAGCCCATTGTCCGGTGGAACGGCTACTTCATCAAGGGGAAATACGACCAATTTAACCGTAACATTCCTCTATCTGCTTTTGTGCAAGCCTTTCGTGATTTGATGGGACAGTTGCTGACTGAAAGCGATACTCAACTCCAACAATGGCAGAGTAAAATTCTAGCAGCAGTTGGAGAGAACGGGCAACTTCTGATCGAGGTAATTCCTGAACTGGAGCAGATAATTGGTAAACAACCTGCGATCGCTGAACTCTCAAGTAGTGCAGCCCAGAACCGTTTCAATCTGCTATTCCAACACTTCATTCAGGTGTTCACAACCAGAGAACATCCCTTGGTAATATTTCTGGATGATTTGCAATGGGCAGATTCGGCATCGCTGAATTTGCTGAAGTTGTTAATGTCTCAGAGCGATTACGGCTATCTATTCATTATTGGTGCATACCGCGATAACGAGGTATCTGCGGCTCATCCACTGATGTTAACTGTAGATGAAATTAAACACGCATCTGCATCTTCTTGTATTAATACCTTAAGCCTAGCTCCCTTGAGTCAAGCAGATGTCAACCATTTAATTGCTGACTCCCTTAGTTGTACAACCGGCCAAGCATTGCCGTTGACAGAGTTAGTTAATCAAAAAGCTAAAGGTAATCCCTTTTTCACGACTCAGTTTCTGAAAGCGCTACATGAAGATCGGCTGATTACCTTTGATTGGGAGGTAGGTTTTTGGCAGTGTGATGTCGCGCAAGTGCGATCGCTGGCTCTTACCGATGATGTGGTGGAATTTATGGCCCAACAGCTTCAGAAATTGCCCGACACCACTCAAGATATTTTAAAACTGGCAGCCTGTATTGGCAATCAGTTTGATTTGGCGACGTTAGCGATCGTCTCTGAAAAGTCGCAGATAGAAACTGCCTCAGACTCGTGGAAAGCATTACAAGAAGGATTTATCATTCCCATCAATGAGGTTTACAAGTTTTATCAAGATTCCTCATTGGTAATTGGTCATTTGCAAATGACAAATGACAAAGGACAAATGACAGTTTATAAATTCTTACACGATCGCGTCCAACAAGCTGCCTATTCTTTGATTCCTGATGACCAAAAACAAGCAACTCATCTCAAAATTGGGCAATTGTTGTTACAGAAGACTTCACTCAGAGATCGGGGCGAAAAACTGTTTGATATCGTCAATCATCTCAACGTCGGGCAATCTTTGATCACCCAACCATCCCAACGCCATGAACTCGCTGAGTTAAATCTTGCTGCCGGACGTAAAGCCAGAGCTGCAACGGCTTACAGTGCAGCGATCGCTTATTTGAAGACGGGCATCGATCTGCTTCCTAGCGATCGCTGGCAAAATCAATATAACCTCTGTCTCGCCCTTTATGAAGGTGCAGCCGAGGCAGCTTACCTGAGTACCGATTTTGAACAGATGGAACAGTTAGCAGAGATAGTGCTGACTCATAGCCATTCCTGGCTCGATCGCGTCACTACATATCAGGTAAAAATCCAAGCTGGCATCGCCCAAAATCAATATCTAGAGGCTTTGCAGCTGGCACGAGAAATTCTAAAACACCTTGGGGTGTATCTGCCAGAGCAACCAACTCAAATAGAAATCAATCAGGCGCTTCAACACACCCAAACACTCTTGGGCAGCAGATCGATTGAATCACTGTTGGATTTACCCGAAATGACCGCACTGGAGCAAAAAGCAGCAATGACAATTATATCGAACATCATGTCTGTTGCTTATCAAGTTGCTCCAAACGTCTTACCCTTGCTCACCTTTATTCAAGTCGATTTATCTGTGCAATACGGGAATGCAACAGAGTCAACATATAGCTATGTTCAGTACGGGGTGATGCTGGTGGCGATGTTAAATGATATTGATGCTGGCTATCGCTTTGGACAACTAGGGATTAACCTATTACAGCGCATCAATGCCCCCAAGCTTGCGGCTAAAACCATTTTTGGATTCAACGTCTCCCTCAGACATTGGCGAGAACCAGCAAAAGACACGCTGGACGGGTTTCTGCAAGCTTACACTTGTGGATTAGAAACAGGCGATCTTGAATATCTTGCCCTCAGCCTCTTCTGCCACAACTACACCGCTTATTTTACTGGGCAAGAACTTTCTACCCTCAAACAGACGATGGACTTGCACCGCAAGGTCATCCAGCAATATCGTCAGGATGGCTACTTGCACATTCAAAGTATTTACTATCAAGCGGTACTCAATTTGCTCGAACCTACACCCGAACCCGATCGCTTGTGTAGTAAATACTATGATGAAAATGAGATGATTCCACTTCATCTCGAAGCCAATCAATTACTGGCAATCTGTCAAATTTATTTCAATAAACTGTTCCTTTCCTATCTGTTCCATCGCTATGAACAAGCGCGAGAAAATGCCCGTCTAACAGAACAGTATTTGGGCGCAGCAGTCGGACTAATACACGTTCCGCTCTTTTCCTTCTACGATGCCCTGGTGCAATTAGCGATTTATGCAACTGTTAGTCAGACAGAACAAGCAGCCATTCTAAATCGGGTCTTTGCCCATCAAGAAAAACTTCAGGAGTGGGCATTTCATGCACCCAGGAATCAGGCTCATCGCTGTGCGCTAGTTGCCGCAGAACGGTGTCGAGTTATAGGTGAAAAAGCCGAGGCGATCGATTTGTACGATCGCGCGATCGCTCTTGCTAAAGAACACAGCTATACCCAAGAAGAAGCACTTGCCAACGAACTAGCAGCTAAATTCTACCTCGATTGGGGTAAACAGCGCATTGCCCAGGAATACATCACCCAAGCCTACTATGGCTATGCTCGTTGGGGCGCAAAAGCCAAAGTCGCCGACTTGGAACGCCACTATCCCCAACTTCTCGCCCCCATCCTCCAGCAAACCCGTTCTCCTCTCTCAACGAATGAAACTATTTTTACATTAGAGAGTTTGACTTCCAGCAGTTCCGCCACTTCTAGTAGTAGCAGCGTATCTGTTGCTTTAGATTTAGCAGCCATTCTCAAAGCTTCTCAAACCCTTTCTGGGGAAATTGAACTAGAAAAACTGCTTTCAGTCTTGCTGCATATCGTGATTGAAAATGCTGGAGCCGATAAATGTGTATTCATGCTTTTGGAGTCAGGTAGGTTGCTAGTTCAGGCGTTAGCACAGCTTTCCTTAAGCGGTGTACAAAACATCGATTTTTACCCGATGTTGCTCAACCCACAGCCTGTTGAAGACTCTGTTGATGTGCCAGTTAGCTTAATTAATAGTGTCAAACGCAACTTACAACCATCAGTAATTACTGATGCCACGGTGCATCCGCAACTAATCAACGATCCCTATATTCAGCAACAGCAACCCAAGAGTCTCTTGTGCAGCCCGATTTTGCATCAGGGTAAATTGCTGGGCATATTGTACCTGGAAAATAATTTGGCAACGGGAGCCTTTACAAGCGATCGCGTCGAACTACTAAACTTACTTTGCGCTCAAGCCGCAATCTCTCTAGAAAATGCCCGAATTTACCAAAATTCTCAAAACTATGCTCAAAAATTGGCACAATCTCTAGTACAATTGCAAGCTAGTGAAATCCGCTTCCAAAATTTGGCAAATAATATTCCTGGGATGGTGTACCAATTCCGTCTGGAGGTGGACGGTTCAACTTCAACACCCTATGTTAGTTCTGGCTGTCTCGATTTGTATGGGTTAGAGCCAGAGCAGGTGATGGCAGGGACGCATAGCCTTTACAACATGAATCATCCTGACGATCGCCAAGCTATTGCCGAAGCGATCGCCTATTCAGCCCAAACTCTGACACCATTTGAAATAGAATGTCGGATTATTTTACCTTCAGAAAAAGTGAAATGGGTTCGATCTACTGCTCGGCCAGAGCGACAACCTGATGGCGCTATCCTATGGGATGGGGTGATGATTGATATTAGCAATGCCAAAGAGGCCGAAGCATCTCTAGCCAAAGAACGAGAGTTTTTGAATGCCATAATTCACAATATTACCGATGGAATTGTTGTTTGCGATGCTAGTGGTAAATTGACTCTATTTAACAAAGCAACTCGTGAATTTCATGGCTTACCAGTAGAATCATTAGCAGCAGAACAATGGGCAGAACATTTCGATCTCTATCAACCAGATGGGCAAACACCCCTATTAACCACGGAAATTCCTCTGTTTCGCGCCTTACAAGGGGAAATCGTCGAAAATGCCGAAATGATAATTGCACCAAAGCATGGTTTGAGGAGAATTTTGTTAGCTAGCGGACAAGCAATCTTCGATTCTTCGGGCAATAAACTGGGTGCAGTGGTTGTGATGCGAGATATTAGCGATCGCAAACTAGCAGAACTTGCCTTGCAGCAAAAATCACTTGACTTAGAACAAGCGCTAACCGATCTGCAAAATGCCCAATTACAAATGGTGCAAAGTGAGAAAATGTCTGCACTAGGTAACTTAGTTGCTGGTGTCGCTCACGAAATGAATAATCCTCTCGGTTTTATTGCTGCCAGTCTCAAACAAGCTAAACCTACCATCGCTGATGTAGTTGCACACTTAAAACTCTATCAAGAAACCTTACCTAATGTGAGTGATGAGATTCGTAACCATGCCGAAGAAATTGACTTGGATTATAGCTTAGAAGACTTGCCTAAGATAATTGATTCCATGACTATGGCGTGCGATCGCCTGAAAAATATCAGCACCAGTTTACGAACTTTCTCCCGTGCCGATAAAGATTATAAAGTACCCTTTAATATTCACCAAGGCATCGACAGCACGATTTTAATTTTAAAACATCGTCTGAAAGCTAACGAGCAACGTCCCGCAATTGAAGTAATAACTAAGTACAGCAATTTACCTCAAGTTGAGTGTTTCCCTGGACAATTAAATCAAGTATTTATGAATCTAATCGCAAACGCCATTGATGCCTTAGAGGAATCAAATATTGGCCGAAGTTTTGCCGAAATTCAAACAAATCTAAACCGCATTACAATTACAACTACAGTAGAAAATCATCTAGTTAAAATTACAATTGCCGATAATGCTAATGGTATCGATGAAGAGATAAAACAAAAAATATTTGACCATTTATTTACGACGAAAGCTGTTGGTAAAGGCACAGGATTAGGACTCGCGATCGCTCGGCAAATTATTGTCGAAAAACATGGCGGGAAATTGAGTTTTAACTCGGTTTTAGGTGAAGGTACAGAATTTATGATTGAAATTCCGGTATAACTTATCGTTCTTGTTGCGAAACAGCTTCAGATATCTGGGAATACTAAATCTGGAAACCTCAAGGATTTAGCAATATGGTTAGCACTCTTGTCAACATTCCCGGATATCGCATTAGTGAAGAACTCTACAATGGTTCCAGAACTCTGGTTTATCGAGGGTATCGAGAGACTGACTCATTACCTGTAGTCATTAAACTGCTAAAAAATCCTTATCCGAGTTTCAGCGAACTCTTGTCGTTTCGCAATCAGTACACCATTACTAAAAATCTCAACTCACCTCTGATTGTCCAAACCTACAGTCTGGAACCCTATCAAAATGGCTATGCATTGATAATGGAAGACTTTGGGGGGATTTCTCTCAAGGATTGGGGAGTTAGGGGAAGGCGACAATCTCTAGAGGAGTTTTTAGAAATAGCGATCGCATTGTGCAATACCTTAGATATATTGTATCGGGAACGGATTATTCATAAAGATATTAAACCCGCTAATATTTTAATTAATCCCGAAACCAAACAAGTTAAATTAATTGATTTTAGTATTGCATCTTTACTCCCACGGGAAACGCAAATACTAGTAAATCCCAATGTATTAGAAGGGACCCTTAGTTATATTTCTCCAGAACAAACAGGAAGAATGAATCGAGGGATTGACTATCGAACTGATTTTTATTCTTTAGGCGTAGCTTTCTACGAGTTCCTCACAGGAGAATTACCATTTCAATCAAACGATCCAATGGAGTTGGTACATTCTCATATTGCAAAACAGCCACCACTTTTAGGGAATAGAGAAGAGATTCCCCAAGTTATTTGTGATATCGTGATGAAATTGATGGCAAAAAATGCCGAAGACAGATATCAAAGTGCGTTGGGATTGAAATTTGATTTAGAAAATTGTTTAGATCGGTTACAAGTTTCTGGTAAGATCGAGAGTTTTGAAATTGGGCAACGGGATATGTGCGATCGCTTCATCATCCCTGATAAACTCTATGGACGAGAAGCCGAAGTATCAACCCTACTCCAAGCATTTGATCGAGTCAGCTTTGGTGCAACAGAAATGATGTTGGTAGCAGGTTTTTCGGGTATTGGAAAAACTGCGGTTGTCAACGAAGTTCATAAACCAATAGTTAGGCAACGCGGTTATTTTATCAAAGGTAAATACGACCAATTTCAACGGAATATTCCCTTGAGTGCATTTGTGCAAGCCTTCCGAGATTTAATGGGGCAATTGCTAACAGAAAGCGATGCACAGATTCAGCAATGGAAAAACCAAATATTAGATACTGTTGGAGAAAATGGACAGGTAATTATTGAAGTTATCCCCGAATTAGAAACAATTATTGGTCAACAACCAGCAGCACCAGAATTATCAGGAACAGCGTCACAAAATAGATTTAATTTATTGTTTCAGAAGTTTACCCAAGTCTTTACCAGTGCAGAACATCCCTTAGTAATATTTTTAGATGATTTGCAATGGGCAGATTCGGTATCACTGAACTTAATGCAGCTATTAATGGCTGATACAGGTCATCTTTTCATCATTGGTGCGTACCGAGATAACGAAGTCACAAAAGCACATCCATTAATGTTGACTTTGAGTGAAATTCAAAAAACCAAAGCAACGATTAATACAATTAACTTAGCACCACTGAGCCAAGAGCAAGTAAATCAGTTAGTTGCAGACACACTGAAATGTCCAGAAAATTTAGCATGGACACTTTCTGTATTGGTCTATCAAAAAACTCAAGGTAATCCGTTTTTCGCAACCCAGTTTCTCAAAGCATTGCATCAAGAACATCTGATTAAATTTAATTTGGAGTTAGGCTGTTGGCAATGTGACATTGCACAAATAAATCAGCAAGCGGTTACAGATGATGTTGTGGCCTTTATGGCATTGCAATTAAGAAAATTACCACCATCAACTCAACAAGTATTGCAGTTAGCTGCTTGTGTTGGCAACCAGTTTGATTTAGAAACTTTAGCAATTGTTTCCGAACAATCAGAGATAGATACGGCTGCGGATTTGTGGAAAGCGCTGCAAGAAGGGTTGATTTTACCGATTAGTGATGTTTATAAGTTTTATCAAGATTCGTTATTAGTCAATACTCATACCCTGCGCGAAAGCGTTCGCGTAGCATCTCGTAGAGAAGCGCCTATGTCATTAGTAGGCGATGGACAAATAACAGTTACATACAAATTTTTACATGACCGAGTACAGCAAGCAGCTTATTCTCTGATTCCCGATAAGCAAAAAGCAGCAACTCATTTCAAAATAGGCCAGTTACTCCAACAAAACTTATCCGAGTTAGCGCTTGAGGAAAAAGTGTTCGATCTGGTCGGGCATTTGAATTTAGGAATTGAGTTAATTACTCAACAGCATGAACTCGAAGCCTTAACTCAACTTAACTTAAAAGCGGGACAGAAAGCCAGAAATTCTACAGCATACACTGCCGCAAGAATTTATTTGCAAACAGGGATTAAGCTACTCGATGCAAACTGCTGGCAATATCAGTATGAATTGGCTCTGAAACTGTATGTTACATCTGCGGAAGTTGCCTATTTGAATGGTGACTTTGCGGGCATGGAACAGCAAGCCACATTGGTATTGCAGCAAGCGCAGACGATTTTTGACAAAGTGAAAATCTACGAAATTCAAATTGCGGCACAAACGTCTCAAAGTCAAATATTAGAAGCGATCGCGGTGGGAAGAGATGCACTAAGTCAATTAGGGGTAGATTTACCGAGTGTACCTGACGAAGCCCAGATCGGGAAAGCGTTACAAGACCTGAAGGAGCAACTAAGCGGTAGAGAGATGGCTGGGCTGGTCGATCTACCCATGATGAGCGATCGCACCGCGATCGCCGCCATGCAACTGTTAGGTGCGCTGTTTTCACCCGTCCTCCAGGGAATGCCAGGTTTACTACCCCTCTTGGGCGCGGCGATGGTGCGGTTGTCGCTCCAGTTTGGGAATGCACCCACCTCGGTGGCAGGATATGCGATTCATGGCATGGTGCTGTGTGGCTTTTTAGGCGAAATCAAAATCGGCTACGAGTTTGGTCGGTTAGCACTCTCATTGCTAGAACGGTTGAATGCTCAGTCCATGAAGTCTATGACTCTCAACCTGTTTGGGGTGTTTATTCAACATCACCAACAAGCGCTTTTGGCAACGATAACGACGTTAAAAGATAGCTACACGAGTGGCATGGAAACAGGTGATTTTCTCTCCTCTGGCTACAGCATAGTCGGTTCTGTCGGTAATGGGCTTTTCGGAGGTATAGACCTGGATAACTTGGAAACCGAATTGTCTGTTTACGGTGCTGCCCTAGCTCAGGTGAAACAAGATTCCGCGCATATTTATATCGACATGGTGCGGCAAACGGTGCAGCATTTAAGAGAAACGGTGAGCCAACCAGATCGCTTAATTGGCACTTTCTACGATGAAACGCTGATGCTGCCCAAGCACCACCAGAATAACGATCTGACAACGATCGCTATTGCCTACATACAGAAACTCCTACTTGCTAACTACTTTAGCAATTATCACGCTGCCCTCGACTACATTACCCAAGGCAAGTCCTATTTGATCGCAGTATCGGGAACGATTCATATTCCGACTTTCCATTTTTATGCTGCGCTAACGTACCTGGCACTCTTCCCTACGCAGCCAGAGGCAGAGCAAGCGGACATTCTTCTTCAGGTGCAAACCCATCAAACAGTTCTGCATCAATCGGCGCAAAATGCTCCGATGAACCACTTGCATAAATGGTATCTGGTGGAGGCTGAAAAACATCGAATTTTGGGTGAAAAAATTGCTGCAACTGATTGTTATGACCAAGCTATTGCTCTGGCGAAAGAACATCAGTTTATTAACGAAGAAGCCTTAGCCAATGAACTGGCAGCAAAATTTTATCTGGAGTGGGGCAAACAGCGCATAGCCCAGGAATACATGACGAACGCCTACTATGGCTATGCTCGCTGGCGCGCTAAAGCTAAAGTTGCCGATTTGGAAAGACGTTATCCCCAACTGCTTGCTCCTATCCTCCAGCAAACCCGTTCTCCCCTGTCAACTAATGAAACTGTCTTCGCATTGGGAAGTGTCACCTCCAGCAGTTCCGCCAGTTCTAGTAGTAGCAGTGTCTCTGTCGCTTTAGATTTAGCTGCAATTCTCAAAGCTTCTCAAAGTATCTCAAGCGAAATCGAACTCAAAAAACTGCTTTCATCGTTGCTTTCTATAGTCATTGAAAATGCGGGAGCCGATAAATGTGTGTTAATGCTCTTGCGAGACGAACGTTTGCTGATTGAAGGGTTAATTACCGTGGGGACGGAGCCAGTGGTGTTGCAGCGCCTTCCCATTGAAGACAGTCAGGATATTGCCCTGAAAGTGATTTACAAAGTCAAGCACAACAGGCAGACTACTGTGCTACTTGATGCAACTGCCGATCCAACCTTAGCCAATGACCCTTATATCATTCGTCAGCAGCCTAAGAGTATCTTGTGTAGCCCGATTTTGCATCAAGGTAAATTGATGGGCATTTTATATCTAGAAAATAATTTAGTAACGGGGGTGTTCACAAGCGATCGCGTCGAACTGCTCAATTTGCTCTGCGCTCAAGCCGCAATTTCCATCGAAAATGCCCAACTTTATGAGCAAGCCCAACAAATGCTGGTAGAACTGAGTGCCAGCAAAGCCCGCTTTCAGAAACTAGTGGATAACGTACCTGGTATTATTTTCCAGTTCCGTGTCGCTGCCGATGGTTCTGTTTCAATTCCCTACGTTAGTCCAGGCTGTGCCGATTTATATGAAGTGCCACCTGAAGAGTTCTTGACAGGAATCAGAGACTTTCGGATGCTAGAGCATCCTGACGATCGCCAAGGCATCACTCAGGCAATTATGCATTCTACCCAGACCCTTACGCCATTTCAGCATGAATGGCGGATTATTACGACCTCTGGCACTGTGAAATGGGTACAAGCGGCATCACGACCGGAACGGCAAGCCGACGGCTCGATCCTCTGGGATGGCATAAAGATAGATATTAGCGATCGCAAACTAGCTGAACTTGCCTTGCAGCAAAAATCACTTGACTTAGAACAAGCGCTAACCGATCTGCAAAATGCCCAATTACAAATGGTGCAAAGTGAGAAAATGTCTGCACTAGGTAACTTAGTTGCTGGTGTCGCTCACGAAATGAATAATCCTCTCGGTTTTATTGCTGCCAGTCTCAAACAAGCTAAACCTACCATCGCTGATGTAGTTGCACACTTAAAACTCTATCAAGAAACCTTACCTAATGTGAGTGATGAGATTCGTAACCATGCCGAAGAAATTGACTTGGATTATAGCTTAGAAGACTTGCCTAAGATAATTGATTCCATGACTATGGCGTGCGATCGCCTGAAAAATATCAGCACCAGTTTACGAACTTTCTCCCGTGCCGATAAAGATTATAAAGTACCCTTTAATATTCACCAAGGCATCGACAGCACGATTTTAATTTTAAAACATCGTCTGAAAGCTAACGAGCAACGTCCAGCAATTGAAGTGATAACTAAGTACAGTAATTTACCTCAGACTGAGTGTTTTCCTGGACAATTAAATCAAGTATTTATGAATCTAATCGCAAATGCCATTGATGCCTTGGATGAATATAATCACGGACGCAGCTTTGAAGAAATTAAAGCTAATCATAGCTGCATTATAATTACAACTACAGTAGAAAATCATCTAGTTAAAATTGTCATTGCGGATAATGGAAAGGGGATGAGTGAAGAGGTGAAATCAAAAATATTTGACCATTTATTTACGACGAAAGCTGTTGGTAAAGGTACAGGATTAGGACTCGCGATCGCTCGTCAAATTGTCGAATCAACCCACGGCGGAAAATTGAGTTTTAACTCAGTTTTGGGTGAGGGTACAGAATTTATCATTGCAATTCCGGTATAATTTTTCGCTTTTTTTGGTAAATAACTTCAGATATCTGGGAATACTAAATATGGAAATCTTCAGGATTTAGCAGCATGGTAAGTATAAAAGTCAGTATTCCCGGATATCAAGTCAGCGAACAACTCTACAATGGTTCCAGAACCCAAGTTTATCGCGGTTATCGAGAGACTGACCACAAACTTGTAGTGATTAAACTGCTGAAAAATCCTTATCCGAATTTCAGCGAACTTTTGTCGTTTCGCAATCAGTACACTATAGCTAAAAATCTTAACTCACCCCTAATCGTCCAAACCTACAGCCTAGAACCCTACCAAAATGGTTATGCGTTAGTGATGGAAGACTTTGGGGGGATTTCTCTCAAAAATTATTTCACCTCTGTCCAGACACGATATATCGCGTCTGTACAAGATTTTTTAGAAATAGCGATCGCACTCTGCAATACCTTAGATATATTGTATCGAGAGCGAATTATTCACAAAGATATCAAACCCGCCAATATTCTAATTAATCCCGAAACCAAACAAGTTAAATTAATTGACTTTAGTATTGCATCTTTACTGCCACGGGAAACGCAGACACTAATCAATCCTAATGTGTTAGAAGGCACACTCGCTTATATTTCCCCGGAACAAACAGGCAGAATGAATCGGGGGATTGACTACCGAACTGATTTTTATTCTTTAGGTGTGACATTCTACGAATTACTGACTGGAATTTTACCATTTCAATCAGACGATCCGATGGAGTTGGTACATTCTCATATTGCTAAAATGCCTACTGCATTAGCAAACAGGGAAGAGATTCCGCAAGTAATTTCAGATATTGTGATGAAATTGATAGCGAAGAATGCGGAAGATAGATATCAGAGTGCTTTAGGTTTGAAATTTGATTTAGAAAATTGTTTACATCAGCTACAAGTTTCTGGTAAGATAGAAGGCTTTGAGATTGCGCGACGGGATGTGTGCGATCGCTTAATCATCCCCGACAAACTTTATGGACGAGAAACCGAAGTTCAAACATTACTTGATGCATTTGAGCGAGTCAGCCTGGGTGCAACAGAAATGATGCTGGTAGCTGGTTTTTCAGGAATTGGTAAAACTGCGGTTGTCAACGAAGTTCATAAACCAATTGTGCGCCAACGTGGTTATTTTATCAAAGGGAAATATGACCAATTTCAACGGAATATTCCCTTTAGTGCATTTGTGCAAGCATTCCGGGATTTAATGGGACAACTCTTAAGCGAAAGTGATGCCCAAATCCAACAATGGAGTAACCAAATATTAGAGGCTGTTGGAGACAATGGACAGGTAATTATTGAAGTTATCCCCGAATTATCAAGAATTATTGGTGAACAACCACCCGCCATAGAATTATCAGGAACGGCGGCACAAAATAGATTTAATTTATTGTTCCAAAAATTTACCCAAGTTTTTACCAGCTTAGAACATCCATTAGTGATGTTCTTAGATGATTTGCAATGGGCAGATTCAGCATCGCTGAAGTTAATGCAGCTATTGATGGCTGATACAAAGTATCTTTTGTTAATTGGTGCGTACCGTGATAACGAAGTCAACCCAGGACATCCATTGATGTTAACTTTGAGTGAAATTCAAAAAGCACAAGCCACAATTAACACGATTACTTTAGCACCACTGAGTCAAGTGCAAGTAAATCAGTTAGTTGCTGACACACTCAAATGTACAGAAAATTTGGCATGGACTCTTTCTCAATTAGTCTCTCAAAAAACTCAAGGGAATCCGTTCTTTGCAACCCAGTTTCTCAAAGCATTGCATCAAGATAATCTCATTAAATTTGATTTTGAATTAGGCTGTTGGCAATGTGATATTGTACAAGTGATAACTCAAGCAGTTACAGATGACGTTGTGGCTTTTATGGCATTTCAATTGCGAAAACTGCCACAATCAACTCAAAATGTCTTGCAATTAGCTGCTTGTATTGGGAATCAGTTTGATTTAGCAACTTTGGCAATTGTTTCGCAAAAATCGACAATTGAGGCGGCTGCTGATTTGTGGAAAGCATTACAAGAAGGATTAATTTTACCGCTCAGTGATGTTTATAAGTTTTATGTTGGGCAAGAAACTCTTGCAGGTACACCGGAAAATCAAGAGACTGTTACATACAAATTCTTACACGATCGCGTCCAACAAGCTGCTTATTCTCTGATTCCCGATGACCAAAAACAGACGACTCATTACCAAATCGGGCAACTACTTTTACAACAGATTTCCTCAGAAGCTAGAGTTGACCGGATTTTTGAAATAGTCAATCAATTAAATCACGGAACTGCTTTAATTAGCCAACAAACAGAACGAGATGAACTAGCTGGGCTTAATCTGATTGCCTGTCGCAAAGCCAAAAGTGCCACAGCCTATCAAGCAGGGCGTGAATATGCCAGCACTGGATTATCATTGCTGGGAGAAAATGCTTGGCAGCAACAATATGAAATGACTCGATCATTCCATGACGATGCGGCGGAATTGGCGATGCTGTGCGGTGACTTTGAGGCGATGGAACAGTTCATTGAGACGGTCATTGCTCAGGCACACTCTTTGCTAGAAAAGGTGAATGTCTACCAGATTAGAATTCAAGTCAATACCTCTCAAAGTAAACTGACCGAAGCCATTGCGATCGGCATCCAGATCCTGCAACAGATGGGTGTCACCTTTCCAGAAACACCCACGCCAGAGGATATTCAACAGTCAATCCAAGAGATTAGCGAACTAATTGGCGACAGGAAAATTGAAACGTTTGTTCACCTCCCGATGATGAGTGATGCAAACAAAATTGCCATTATCCAGATTGCCAGCAGCCTCATCCCACCAGCTAGCATCTGTGGTTCTCCCTTGTTCCTCTTACTGACTTTCTTATCAGTCAAATTATCCCTACGGTATGGAAACATAGCTATTTCATCTCATAACTATGCTTGCTATGGCAGGATTCTCTGTAATCTCTTGCAAGATGTAGATTTAGCAACACAGTTTGCTCAGTTGGCATTAAATGTCGTCTTAAAATTCCATGCTAAAGCGAGTAAACCTGAAGTATTACTGTTACTAGGAGGGTTTCTCCACCACCGCAAAGCTCACATCAAAGAAACGTTACTACTCTTCAGGGAGGGCTATGCGACTGGTCTAGAAGTCGGAAACCTGGAATTTGTTGGATATACTGGACACGGTTTCTGTATGAATTCTTTTTGGTGTGGTCAGCCCCTGGACACTTTGGAGCAGGCTACGCGCACCTACTACAATGGTTTGGTGCAAGTTAATCAATTGACCACAGCCAATTACTGCCGGATCGATTGGCAATCTATACTAAACTTACTGGGAGTTGGGTCGCATCCTAGTATTTTGTCTGGGTCAGCCTTGCAAGAGACGGAATTTCTGCCCCTGCTGCTGTCGGCAAATGACCTACTTGGATTGCATTTATTCTATTTGTATAAGCTGACCCTTTGCTTTTTGTTTGGGGAAGTTGAACAAGCTAACAACAATGCACTCTTAGGCAGAAACTATTTAAGGGCTGCTGCAGGAATGATCGGCGAACCTGCCTTTTATTTCTATGATTCTCTGATTGCTCTGGAACTGTTGAGTCAACCGTCAGCCGAGGCATCAACAGTATTAGAGCGGGTGGCACAAAACCAAACCCAGTTACAGCATTGGGCGCACTTTGCCCCCATGAATCACCAGCATAAAGTTGATTTGGTAGAAGCTGAAAAATGTCGAGTCTTAGGACAAAAAGCTGAAGCTATTGAGTTTTACGACAAGGCTATATCTGGAGCCAAAGCCAACGAATATATTCAAGAAGAAGCACTTGCTAACGAACTCGCGGCAAAGTTCTACCTCCATTGGGGCAAAGAGCGCATTGCCCAAGAATACATGACAAACGCCTACTATTGTTATGCTCGTTGGGGTGCAAAAGCCAAGATTGCCGACTTGGAAAAACGCTATTCCAAAGTGCTTGCTCCCATCCTAGAGCAAACCCGTTCTCTGGTCTCTCTTCTATCAACTAGCGAAACTATGTTTGCCTTGGGGAGTGTCACATCCACCTTTGCGGTCACTTCTACCATTAGCAGTGTTTCGGATGCCCTAGATTTAAAAACTATTCTCAAAGCTTCCCAAACTATCTCAGGCGAAATCGAACTGGAAAAACTGCTTTCATCGTTGCTTTCGATCGTCATCGAAAATGCAGGGGCTAATAAATGTGTATTTATGCTTTTGCGAGATGATTGCCTGCTGATCAAAGGGTTAATTATTGAGGGTTCGGAGCCAGTCGTGTTGCAGCGCCTTCTGGTTGAGGACAGTCAGGACATTCCCCTAAAGCTGATTTATAAAGTGAAGCACGATAGACAGACTGCTGTGTTGCTTGATGCGACGGCTGATCTGATCTTAGCCAATGACCCGTATATCATTCGTCAGCAGCCTAAAAGTATCTTGTGTAGCCCCATTTTGCATCAAGGTAAGTTGCTGGGCATTTTATATCTAGAAAATAATTTAGCAACGGGGGCGTTTACGAGCGATCGCATCGAACTACTCAATTTACTCTGCGCTCAAGCTGCGATTTCTCTGGAAAATGCCCGACTTTATGAGCGATCGCTAGAATATTCCCAACAGCTAGAGCGATCGTTTGCCGAATTGCAGCAAAAATCGCAAGATTTACAACAGGCACAATTACAAATTGTTCAAAGTGAAAAAATGTCAGCATTGGGTAACTTAGTCGCAGGGGTAGCTCACGAAATGAATAATCCCCTCGGTTTTATTTCTGCCAGTCTCATACAAGCTAAACCAACGTTTACTGATATTATCGAACACTTGAAAATCTATCAAGAAAGTTTACCTAACAAAAGTGATGAAATTATTGACCACGCTGAAGAAATCGACTTGGATTATAGCTTAGAAGACTTGCCCAAGATGATTGATTCTATGTCTATGGCGTGCGACAGGCTGAAAAACATCAGCACCAGTTTACGTACTTTCTCTCGTGCCGATCAAGACTACAAAGTGCCATTTAACATTCACGAAGGTATTGATAGCACAATTTTAATTTTGAAACATCGTCTCAAGTCCAATGAACAACGTCCTACCATTGAAGTTGTCACTAACTACGGTAATTTGCCTCAAATTCAATGCTTCCCCGGTCAATTAAATCAGGTATTTATGAATCTTTTAGCAAATGCCATTGATGCCTTAGATGAATCTAACACCGGATGCATATTTGAAGAAATCAAAGCCAATCCTAACTGCATTACGATTACAACATCAATCGAAAATAATCTAGTTAGAATTGCGATCGCTGATAATGGTAAGGGAATGAGTGAACAAGTCAAATCAAAAATATTTGACCATTTATTTACTACGAAAGCTGTCGGTAAAGGGACGGGATTAGGGTTAGCGATCGCCCGGCAAATTATTGTCGAAAAACATGGCGGAGCGATCGCGGTAAATTCCCAACTTGGCAAAGGAACTGAATTTGTAATTCAGCTACCGTTCTCGACATAAACTAGAAAATCGCAGTTGTGTTAAGCTGACCAATGACAAAGAATCTCAAAAAAAACGGGCGACTTGACAGCAGAAACCAGGTATTAGAGGAGATGTGAGTTCATCCTCAGATCGCAACGTTCCTACCAACCTGAGTTGTCCCGCATCCCGCCGATAGACCTCTATTTGCTGGAGTCGCCAGTTGACAATCCAATATTCCAGGACACCGTTGAGGGAATATAACCGCAGTTTCACTTCGCGGTCGCGGTGCTCATTTTGACTACCCAAAGAAAGGACTTCCACAACTAAATCTGGTGCAGCAGTCAGGTGTCCAGATTCATCGACAATTCCAGCTAGGCGTTCTTGCTTCACCCATACCACATCAGGAATCACGTCATCTACATCAGAGAACACCACACCTGGGGCAAAAAAAGGCTTACCCAGGTTGGTTTCTTCCGACCAAAATAATAATCGTGCATAAATACGACCCCCAGAGTCTTGATGACCTAGATGTGGAGCGCGACTCACAAACAATTCTCCAGCAACGATTTCGTAACGTTTCCATTCGCTGTCAGGAAATAGTTCTAAATCGGCACTATTCCAACGAATCTGATTTGAGGTGGTCTCAGTCACGTCGCTTCGCTCCGAATTCAAAATTCAAAATTAATGCCATTCTTTAATTATGAATTAGTAATTATTCGCTCATTCCCAGTCTATGACTGGGAACAAGGCTAACTCCTAACTTTTTACGCTTTCCCCGCCACCACCGAGTTTTTCTTTAAAAGTTCGACTGCTGCTTGATATTGCAAATCAGCTTCAGTACCAATCTGTTCGCGGTTAATGGCTGGTTGGGAAATAACTTTATCTGGCTTAATACCTAGTTTGTTAATATCACGGTGTTCAGGAGTTTCATACTTAGCAATGGTAACAGCCAAGCCCGAACCATCTGATAATTCAAACAAGGATTGAATTAAGCCCTTGCCAAAGGTAGTTTCGCCTACCAACTGGGCGCGATCGTTATCTTGAAGTGCGCCGGCGAGAATTTCGCTAGCACTAGCAGTTCCTTGATTCACCAAAATCACCAGAGGATCTTTCGTCAGCGCTGGACCAAAGGCTTCAAAACTACCCTGAATGCCTTGCCGATTAACTGTGTAAACGATCGTCCCAGAGTCTAACCACAGACGGGCGATTTCAATTCCTGATTGCAATAACCCCCCAGGATTATTTCGTAAATCTAGAATGTAGGCAGCAGCGCCTTTTTTTTCTAGACTAGAAATAGCGTGCGCCAATTCTGTGGAAGCGTTGGCATTAAATTGTGCAAGACGTAGGTAGCCAATGGGTGTACCCTCAGCAGAAACACGCAAATCTGAAACCACAGGGTTAAGAGCAATGCGATCGCGTGTCAGTCTAATTTCCGTTTCTGCCTCTCCATCCCGTTCGATCACCAGAGTTACAAGGCTGCCACTCGGACCGCGCATCTTGGTTGCAGCTTCATCAAGGGTAAGATTTTTTGTGGAAACGCCTTCAATTTTGAGGATGCGATCGTGTGGTCTAATCCCCGCTTTATCTGCCGGTGAACCGATGATTGGAGCTACTACTTCTAACTTCCCAGTCTCAGGATTTAGAGCAATTTGCAATCCTACCCCAGTCAGTTCCCCAGAAGTATTAACCTGTAAGCTGCGGTACTGTTCTGGATCTAAAAAGCGGGTAAAAGGATCGTCGAGGCTCTTGAGCATCTTCCCAATTGCCTGATAACTGGCATTTGAGTCTGCCAGTGGCTTCTCCAGAACCTTTTGCCGCACAGCCGCCCAATTTTGATGATTAAATGTCTCATCTAGATAAGTGCGATTAACAATTCGCCAAACTTCCGAAACCAGTTTTTGTTCGCCGGTCAAAGCCACTGCCGGCTGAGTGAGCGAACCCAACGCCAAGCAAAACGCCATTAACAATGAAAATCCAACCCGAAAGACTTGTTTGTTCATGAACCCCATTATCAATTCCACCTCAACCCAAATTGCCTAGATAATCCCTACTTCCCCTGTTGTTGATGAAATCTATCTCTCGATTATGTTACTTTTTTTATAGAAGTGGTGCATTTTTCTCATCAAGTTGTTCAGTCAACTGATGCATCGTATCCACTCACCAAAGGATAAAATCTACTTTGTGTCCACCATTTTGTGTGTAGGGGCGTAAAGAGATCGCAATATATTCCATCTTTACAGAGTGTAAAGTTTCTGAAGTCTCTTAGCACGCCAAAAGCCCAAAAGCAAACAAAAAAACTCCCCTTTACTAAAATCCCAAAATTACTAGTTGGGAGAGAAGTCTGAGTGAAAGCTTTTGCCGATTCAGAACTTCGGGATTTATCAACCGCAACCGACTTTTAGGAACTTGAGATTGTATGGCCAACGTTTCCGACTGGTTTGAGGAACGCCTAGAAATTCAGGCACTCGCTGAAGACGTCACTAGCAAGTACGTCCCTCCCCACGTCAATATCTTTTACTGCCTGGGTGGAATTACCCTGGTTTGCTTTCTCATCCAGTTTGCCACTGGATTTGCCATGACGTTCTACTACAGGCCAACAGTCGCTGAAGCTTTCTCCTCAGTGGAGTACATCATGAATGAAGTAAACTTCGGTTGGCTAATTCGTTCTATCCATCGCTGGTCTGCCAGCATGATGGTATTGATGATGATTTTGCACACCTTCCGGGTTTATCTGACTGGTGGTTTCAAAAAGCCCCGCGAACTGACCTGGATAAGTGGTGTGATCCTGGCTGTGATCACCGTTTCTTTCGGAGTTACCGGCTATTCTCTACCTTGGGATCAAGTTGGCTACTGGGCTGTGAAAATCGTTAGCGGCGTACCAGAAGCGATTCCCGTGGTGGGAGTTCTGATTTCCGACCTGTTGCGCGGCGGTTCTAGTGTTGGTCAAGCAACACTAACTCGTTACTACAGCGCACACACATTTGTACTACCTTGGTTGATTGCGGTATTCATGCTGTTTCACTTCTTGATGATTCGCAAGCAAGGCATTTCCGGGCCTTTGTAATCTCAGTTATTAGCGAAAGGCAACATTTGTCAGTTTTCAGATCGAGTTGTTTGTTTTAAACTTATGAAACACAAGAAATCAATTGCACATAAGTTCCAAAAAACAACTACTTGTATCTGGAGCCGAAAGCTGTAGAAAACCTCTAGGCGGCTGACCGGAGATAGACACAAATGCTGCCGTCTGGGTTGGTTGCCTAGTAGCTGATAGCTTTTACAAATGCTTTAATTTAACTTAAGCAGGAGAGCAGATTTCAAAATGTCAACACAAAAAAAACCTGACCTGAGCGATCCTCAGTTAAGAGCCAAACTCGCTAAAGGCATGGGTCACAACTACTATGGTGAACCAGCTTGGCCTAATGACTTACTTTATGTCTTTCCAATCGTGATCATGGGTTCCTTCGCTGCGATTGTGGCTCTAGCTGTGCTAGATCCCGCAATGACCGGTGAACCAGCAAATCCTTTCGCCACACCATTGGAAATTTTGCCAGAATGGTACTTGTATCCAGTCTTCCAAATTTTGCGATCGCTTCCTAACAAACTTTTAGGAGTGTTAGCAATGGGTTCGGTACCAGTTGGGCTAATCCTCATTCCCTTTATTGAGAACGTGAATAAGTTCCAAAACCCCTTCCGCCGTCCAGTTGCAACCACAGTATTCCTTGTTGGTACTCTTGTCACCTTATGGCTGGGTATCGGTGCTGCTTTGCCATTGGACAAATCTTTGACCTTGGGACTATTCTAAATTAGTCACTACAAAGTGCTTTGACGCCTGTGATTTTCAAGAGCAGATGCAGATGTGCTTTTGAAAACAATCAACAGGCGTCAATTTTAACAGGAAAGAATTCAGAAATCAGAAGCCAGAATGGGCTAAACCTTAGCTATCCGCTAACAGAATTAAATTCTGAACAAAAAAGCGGATAGTCAACAAATACAAACATTTCTTACTTACTTAACGTAAGTTGCTAGTTACAACCCTCAGAATGCCAAAATCATTCATGTTTTGTATTTTGGTACATAGAATATGTCAATTTAGATTTTTTTATGTCAGAGAAGTTTTGCGAACAGTGCAGAATTTAATAACTAGCAACTTGGGTTTACTTATATTCAACTCACAGTTAATGCTTAGTATAGTGCAGCAAGACCATCTGACTGTTAAGAGCGAACTCAGGCTCTTAAACCAGGTGCAAGAATGGTTTGAGCAATTTTGTCTGCAACACTTGTCTCAACTTGGCTGGTCAAAAACCCAACTTGATCGCCTCAATTTAGCATTAGCAGAAGGCTTTACCAACGCTGTTCGTCACGCTCATCATGCTTTACCCCCAGAAACAACCATTGAAATTAACGTTTATCTGTGGATTGACCGACTAGAGATTAGAATTTGGGATTATGGAAAACCTTTCAATCCAGATGCGATCGCAGAGCCAGCCCCAGGTACTCTACAAGTAGGTGGGTATGGATGGTTTCTCCTGCGGCGGTTGGCTGACCGGGTTGTATACGAACGTGGTGCGGATGGTAGAAATTGCTTGCTCATTGTCAAATACTCTGTAGAAGCACAAAAATAGAGCAGTTGATACTGAAATAAGCTAATCGGCATTTAAGCTGCATAATATAAATGTAGAGTCGATTGAAAAT